>JAYSEC010000001.1:0-1665 GCA_041914085.1 Nocardioides sp.
GCGCGCACGACGCAGGTCGTCTCGTCGAAGATCTGCAGCGCGCGCGTGCCGAGCATCGAGCCCGCGGCGCCCACGGACTCGAAGTCGAGCGGGACGTCGAGGTGCTCGGGCGTCAGCAGCGGGGTGCTGGAGCCGCCGGGCGTCCAGAACTTCAGCTCGTGGCCCTCGCGGATTCCGCCGGCGAGGTCGAGCAGCTGGCGCAGCGTGATCCCCAGCGGGGCTTCGTACTGGCCGGGGCTCTGCACGTGGCCGGACAGGCTGAAGATGCCGTAGCCCTTGGACTTCTCGGTGCCCATCGAGGCGAACCACGAGGCGCCGTGGGTGATGATGCTCGGCACCGAGGCGATCGACTCGACGTTGTTGATCACCGTCGGGCTGGCGTAGAGCCCGGCGACGGCCGGGAACGGCGGGCGCAGGCGCGGCTGGCCGCGGCGGCCCTCGAGGCCCTCGAGGAGGGCGGTCTCCTCGCCGCAGATGTAGGCACCGGCGCCGGCGTGCACGACCAGGTCGAGGTCGTAGCCCGAGCCGTGGATGTTCTTGCCGAGGTGGCCGGCCAGGTAGGCCTCCTGCACCGCGCGCTGCAGGCGGCGGATGACGTGGAGGACCTCGCCGCGGACGTAGATGAACGCCGTGTTCGCGCGGATCGCGTAGGACGACACGATGACGCCCTCGACCAGCGTGTGCGGGCTGGCCATCATCAGCGGGATGTCCTTGCAGGTGCCCGGCTCGGACTCGTCGGCGTTGACGACGAGGTACTTCGGCCGCGGGTTGTCCTGCGGGATGAAGCCCCACTTCATGCCCGTCGGGAAGCCCGCGCCGCCGCGACCGCGCAGGCCGGACTCCTTGACGGCCTCGATCACGTCGTCCGGGGCCATCGCGAACGCCTTGTCGAGGGCGGCGTACCCGCCGCGCTCCTCGTACGACGCCAGGGTCCAGGCGCGCTCGGCGTCCCAGTTGTCCGTCAGGACCGGGGTCAGTGTGTCGGTCACTTCTTCTCCACCTCCGGAGCGGTCCAGCCCTTCTCCCGCGCGACCTTCAGGCCGACCAGCGAGGCCGGTCCGGCCGCGGGGCCCTCGTCGGCGCGGTCGTCGGGGAACCCGGCGAGCACGCGCTCGGCCTCGCGCCACGTGCACAGCCGCGGGCCGCGCGTGGAGTGGACCTCCTTGCCGGCGCGCAGGTCGTCGACGACCTGGACCGCGGACTCGGGGGTCTGGTTGTCCATGAACTCCCAGTTGACCATCATCACCGGGGCGTAGTCGCAGGCCGCGTTGCACTCGACGTGCTCGAGGGTGATCTTGCCGTCCTCGGTCGTCTCGTCGTTGCCGACGTCGAGGTGCTCCTTGAGCCGCTCGAAGATCAGGTCGCCGCCCATCACCGCGCACAGCGTGTTGGTGCAGACGCCGACGTGGTAGTCGCCGACCGGCTTGCGCTTGTACATCGTGTAGAAGGTCGCGACGCCGTTGACCTCGGCGGCGCTGATGCCGAGCACCTCCGCGCACGCCTCGATGCCCTCGGGGGTGATGCGGCCCTCGACCGACTGCACGAGGTGCAGCATCGGGAGCAGCCCGGAGCGCGCCTCGGGGTAGCGGGCCGCGATCTCGCGCAGCTCGGCCCAGGTCTTCTCGTCGAGGCCGGCGCGCTCGATGCTGTTGTCGGCACTCATCG
>JAYSEC010000001.1:1765-3081 GCA_041914085.1 Nocardioides sp.
ACTCATCGGTCGACTCCTCCCATCACGGGGTCGATGGAGGCGATGGCGACGATCACGTCGGCGACCATGCCGCCCTCGCTCATCACGCTCGTCGCCTGCAGGTTGGTGAACGACGGGTCGCGGAAGTGGGCACGGAAGGGCCGGGTGCCGCCGTCGGAGACGACGTGGGCACCGAGCTCGCCGCGCGGCGACTCGATCGGGACGTAGGCCTGGCCGGCCGGGACGCGGAAGCCCTCGGTCACCAGCTTGAAGTGGTGGATCAGCGCCTCCATGGACTCGCCCATGATGTGGCGGATGTGGTCGAGGCTGTTGCCCATGCCGTCGCTGCCGATCGCCAGCTGGCTCGGCCACGCGATCTTCTTGTCCCCCACCATCACCGGGGCGCCCTCGAGGCCGGCGAGGCGGTCGGCGCACTGCTCGACGATCTTCAGCGACTCCCACATCTCGTTCAGCCGGATGCGGAAGCGGCCGTAGGAGTCGGCGGTGTCCCAGGTCTGGACCTCGAAGTCGTAGTCCTCGTAGCCGCAGTAGGGCTGGGTCTTGCGGAGGTCCCAGGCGTAGCCGGTCGAGCGGAGCACCGGGCCGGTGAGGCCGAGCGCCATGCAGCCGGCGAGGTCGAGGTGGCCGACGCCCTCGAGCCGCCCCTTGAAGATCGGGTTGGCGTTGCAGAGCGCGGCGTACTCGGGCAGGCGCTTCTTCATCAGCGCGATGAAGTCGCGGATCTCGTCGAGCGCGCCGGGCGGCAGGTCCTGGGCGACACCACCGGGGCGGATGAACGCGTGGTTCATGCGCAGGCCGGTGATCAGCTCGAAGAGGTCCAGCACGAGCTCGCGCTCGCGGAAGCCGATCGTCATCACCGTCAGGGCGCCGATCTCCATGCCGCCGGTGGCGATCGCCACCAGGTGCGACGACATGCGGTTGAGCTCCATCAGGAGCACGCGCATGACCTGCGCCTTCTCCGGGATGTCGTCCTCGATGTCGAGCAGGCGCTCGACGCCCAGGACGTAGGTGGCCTCGTTGTAGAACGGCGAGAGGTAGTCCATCCGGGTGCAGAACGTGACGCCCTGCACCCAGGACCGGTACTCCATGTTCTTCTCGATGCCCGTGTGGAGGTAGCCGATGCCGCAGCGGGCCTCGGTGACCGTCTCGCCCTCGAGCTCGAGGATCAGGCGGAGCACGCCGTGGGTCGACGGGTGCTGCGGCCCCATGTTGACCACGACCCGCTCCTCGGCGGACTCGCCGATGCTCTGGGTGACCGAGTCCCAGTCCTGGCCGGTGACGGTGAAGACGCGGCCCTGGCTGGTCTCGCCGGGCGC
>JAYSEC010000001.1:3181-51391 GCA_041914085.1 Nocardioides sp.
CCCAGTCCTGGCCGGTGACGGTGAAGACGCGGCCCTGGCTGGTCTCGCCGGGCGCTGCGTAGAGGTCCTGCTCAGTACTCATACCTGGACACTCCTGGAGGTGTCGGGGTCCCCGCGGCGTTGTTCGGGGGAGCGAAGCGGAGGAGAAGAACGTTGTGGGGTGACATTCAGTTGTAGCTCCTGCGCTGGTCCGGCGGAGGGATGGAACCGCCCTTGTACTCCACGGGGATGCCGCCGAGCGGGTAGTCCTTGCGCTGCGGGTGGCCCGGCCAGTCGTCGGGCATCAGCACGCGGGTGAGGGCCGGGTGGCCGTCGAAGACCAGCCCGAACATGTCGTAGGTCTCCCGCTCGTGCCAGTCGAGCGTCGGGTAGATGCTCACCAGGCTCGGGAGGTGCGGGTCGGAGTCCGGGACGGACACCTCCAGCCGGATCCGGCGGTTGTGGGTCATCGACGTCAGGTGGTAGACGGCGTGGAGCTCGCGGCCGGTGTCCTCGGGGTAGTGCACCCCGCTGACGCCGGAGCAGAACTCGAAGCGCAGCGCCTCGTCGTCGCGCAGCATCTGGGCGACGAACGGCAGGTCCTCACGGCGCACGTGGAAGGTGATCTCGCCGCGGTGCACCACGACGCTCTCGATGGCCGCGGTCAGCTCGGTGGCCTCCAGCCGCGCCTCGAGGGCGTCGGAGACCTCGTCGAACCAGCCGCCGTAGGGCTTCGCCGACGGCGCCGGGAAGACCTTCGCGCTGACGAGGCCGCCGTAGCCGGAGGTGTCGCCGGTGCCCGTGACGCCGAACATGCCGCGTCGTACGCCGACCGCGCGCACCTCGCCGGTGGGGGCGGGGACGTTCTCGGGCGACTGCTCGGGCGCGGGCTGCTCGACGCCCGTGCCGGTGCCGGTGGCGTCCTTGGCCGACTCGAGGTTGCGCTCCTCGGCGGGGCGCGCCGACTCGTTCTTGTCGCTCTTGTCGTCGGTCACCGCAGCAGGCCCTTCATCTCCGAGGTCGGCAGCGCGCGCAGCGCGGCGGTCTCCCGCTCGACGATCTCGTCGCGGCGGTTGGCGCCCAGCTTGGTGTGCTGCACCTGGTCGTGCAGCTTGAGGATCGCGTCGATGAGCATCTCCGGGCGCGGCGGGCAGCCGGGGAGGTACATGTCGACCGGGACGACGTGGTCGACGCCCTGGACGATCGCGTAGTTGTTGAACATCCCGCCGGAGGAGGCGCACACCCCCATCGCCAGCACCCACTTGGGCTCGGGCATCTGGTCGTAGATCTGGCGCAGGACCGGGGCCATCTTCTGGCTGACCCGGCCGGCCACGATCATCAGGTCGGCCTGGCGCGGGCTGGCGCGGAAGACCTCCATGCCGAAGCGCGCGAGGTCGTACTTCGGGCCCCCGGTGGTCATCATCTCGATGGCGCAGCAGGCCAGGCCGAAGGTGGCCGGCCAGAACGACGCCTTGCGCATGTAGCCGGCGACGCCCTCGACGGTGGTGAGCAGGACGCCGGACGGCAGCTTCTCCTCGAGTCCCATGTCAGATCTCCTTCTGAGGGTCGTGAGGTGCGTGCATCACGGGCCTCAGTCCCAGTCGAGCCCGCCGCGGCGCCACACGTAGGCGTACGCGACGAAGACGGTGGCGATGAACAGGACCATCTCGACGAGGCCGAACAGGCGCATCGCGTCGAAGTGGACCGCCCACGGGTACAGGAAGATGATCTCGATGTCGAAGACGATGAAGAGCATCGCGGTGATGAAGTACTTCACCGGGAACCGTCCGCCGCCGACGGGCTGCGGCGTGGGCTCGATGCCGCACTCGTAGGAGTCGAGCTTGGCCCGGTTGTAGCGCTTCGGGCCGATGAAGGCACTCATGATCACGGAGAAGACCGCGAAACCGGTCGCGATCAGTGCCAGCGCGAGGATCGGCGTGTAGAGCTCCATCGCTTCCCTTCCGGTGGACCTGCGCCCGAGTCGGGTGGAGACATGTGACCTTGTGAATGTCTTCACGAGTGGCGCGGGCCACAGTCTAGGACGCTGGTGCGGCGTGCGTCACCTCGGGGTGCAGACCATCGATCCGGGCTCTGACCTGCGGATTTAGGCCATGAGGCCGTGCCCTAAATCGAGGGCCTCGCTCAGGCCGTGGCGCGGTGCAGGGCGACGATGCCGCCCGTGAGGTTGCGCCACTCCGGCCGCTGCCAGCCGGCCTCGGCGATCATCGCGGCGAGACCCTCCTGGTCGGGCCACGCCCGGATCGACTCGGCGAGGTAGACGTAGGCGTCGGCCGCGCTCGCGGTCACCGAGGCGATCTGCGGGAGGGCCCGCATGAAGCCGTCGAGGTAGACGGCGCGGAACGCAGCGTTCGTCGGACGGCTGAACTCGCACACCACCAGGCGTCCCCCCGGCCGGGTCACGCGCAGCATCTCCGCCAGGCCCGCGACCGGGTCGACGAAGTTGCGCAGGCCGTAGGAGATGGTGACCGCGTCGAAGGTGTCGTCGAGGAACGGCAGCCGGGTGCCGTCACCGGCCACGAAGGGCAGCGACGGCCGGTCCTTCTTGCCCTGCCGGAGCATGCCGACGGAGAAGTCGCACGGGACCGCAGTCGCGCCGTGCGCGAAGAACGGCTCGCTGGAGCAGCCGGTTCCGGCGGCCAGGTCGAGGACGAGGTCGCCCTGACGCGGGTCCACCGCGGCGACCATGGACCGCCGCCAGCTGCGCTGGATGCCGGCGGTCATCAGGTCGTTGGTCAGGTCGTAGCGCTTGGCCACGGTGTCGAACATGCGACGTACGTCGGTCGGTTGCTTGTCCAGGTCAGCGCGGGCCACGCGCCGAGCGTAGGCGTCCGCAGCCCGGGACGTGCAACGCGGGGGTGTCGGCGCGCGTCCCTATGATCACCACTGCCGATGGCTTCCAGGGGGAGGATCCACATGTCACACAGGCGTCTGCTCGCGCTCGCCCTCGCACTCGTGTGCGCCCTGACCGGCGTCACCGCGCTCACCGGGCCGGGCACCGCCTCCGCGGCACCGTCCGACCGGAGCGCCTTCACGCCCCTGCAGCTCGGCGACACCGGCTGGCGCGTCCGCGAGCTGCAGAGCAGGCTGCACCAGCTCGACCTGCACTCCGAGGTCGTCACCAGCCGGTTCGACCGCGAGACGCAGGCGGGGGTGGCGACGTTCCAGCGGCGCCGCGGCTGGACCGCCGACGGAGTGGTCGACCAGCGCACGTGGCGACGGATCACCGCGCTGACGACCGAGCCGACCACCGAGGCGCTCCACAACGTCTACACGCCCGGACGGCCCCTGCTCCAGCGCGGCGACACCGGCATGTGGGTGCGCCAGGTGCAGGCCCGGCTGCAGCAGGTCCGCTGGTACGACGGCGCCGTGACGGGGCGCTACGCCGCCTCCACGGTGAAGGCCGTCGAGGGCTTCCAGGCCAAGCGGCGGATCCCGGTCACCGGCCAGGTCGACCGTCGTACGCTCTCGCGGCTCAAGGAGATGACGCGGCAGCCGACGAGGGCCGAGCTGTTCAACATCGTGCCGTCCGGACCGGCCCTCGACCCGCGGTGCACGACCGGGCGGGCGATGTGCGTGGACAAGACGTCACGCTCGCTGCGCTGGGTGGTCGACGGGGTCGTCCGCAAGAGCGTCGAGGTCCGCTTCGGGTCCGACGAGCTGCCGACCCGCGAGGGCGCCTTCGCCGTGTTCCGGAAGTCCCGTGACCACGTGTCCAGCCTCTACGACACCCCGATGCCGTTCGCGATGTTCTTCTCCGGCGGCCAGGCGGTGCACTACTCCCCCGACTTCGCGGCGAACGGCTACGACGGCGCCTCCCACGGGTGCGTCAACGTGCGCGACCGGGCGGCCGTGGAGTGGCTCTTCGACCAGGTCAGGATCGGCGACAAGGTGATCGTCTACCGATCCTGACCTCGGCCGGGGCGCTCAGATCTCGAGCTGCGTGGAGAGCGTGGCGAGCTTGTGCCGCGCCATCGCCAGGTTCGCGCGGCCCTTGTCCAGCACGAGGTAGATGAACAGGCCCGGGTGGCCCTTGGGCAGGTTGATCAGGTGGTAGGCCTTGCCCAGCGTGATGAGGATGTCCTCGATGTGGTCGTCGAGGCCGAGGCTCTCCATCGTGCGCATCTTCGAGCGCACCACGTCGGTGTTGCCGGCGGCGGCCACGTCGAGGTTGAGCACGCTCGCGTCGCCGGCCTGGCCCAGGGCCATGCCCGACTGGTAGTCGACGAGCAGGGCGGCGACGGCACCGTCGATGCCGACGGCCTCCTTGAGGATGACGTCAACGTTGGTCATGTCAGTTCCTTCGTGTTCGTCCTGGCCACCACGGCCAGGAGGGTTCGGGGGCGTACGACGCGCGCGGCGCCGCACGGTGAGGGAGAGTCGGGAGCGTCGCTCCGTCATCGGGGGCCCTGGCCGGCCTGGGCCAGCAGCAGCCTGTCGAGATAGGACTCACCGCCGAAGAGCGGCAGCGACGGCAGCGCGAAGGCGGATGGTTCGGGCTCCGGCGCCGGCGTCTCGCGGTCGTTGTCGAACTGGAAGTCCCGCCCGGGCTCGCGGCGGGACCGGCGCGGCAGCGTCGAGGCGTCGCCGAGGATCACGGGCGGCGGGACGGGGAGGTCGGCCGGGAGCAGTCCGGCGGCCGGGCCCCACGTCCGGCCGCCGGCCTCGACCACCGCCCTCCCGACGCGGTCCGGGAGGTCGTCCGCGACGAGCAGCTCGAGGTGCCCGCCCAGCCAGGCGGCGAACGCGCTCGCGTCGGTGCCGCGGGGCCGGCCGGAGCGCCGGCGCAGCAGCTGGCGAGCGGGAGAGTCCTCGAGGACGGCGGGGAGCCCGGCGGCGGCGTCGGACGACACCGCGAGCACCGTGGGGCCCAGGTCGGCCAGCTCCTCGGCCAGGCGCTGGTGGTCCGCGACGTGGCGCAGGGTGCAGCCGGCCGCGACGTGCGCCTCGCGCACCAGCTGGACGGTCGCGTCGGCCACGTCGCCCACCAGCACGACCACGGCGTCCGGCGCCAGGACCGGGGCGCCTCCGGCGCCGGGGCCCACCCGCGCGAGCGGGGCACCCGCCCGCAGGACCCGCGGGCCGGAGAGTGCGGGGTCGACGACACGGTCGGCGCGCGCGACGGCGTCCGGGTCCATCGTCAGCCGCTCGGCGCCGAGGCCCAGCAGCCGCTCCCAGCCGCGCCCCGCGTCGAGGGCGAACATCTCGGCCGAGCGGAAGGTCAGGCCGTGCAGGCGCCGCAGGTCGGCCTCGTCCTCCGCGACCACCAGGCGCACGTCGACGTCCTCGAGCGCGCGCACCAGGTCGGCGGTGGAGGCGCCGGGCGAGACGTGGACCACGACCGCGCCGATGGCCTGCAGGGCCAGGTCGAGCTCGGGCCAGGCGTGCCCTGCCGGCAGCAGGGACACGACGACCTGGTCGGCACGCAGGCCGCTGCGGACGAGTCCCGCACCGGCGCGCTCGACCGCCTGCGCGACCTGCGCCCAGGTGCGGTGGTCGGGCTCGTCGCCCGCCCGGACGACGTACGCGACGTCGTCGCCGCGCGTGCGGGCGTGCTCCCGCACCGTCCGGAACTGCGAGGACGTCCCCTGCGCGTCCACGACCCCCGTCGGCAGCGCAGGGGCGCGGGTCACCGGGATGTAGGCCATCTCGAACCCCTTTCGCAGCCGACCAAGTTGATGGCTCAATCGTTCCGCGAGGATTGCTTCGCGTCCGGGTTGTTACCCGTCCGTGGCAGTGAGGTGGCCAAATGCGGCGGCACGTCCCAGTGGGTGGGACGCGCGTCCGGCGGGCTAGGAGCCCGAGAGCGTGAAGGCCGAGTCCAGGCCGCTGCGGCCGCCCCGACGCGGCAGCGCGGCGTCCGGGACCTCGACGGCGGGCGCGTCCGGCACCGCCACCACCGCGTGCTCGCGCGCCAGGTCGAGCCGGACCGCCGGGTGGTGCGCGATCCGCCCGATGCGGAAGCCGAACGTGGTGGCCAGGCCGCTGACGGTGCGGTTGACGCGCGTGTCGAGGACGAGCACCTCGAGGCGGCCGCCCCACCACGGCGCGAGGGCGGAGACCTCCCCCGCCAGCTTCCTGGTCCGCGAGGTCAGCTTCGCCTCGGCGACCCGGGCCGAGGTGGCCTCCAGGACCTCCTGCGGCGTCTCGTGCCACGGCGTCCCGTCGATGCGGCCCGCGACGATGAGCTCCTCGAGCACCCGGGCGGTGACGTGGTCGAGCAGGACGTGCGTCGGCGACCAGGCTGCGAGAGCGGGCTCGAGCTGCTCGGGACGCTCCACCCAGACGAGCAGGCAGCCGGCGCTGAGGTGCGCGTCGCGGACGACGGTGGTGAACCGGTCGCTGGCCTCGCCGGTCAGGAGCACGACGTCCTCGGCCACGAGGTCGGTGAGCATGCCCGAGGACTCCGGGCGGAACAGCCAGGCGTGGGACTTCTCGCGCGGCAGGCCGAGGACGGCGCTGGACGGGGCGCCGGACCGGGCGGAGTCGACCCATCGGAGCAGGTCGGGCTGGCGCTTGCGCCGGTCGAGCCCCATCGCCCGCAGCCGCTCCCACGACCGGTCGTCGCACTCGAAGAGCTGGGCGTCCATCAGCCCCGCCCGCCGCAGCAGGACCAGCCGGCTCTCGTGGTCGACGATCACCAGGCGCACCTCGATCTCGTCGAGGAGGCGGCCCACCTCGTGCGGGTCCATGTGGTCGGGCAGCAGGAGCGGGACCGCGCCGGCGACGCGCGTGGCGAGCTCGAGCTCGAGCTGGCGGATGCCGGTCGGCACCCGGATGACCACGACCTGGCCCGGGTTGACCCCGGCCTCGATCATGCCGGCGGCACCGTCGATCACCCGGCGGTAGAGCTCGTTCCAGGTCAGCGACGCCCAGGAGCCCCCGCGCTGCTCGGCGACCGCGACCTCGAGCGCACGGCCGCGCGCGTGGCGCTCCAGGCGCGTCAGGGGCGATTCGTGAACAGGCACTTGCGAGCTCCTCTGCACGTCGTGTACGGCGGCAACCTAGGTGATCCACGTCGCTCCTGTTCGTGGTTTGTCGATGTTGTTCACGAGCGCTGGACCGCCCGGCGTACGCTCTCCCCTCGTGACGACCCCCGCGTCCGCCCCCGCCCCGGGAGGCACCGCACCGCTCGTGGTGCGCACCGTCCCGGTCGACCTGGGCGACCTCGCCCTCCTCGACCTGCTCCCCGAGCAGTCGCCGGTCAGCTGGCTGCGCCGCGGCGAGGGCCTCGTCGGCTGGGGCGAGGCCGCGCGGCTGGAGACCTCCGGACCGACCCGCTTCAGCGACGCGGTGAAGTGGTGGTCGGAGACCGTCGCCCGTGCCGAGGTCGAGGACGGGGTCGGCGAGCCGGGCACGGGGCTGGTCTGCTTCGGCGCCTTCGCCTTCGCCGACGAGCCGGGCGACTCCGTGCTGGTCGTCCCGCAGGTCGTCGTGGGCCGTCGCGGCGACCGCACCTGGCTGACGACCGTCTCGGTCGAGGCGCCCGACCTCCGGCCCGCGCCGGCGCCGCGGCCGCCGGTCGGCCTCACCTTCTCCGACGGCGCCCGCAACGGCGAGGAGTGGATGTCCGTCGTCGCCGAGGCGGTCTCCCGCATCGCGTCGGGCGACCTGGAGAAGGTCGTGCTCGCCCGCGACCTCATCGCCTCGACCGACGAGCCGCTGGACGTCCGCTGGCCGCTGCGCCGCCTCGCCGCCCAGTACGAGATGTGCTGGACCTTCCACGTGGACGGGCTCTTCGGCGCCACGCCCGAGATGCTGGTGCGGCGCGAGCGCGGCCTGGTCACCTCGCGCGTGCTGGCCGGCACCATCCGCCGCACCGGCGACGACGAGCGCGACCTCGCGCTGGCCGCCACCCTCGCCCGCTCGTCGAAGGACCTCGAGGAGCACGAGTACGCCGTCCGCTCGGTCGCCGACGCGCTCGAGCCGCACTGCTCGTCGATGAACGTGCCGGAGGCGCCGTTCGTGCTGCACCTCCCCAACGTCATGCACCTGGCCACCGACGTGAACGGCGTCGTGCACGACGTCGCGACGTCGCTGCAGCTCGCCGAGTCGCTGCACCCCTCGGCCGCCGTCGGCGGGACCCCGACGCCCGCGGCCACGCGCCTCATCGCCGAGATCGAGGGCATGCCCCGCGACCGCTATGCCGGGCCTGTCGGGTGGATGGACGCCTCGGGCGACGGCGAGTGGGGCATCGCGCTGCGCTCCGCGGCCGTCACCGACGGCGGCGTACGGCTCTTCGCCGGCTGCGGCATCGTCGCCAGCTCCGACCCGGAGGCCGAGCTCGCGGAGTCGCAGGCGAAGTTCGTCCCGGTGCGCGACGCGCTCGAGGCGGGCTGACGCCTGACGGCAGGACCTAGAGGTCCTGGCCGGGCTCGCGCCGCTCGAAGGTGACGCCCTCGGGCAGCAGGTTGGCCATGTGGGTGGCGACCATGTCGAGGCCGACGTCGCTGTAGACGCGGTCGTGGATCGCCAACGAGGTCGGTGCCGCGACCTCGCGGACGAAGTCGATCGCCTCGGAGACCTTGAGCCACGGCGCGCTGACCGGCGCGAGGAGGACGTCGACCGCGCGCGGCGGCGGCGTCAGCGCGTCGCCGGGGTGGTAGAGCCCGCGGCCGCCCGCCTCGAGGAGGTAGCCGGAGTTGTCGAACCGGTCGTAGTCGGGGTGGATCACCGCATGCAGCTCACCGACGACCTCGACGTGGACGCCGGCCACCTCGAGCCGGTCGCCGGGCCGCACGACCGTGACGCGCTCGGCCACCTCGGGCGCCTCCGCGCGCAGCCGGCGCTCGACCGCGGCGATGGTCCAGATCGGCGCGTCGCTCCCGCGGAGGTGGTCGGGGTGGACGTGGTCGGCGTGCTCGTGCGTGATGAGCACGGCGTCCGCACCGTCGAGGGCGGCGGCGTCGGTGAAGACCCCGGGATCGAGCACGAGCACGCGCCCGTCCTGCTCGACCCGCACACAGGCATGCCCGAACTTGGTGATGCGCATGGAGTCACCCTATGCCTGCGCTCGTGCGGGCCACTTCGCCTGTCGAATGCGTGACGGGTGGGGTGCGAGGTTAGGGTGGTGCCGCCTCCGACGGGTGGAGTGCCCTGGGGGAAACACCAATCGCACCCGAGACGAAGAGAGTTCACATGTCTGCACGCCGCGTGCTCGCAGGCAGCGTTGCCGCGCTGCTCCTGCCCGCGTCCATGCTGTTGTCGACCGAGTCCGGCTCTGCCACCGATTCCGCGGCGCCGTCCGCGTCGACGTCGGTGAGCAAGAAGGCCGGCCAGAAGGTCTCGCTGGAGGTGCTGCCCCAGATCGTCCAGCAGGGCCGTCGCGCCGCCAGCGCCAACAGCGCCAAGGGCGCCGTCACCGCCACGATCAAGCCCGTGAAGGTCGGCCGCAAGGTCGTCCTCGAGCAGCTCAACGGCTCGTCGTGGAAGAAGGTCGGCACCGCCAAGCAGGAGAAGTCCGGGCGGGCCTACTTCCGCGCCGCCGTCTCCAAGAACGGCCAGCCGCTCACCTACCGCGTGACCGCCCAGAAGTTCAAGGGCCTGGGCAAGGTCACCAGCAAGACCGCCGACACGGCCCGCTGGGTGACCCCCACGTTCACCGACGAGTTCTCCGGCAGCACGCTGGGCCCGGCGTGGAGCATGCGTGGCCAGGACTACGAGCCCACCAGCAAGCGCTACTGCTCCAAGGGCGACCCGTCGGCCGTCAAGGTCGCCGGCGGTGCCGTGCGCCTGAGCGTCATCAAGGACAAGACGCGCTCGGGCAAGTGCCTGGCCAAGTCGCGCAAGCTGAAGAAGAAGATCTCCTACCGCCTCAACGGCCACATCGGCTCGCGTGACGGCTTCACCTTCAAGTACGGCGTCGCCGCCGCGCGCGTGAAGATGCACAAGTCGCAGGGCCAGCACTCCAGCTTCTGGCTGCAGCCCGTCGGCGAGAACCAGCCGGGCAGCGACGGTCACGAGATCGACGTCATCGAGTACTTCGGCGACAAGCACCCGCAGGGCGGCCTCACCAGCTTCATCCACTGGTACAAGGGCAAGCGCCTGATCAAGACCGGGTCGTGGATCAAGGACTCGAAGTCGTTCCTGAAGAACAAGAAGGACGGCTGGTCGAAGAACTACCACGTCTTCTCGGTCCAGTGGACCCCGAAGTCGATCATCTTCTACATCGACGGCAAGGAGACCTGGCGCACCTCGGCCCGCGTCTCGAAGACCGAGCAGTACCTCATCCTGAGCCTCCTCGCCTCCGACTACGAGGCCCTGGAGATGAAGGACTCGAAGCTGCCGCAGCACATGTACGTCGACTGGGTGCGCGTGTGGGAGACCCCCGCCTCCTGACGCACAGCAGCTGACGCACCACGCTCCACACCACGGATCCGCGCGTTGGCCCGGCCCTGATCTCAGGGAAGGGCCAGCGCGCGGATCTTTGCGTCCAGCTCGCCGCGGTTGTCGCGGCGGACGCGGGCCTCGACGACCTCGATGCCGCCGTTCGGCGTCGCGAGCGCGTGCTCGAGCTCGGGCAGGCTGGTGACCCGCAGGTGCGGGACGCGCACGGCCGCACAGAGGCTCGCGAGGTCGACCCCGTGGGGAGTGCCGAAGAGCGTGTCGAACCGGTCGGCGTGCTCCGGGGCGCCCTGCTCGAGGGTGGCGAAGATCGAGCCGCCGTCGTCGTTGACCACGACGATCGTCAGGTCCGGCCTCTCCTCGCGCGGGCCGAGCACCAGGCCGGTGGTGTCGTGGAGGAAGGTCACGTCGCCCATCAGCGCGAGCGCGCGCGACGAGCGGGGACGGCCGAGCGCCGCACCGACCGCCGAGCTGATGGTGCCGTCGATGCCGGCGAGCCCGCGGTTGGCGACCACCTTGCGACGACCGCCGACCTCGTAGCGCGCCACCATCAGGTCCAGGTCGCGCACGGGGTTGCTGGCACCGACGAACAGCAGTCCGCCCGGCGGCAGGGCGCGGCTCACCGCCCCCGCCACCTCGTACGGCGTCAGGTCGGGCTCGCCGGCCAGCAGGGCGTCGAGGTCGCGTGAGACCCGGCGGTCGGCCTCGTGCCACTCCGCGGCCCAGGCGGGGTCGTCGGGACGGCTGACGTCGACCCGGTCGACCTCGCGGGCGACGCGGAACGGGCGTTGGGACCACATGCCCCGGTGGCGCACGGAGACCACCTCGACGTCCTCGCGGGCGAGCAGGCGCGAGACCGGGCGCGACAGCGTCGGGTGCCCGTGGACCACGACCCGCTCGACGCGGTCGCCGAGGGTGCCGGCCAGCAGCAGCCGGTAGGTCCGGACCACGCTGTCGCCCGTGCGGCACCCGCTGGACGGCTCGGCCAGCAGCGGCCAGCCGGCCTTCTCCGCGAGGACCCGGGCGGGAGGACCGGCGTCGTCGCCCGCGACCACGACGGTGCGCGGTCCGGGGTCGAGGACGAGGTGCTCCACGGGCGACGCGTCGGCCGCCACCGGCGGTTCGGGCACCTCTCCCCCGTCCCAGCCGCCGTCGTCGGGCAGCAGCGGCTCGTCGAGCTGGAGGTTGAGGTGCACCGGGCGGCGGTGCTCGTGGCTGCGCAGGAAGGCCACGAGCTCCGCGAGGTCGGCCGCGGCGACGTCGAGCGTCGGGGCGAACGTGCCGAAGATGCCGTCCTGGTGGGTCGTCTGGTTGGCCCCGGTGCCTCGCACCCGGGCCGGGCGGTCGGCCGTGACGACGACGAGCGGCACCCCGGCGTGGGCCGCCTCGACCACCGCGGGCAGCAGGTTGGCCACGGCCGTGCCGGACGTGCAGGTGACCGCGGCGGGGCGGCCGCCGACCTTCGCGAGGCCGAGCGCGAGGAAGGCCGCGGTGCGCTCGTCGATCCGGGTGTGCAGGCGGAGGCCCCCCGCCTGTGCGGCGTCGTACAGCGCGAAGGACAGCGGCGCGTTGCGCGACCCCGGCGCGAGCACGACCTCGCGCACGGCGGAGCCGCGCAGCGCCGTGACCGCCGCACGGGCGAGGTCGGTGGAGGGGTTGCTCACGGGTGCCGATCCTGCCGTACGGCGTCGAGCCGGCGACGCCAGTGGTCGACGCGGTCGGGGGCGGCGGCCAGCCGGGCCAGCGCAGCGTCGTCGACGACCGGCCGCCCCACCGGGAGCGCGCCGTCGACGGGCAGCAGCGGCTCGGCCGCCACGTCGTCGGTGAGGAGCTGGACGGTGGCCAGCCCGCAGGCGTGGTGCAGCTCGGGCAGCGCCGCGGCGAGGGCGACGCCGGCGGCGATCCCGACGCTGGACTCGACCGCGCTCGACACCACGACCGGCATCGCGATGTCCTCGGCGATCCGCAGGCAGGCCCGGACGCCTCCCAGCGGCTGGACCTTGAGCACGGCGATGTCGGCCGCCTCCAGGTCGCGCACCCGGTAGGGGTCCGCCGCGCGCCGGATCGACTCGTCCGCGGCGATCGGCACCGCGACGCGGCGTCGCACGACGGCGAGGTCCTCCACGCTCGCGACCGGCTGCTCGACGTACTCCAGGCCCCCGGCCGCGCGGTCCAGGGTGGCGATGGCCTTGACGGCCGCGTCGACGTCCCAGGCACCGTTGGCGTCGATCCGGACCAGGCCGTCGGGCCCGATCGCGTCGCGCACCGCCTCGAGCCGGGCGACGTCGTCGGCCAGCGCCTGGCCGCGCTCGGCGACCTTGACCTTGGCCGTGCGGCAGCCACCGGCGCGGACGATGTCGTAGGCGTGCTGGGGGTCGGTGGCAGGGACCGTGACGTTGACCGGGACCCGGTCGCGCAGCGGCTCCGGCCAGCCCTCGTCGGCGGCCTCGCGGGCACAGGCCAGCCATGGCCGCGCGACGTCGTCGTCGTACTCGAGGAAGGGCGAGAACTCCCCCCACCCGGCCTCGCCGCGCAGCAGCACGCCCTCGCGGACCGTGATGCCGCGGAAGCGGGTGCGCAGCGGGATCGAGAAGACGTGCACGGGCGGCGTCACAGGGCGGCCCGGATCGCCTGCTGGTCGACCTTGCCGTTGCGCAGCCGGGGCAGCTCCTCGACCCGCACGAAGCGGCTCGGTGCCCACGAGCGCGGGTGGACCAGGCCCACCCAGTCGCGCAGCTCGGGGTCGGGCGCGGTGCCGACCACGACGGCGACGACCCGCTGGCCCCACTCGTCGTCGGGCACGCCGAGCACCTCGGCGTCCTCCACCAGGGCGTGCTCGCGCAGCCGCTCGGCGACCGCCGGGACCGGGACCTTGACCCCGCCGCTGATGACGACGTCGTCGATGCGACCGGTGATCCGGAGGCGACCGGTGTCGTCGACGCGACCGGTGTCGGAGGTGAGGAACCAGCCGTCGACGAGGCACTCCGCGGTGAGCTGCGGATCCCCCTCGTAGTGGCTGAACAGCGTCGGCCCGCCGATGCGCACCCGGCCGGTGTCGTCGACGCGCACCTCGACGCCGTCCAGCGGCCGGCCGTCGTAGACGCACCCGCCGGCCGTCTCGGAGGAGCCGTAGGTCACGACCACACGGACGCCTGCGTCCTCGGCCCGGCGCCGCAGGCGGGCGTCCAGTCCACCTCCGCCGACGAGGACGGTGTGGAGGCTGGCGAGCGCCGCGTGCTGGTCGGCCCGGTCGAGCAGCCGGTGCAGCTGGGTCGGCACGAGCGACAGGAAGGCCGCCGCATCGGTGCGGTCGCCGGCGAGCGCTCCGGCGACGTCCAGGCCGTCGACGACGGCGGGGTCGTGGCCGGCCAGCAGCGACCGGACGACCACCTGCACCCCGGCGACGTACGACGACGGCAGCGCCAGCAGCCAGCGCCCGGAGCCCTGCAGCCGCGCGGCGGACGCGGTGGCGCTGGCGACCACGGCGTCGCGCGGCAGCACCACCCGCTTCGGCCTCCCGGTCGAGCCGGACGTCTCGATGAGCAGGGGGTCGGGCTCGTCGTCCTCGAGCCACCGCGCCAGCTGCCGGACCGCCACCGGGGGGTCGTCGGAGGGCCGCAGGAAACTCACGCGACCCACGCTATCCGTTCTGCCACGATGGCCTGCGATGGAGGAGACCGACGAGCAGGCAGCCACCCGCGCCGGGACACCGAGGGGGAGCTGGTTCCAGCGCCAGCTGCCCGCGAGCCCGCTCGCCCGGTCGCTCTCGGTGCAGTCGATCCTCTTCGCCATCGGCGAGGGCACGTTCATCACCGGCTCGGCCGTGTTCTTCACCCAGATCGTCGGCCTGTCGGCCGCGCAGGTCGGCGTCGGCCTGACGGTCGCCGGGATCGCGTCGTTCTTCTTCGCCGTGCCGGCGGGCAAGCTCGCCGACCGGGTCGGGACCAAGCGCATCTGGGCGATCGGCGCCGGGCTGACCGCCCTGCTCTACCTGGTCTGGCCGTTCATCCACGGCTTCGCCGCCTACCTGGTGATGATGGTCGCGCTGGAGGTGGTCAGCCAGGCCGGCTGGAGCGGCCGGGGCGCCTACACGATCGACATCTTCACCCGCGAGGAGCGCGTGCAGTCGCAGGCGTTCATGCGAGCCGCGCTCAACATCGGCTTCACGGTCGGCGCGCTCATCGGCGGCCTGGCCCTCGCGACGAACAGCGACGCGGTGGTGCGGGCGGTGCCGATCCTGACCGGCCTCGTCCTGCTGCTGAACACCTACTGGATCACCCGCCTCCCCGACCCGCCCGCCAAGGAGCCGGTCGCGACGGAGGAGGCGGTGATCAAGCCGGCCGCGCTGAAGAACCGCGCCTTCCTGGCCCTCATGACCGGTGACGGCGTGCTGGGCACCAACCAGGTCCTGCTCAACATCGTGATCCCGCTCTGGCTGGTCGAGGAGACCGACGCGCCGCGGGTGCTGCTCGCCTGGCTCTTCGGCACCAACACGGTGATGGCGGTCCTGCTGCAGGTGGCCGCGGCCCGCGGCGTGGACTCGGTCGCGCGCTCGCTGCGGGCGTCGTACATCTCGGCAGGGTTCTTCGTCCTGTCCTGCGCCATCGTGCTGGTCACCCACGACACCGTCGGCTGGCTCACCATCTTCCTCGTCTGGCTCGGCCACGTGACCGTCACCGGCGCGGAGCTGTTCCAGTCGGCCGGCTCGTGGGGCTTCCAGTCCGAGCTGACCGACGCCTCCCAGCGGGCGGAGTACCAGGGTGCCGCCCACATCGGCCACACCGCCGGCTCGGTGTGGGCGCCGGCCCTCTTCACCTGGCTCGCCATGGAGCACGGCTCCCTCGGCTGGATCACCATCGCAGGGATCTGCCTCGTCGCGACCCTCACCATGGGGCCGTCCGCCCGCGCCGCGGAGCGCTATCTCGCGCGTCACGGCTCCGCCGCCTGAGGCGGCCCTCCGCCGTAGGGTCGGCGGCATGACTGCCTACTGGATCACCACCTACCAGGCCGTGCACGACCCCGACAAGGTCGCTGCGTACGCCGCGCTGGCCGGGCCGGCGCTGACGGCGGCGGGCGGGCGCTTCCTCGTGCGCGGCATGCCGGAGGTGACCTTCGAGAGGGGCCAGTCCACCCGCACGATCGTCATCGAGTTCCCGTCCGTCGAGGCGGCGGTCGCGGCCCACGACAGCGAGGCCTACCAGGAGGCGCTGCGCGCGCTCGACGGCGGTGCCGACCGCGACATGCGCGTCGTCCCCGGGGCGTGACCGCACCGCTGCGGCCGCGCTCCCCCGCCGACCGGCCCGGTGGCATGGTGGAGTGATGGACGCCTTCCGCCTCGTGCTCACCGTCCTCGTGATGGTGGGGGTGGTCGCCGCCATCCTCCTCTTCGAGCGCCGCCGGGCGCGGGGCATCGAGCGCGACACCCGCCGGATGGCGCAGGGTCGCCCCGATGGCGAGGACACCGACGACCAGTCCTAGTCCGGCACGGACGCGAAGGTGGCGGCACACGACACCCCGAGGGGCTGCTTCGATGTCGTCCGCCGCCACCCCCCGGACCCGACGCCGCGCTCGGCGAGGGCGGCCACGGCCGCGAGCGCCGCGGCTTCCGGGGCGGTGCGGAAAAGTAAAGGACTCTCCGGAAATCGGAGGACGGACGTCGTACCCACGGCTCACAATGGCCCCGATGAGCATCGTGTCGACCTTCAAGCAGCAGGCCACTCCACCATCGCCCCTGGCAGGGCGCCTGGCGACACAGTCGCTCCTCTTCGCCCTCGGCGAGGGCACCTTCATGGCCGGCTCCGCGGTGTTCTTCACCCAGGTCGTCGGCCTGTCCGTGGTGCAGGTCGGCCTCGGCCTGACGATCGCGGGCATCGCGTCGTTCATCGCGGCGTACCCGATGGGCCGCGTCGTCGACCGGCTCGGCGCCAAGCGGTGCTGGGCCATCAGCTCGGCCGGCCAGGGCGCGATGTTCGCGGTCTGGCCGTTCATCGACTCCTTCCAGGGCTACCTCGCGATGGCGGTGACCATGGAGGTCATCGGCGCCCTCGGCGGCGTCGCGCACGGGGCCTACACGATCGACGTGCTGCCACCGCAGGAGCGGGTGACGTCGCGCGCCTACATGTACTCCGCGCTCAACGTCGGCTTCACGCTCGGCTCGCTGCTCGGCATCATCGCCCTGGGCCCGGAGTCCCTCACGCTGCTGATGGTGATGCCCGTCTTCACCTCGGTCGTCTTCCTCTTCAACGCCGTCAACATCACCCGGCTGCCCCACGCCGCGCACGACATGCGCACGCCGGAGGAGCGCAAGGCGACGATCCCGGGACCGGGCCCGATGAAGAACGTCGGCTGGCTCGTGTCGAGCTTCTTCCACGGCGTGCTCTGGACCAACCAGGTCATCCTCAACGTCGTCATCCCGCTGTGGCTGGTCGACAAGACCGACGCACCCTGGGTGATCCTGTCGCTGCTCTTCGGCACCAACACCGTGATGTGCATCGTGCTGCCGATGGCTGCCGCCCGCGGCGTCAAGGACGTCACCACCGCCCTGCGGGCGATCCGGGTCTCGACGCTGTTCTTCGTCATCTCGTGCGTGATCACGCTCTCGACGCACCACACCGTGGGCCTGTGGACGATCGTGCTGTTCTTCCTCGGCCACGTCACGCTGACCGGCGCCGAGCTCTACCTCTCCGCCGCGAGCTGGACCTTCGAGGCCGAGCTGATGGACCCCCGCCGCCGCGGCGAGTACCAGGGTGCCGCCGAGCTCGCCGGCACGCTGGGCCGGGTCTGGGCGCCCGCCGCGTTCACGTTCCTCGCCATGAACTGGGGATCGGCGGGCTGGCTGGTCATCGCCGGCCTGATCGTCCTCGCGGCCGCCGGCCTGCACCCCTCGACCGCGATGGCCCGCCGCTTCCTCGAGGAGCACGTGCCGGCCGACGTGCTGGCCGACGCGGCCGCCCACGCCGTCGAGGACGCCCCGGTCGGCCCGCCGACCGTCGAGCAGCCGGCCGAGCCCGGCGGCGCGTCGCCGCTGGACGGGCTGCCATGATCCACCGGTGACCTCCTCCGCTGACTGGATCGCCGGCGCCCGGCCGCGCACCCTCCCCGCCGCCGTCGCGCCCGTGCTCGCCGGCACCGGCGTCGCGTCGTACGTCGATGCGCTCGTGTGGTGGAAGGCGGCCCTCGCCCTCCTCGTCAGCCTCGCCCTGCAGGTCGGGGTCAACTACGCCAACGACTACTCCGACGGCATCCGCGGCACCGACGCCGACCGGGTCGGGCCGATGCGCCTCGTCGGCTCCGGGGCGGCGTCGCCGGGCGCGGTGAAGGCGGCTGCCTTCGCCGCCTTCGGCGTGGCCGCGCTCGCCGGCCTGGTGCTCGCGGCCACCACCGCGTGGTGGCTGGTCGCGGTCGGCGCCGTGTGCGTGGTCGCGGCGTGGTTCTACACCGGCGGCGAGAAGCCCTACGGCTACCTCGGCCTCGGCGAGGTGATGGTCTTCGTGTTCTTCGGACTGGTCGCGGTGATCGGCACGACCTACGTCCAGACGAGGACCTGGGAGTGGGCCGCCCTCTACGCCGGTGTCGGCGTGGGCGCGCTCGCCTGCGCGATCCTCGTGGCCAACAACCTGCGCGACATCCCCACCGACACCGTCGCGGGCAAGCGCACGCTCGCGGTCCGGCTCGGCGACGAGCGCACCCGCCTCCTCTACGCCTTCCTGGTCCTGGTCGCGGCGGCCGCCGTCGTCGCCGTCGCCGCCGCGACGACCTGGTGGGCGCTCGTCGGCCTCGGGTTCCTGGCCCGGGCGGCGGCACCGACGCGCGCCGTCCTCGGCCAAGCGGCCGGTCCGGCGCTGGTCCCGGTCCTGGCGGGCACCGGGGCGGCCGAGCTGATCTGGTCGGTGCTCGTCGCGGCGCCCCTGTTCGTCGCCTGAGATCCGGGGTTCGCCCAGCCGTCCCCGCGCGGGCATGCGATCCTCGTCGTATGTCCCAGCAGCAGCCCGAGGAGAGCGCCCGCCTCGACGCGTTCGTCCAGCGGCAGGTCGCCGACGCCGTACGCCGCAAGGAGGCGCGGGCGGCCGCCGACGCCGAGCTGCGGGCGTCCACCCTCGCCTCCGACACCGACCGCGACCTGGCGGCGGGCGTCCTCAACCAGGCCTTCGCCGAGGGGCGGCTGACCCCGGAGGAGCACGCGGAGCGCACCACCGGCGCGTTCACGGCGCGCACCCACGGCGACCTCGACCGGGTGCTGGCCGGGCTGCACGTCCCGGCGCCGCAGGCGACCGAGACGCATGCCGCGCGCAAGGTGCTGTTCTGGATGGTCACCGTGATGACGTCCCCGTTCCTGCTGATGGGCTTCGGCCTGCTCCTGGCCGGCAGCGACAACGGGGGTCGCGTCTTCGGCCTCGTCCTCCTCGTCCTCTTCGCGCCCGGGCTGTTCGCCCTCAACCGCTGGGCCTGGCCGAAGGCCGACGGCACGCGCTGGCCGCGGATGCGCTGACCCGATATTCCGTGGCCCGGAGCGGCAGCCCTCACTAGCGTGGAGCGGGTGGACTACGACTTCGCGATCCTCGACCTCGACGACGAGTCCGACGAGGCGGTCGCCCGTCGGCGCGGCTGGATCGGTGCGGTGCTGCGCGGCTTCCGCGAGGACCGGCCCGAGGACGCGCTCATCGACCGCTGGGTGGGCCACTACCGCGCCGACGACGTCACCGTGCGCGGCGCCTGGCTGCCCGAGGGCGAGTTCGGCGCCGGGCCGATGCCGGTGGCGACCTACGCCAGCCTGGACAAGACGCTCAACGCGGGGCGCGAGCTGCTGCCCCTGCGGATGGTCACCGACGTCACCACCAGCGCGACCCACCGCCGCCGGGGCCTGCTGCGCCGGATGATCGAGGACGACCTCGCCGACGCCGTCGCGCAGGGCGTGCCGATGGCGGCGCTGACGGCCTCCGAGGCGACCATCTACGGCCGCTGGGGCTTCGGTGCCGCGACCCTGCGCAAGGGCGTCGAGCTCGACACCGGGCCGGGCTTCGGCTTCCGCTCCTTCGTCGACACCGGCCGCGTCGAGCTCGTCGAGCCCGCGGACGCCTGGCCCCACGTCAAGGCCGTCTTCGACACCTTCCACGCCCGCCAGCGCGGCTCGGTCGAGTGGCCGGTCCAGTACGAGGACATGCACAGCGCCGCGTTCGACTTCGAGAGCGGGTCCGCCAACCGCAAGCTCCGCGGCGCGGTGCACCTCGACGCCACCGGCGAGGTCGACGGCTTCGTGCTCTTCAAGCACGGCGAGAAGAACTCCGTGAAGGTCGACGAGATGGTCGCCCTCACCCCCGAGGCACAGCTGGCGTTCTGGTCGTTCCTCGGCCACATGGACCGGGTCACCACGGTGACCTTCAACCTCTTCCACCCCGAGGACCCGGTCGTGTGGGCGCTGACCGACATGAACCGGGTCAAGACCACCGAGGTCGAGGAGTTCCTCTGGCTCCGGGTCCTCGACGTGCCACGGTGCCTGGCCGCCCGGCCGTGGGCCAAGGACGGCACTGTCGTCCTCGAGGTCGACGACGCCCAGGGCCACGCCTCCGGCCGCTACGAGCTCTCCACGTCGGGCGGCGTGGCGAGCGTGACGCGCACCGACCGGCCGGCCGACGTGGGCGTCACCGCGGAGACGCTCGCCTCGCTCTACCTCGGCGAGGTGGAGGTACGCCGGATGCACCACGCCGGCCGCGTGGAGGGAGCTTCCGACGCGGTGGCACGCCTCGGGGCGATGGCGGACCTCAGCGACCCGCCGTACAGCCTCACGGGGTTCTGAGCGACAGCTCGCGGCCGAGGAGCCGGCCCAGGCGCGCCACCTCGGCGACGGCCGCTTCGTGCGCCTCGCCGGCGAGGGAGCAGGTCACCTCGACGCCGTCCGCGTCGGCGCGCCACGTGCCGGCGACGACCCCGTCGACGACGACCGGGTTCGCGCCGCGCGTCATCGCGCTGCGCTGGTCGGGCGGCACGACCCAGGCATCCTTGGTGCCCGGGCCCATGACCCAGTCGTCCTTGCCCGGCAGGAGCACGACGTGCGGCTCGGGGCGTACGTCTCCCAGCTCCGCCTCGTGCTCGGCGAGCAGCCACCGCGGCTGCCCTTCCACGTCCACCTCGACCAGCCGGTCCTCGAGCTCGGTCCACCACCGGGCGAGCCGCGAGCGCCCGGCGCTGAGGCCGCCACCGAGCCAGTACTCGAGGTGCTCGGGGCCCGCGGGGCCGTAGGCGCCGAGGTAGTCCACGACCGCCCGGTGACCCGCCTCGTCGAGGTCGGGGATGCCTGCCCAGGCCGGTGCGACCGTGGGGCTCTGCAGCAGGAGGGGCCCGGTGAGGCTCGGCCCGAGCACGACGTCGCCCTGCCAGGCGAACGGCTTCATCAACGTGGTGTTCTCCTCGGCGAACTCCGTCGCCAGGTGGCCGAAGCGCGGGTGTCCGGCCAGCGCGTCCGCGACCGCCTGCGGCGGCACCGGGCCGTCGGCGACGACCCCGCGGACGAGCTCGCGCAGCTCCGGCCAGTCCTCCGGGGAGAGCCGGTAGTGCTCCACCCAGCTCGCGCGCGCCCACTGCCGTCCGGCCGCCCGCAGCGCGAGGTAGGTGCCCGCGGTCTCCGGCGCCATCACCTGCACCGACCCGCGGAAGGAGAAGGTGCGCACCAGGCGGCCCTCGGCCAGCGCGCGCTCGACCTCCCCCGGCTCGCCCGGGTCCGCCAGCCGCCGCCGGACGGCGAGGTCGGCGTCGGAGCCGAACACCGACACCGCAGCCAGCGTGCGGACCACCTCCGTCGCGTCGGCGGCACCGTCTCGCAGGTGCTGGCGGCGCATCCGCCAGGCGAGGGCCTGCCGCCGGGTGATCGACCGCGTGCCCATGCCGGGACCGCTCAGTCCTCGTCCTCGCGCGCCTTGCGCTCCTCGAAGGCCGCGGAGGCCTTGGCTGCCCGGTTCTCCACGCGGCGGGCGAAGGCCTCGCGCTGCCGGTCGAGGATGAAGTACGACGCGATGCCCGACACCAGGAACGCCAGGACGACGGCCCAGAACAGGTGGAACCTGCCGTCGAAGAGCAGCGCCATCACGCCGACCACCACGCCCAGGGAGGCGAGGAACAGCACGACCCGCAGCACGGTGTAGACCACGAACTCCTTCACGGGTCCAGCCTAGGACGGGCCGTCTACATTGGGGGAATGCTGAAGGTGCTGCTCGTGGTGGCCGTCATCGCGTTCGTCGTGTGGCTCCTCGTGAGGCTCATCCTGAGGCGGATCGGCGACGGCGGCGACGGCGGGGTCTCACGCCCGCGGGTGATCGGCCCCGACGACGACCCGGACTTCCTGCGCGACATCGACCGGCGCCGCCGCGACCCGGAGGACGACTGAGCGCTCCTGCCCGGCGCTCTCGGCGTACGAGTGCTGGCTCGTGGTGCTGAAGAAGTTGATCCCGATGAAGTTGAACCACAGGGTCGCGGCACCGACCAGCGCCAGCAGCGCGGCGTTGCGGCCGCGCCAGCCCGCGGTCGCGCGGGCGTGGAGGTAGGCGGCGTAGACCACCCAGGTGATGAACGCCCACACCTCCTTCGGGTCCCAGTTCCAGTACGACGACCACGCCTGGTGCGCCCAGATGGGGCCGGAGATCAGGACGCCGAAGGTCCACACCGGGAAGCCGAAGGCGTGCATCCGGTAGGCGATGCGGTCGAGGTCGGGCAGCTCGGGCAGGCGGGCGAGGTAGCCCGTCTCCTTGGTCGAGCGCGCCTTGAGGAGGTAGAGGATCGAGGTGATCCCACCGAGGGTGAAGGCGCCCGTGGCGATGACCGCGGCGACCACGTGGATCACCAGCCAGTAGGACTCGAGCGCCTCGGTGAGGGGAGCGACGGGCTCGTAGAGCCACAGCACGTCGGCGAGCAGGACGCACAGCACGAAGCCCACCACGATCGGGCCCAGCCAGGAGAGCCGCCAGCGGCTGGTGGTCGCGAGGAACAGGGCCACCACGACGAAGGTGCCGCTGAGCGTGAACTCGTACATGTTGCCCCACGGCACGCGGTTGGGGTCCGCGGCCATGCCCCGGCCGACCAGCGCGACGAAGTGGGCCAGGGCGCCGACGGCGGTCAGCAGCACGCCGAGCCGGCCGGTCATCTCGACGCGCTCGGACGTGCGGTCGTCCTCGACGTCGGCGACCGGCGCCCCGCCGCCAGCGGCGACCGCCTGCCGGACCGGGACGTCGCGCAGCGCCGCCCACTGGACGGCGTACGCCAGCAGCGCGAGGAAGTAGACCACCCCTGCGGCGGCCACGCCCTGGTTGCTGAGGGTCTCCCACTGTGCGTCGGTCATGGTCGTGCCTCTCGGTCCTGTCTCAGTGCTGCCACGATCCCGGCGAGCTCGGTGCGGCCGGTCTCCGGGTCTCCCCCGGAGGAGCGGTCGAGTCGTGCCACCTCGACCAGGGTGGTGCCGTCGTCGCGACGGCGTGCGCGCACCCACAGGCGGCGGGGGCGCACGAAGAGCGAGCCGAGCAGCCCCAGCAGGGCGGCGACGACACCGGTCAGCGCCACCATCTTGCCCGGGGTGCGGCTGATCTGGATCTTGTTCCAGCGCTGGAGGCCCTCGAACGTCACCGACCCCAGCCCGTCGGGGAGGTCGACGGACTCGCCGGGGCGCAGGTCCAGCCGGAACGGCTGGCCGTTGGCCTTGGTCACCTGGTCGGCCCTGGTCTTGTCGAGGACGTAGACCGAGCTGCTGGTGCCGTCGTCGAGCCCCACGTCGCCGGTGAAGACCTGGAGCGAGACGAGCGGGTCCAGCGCGTCGCCCCACGCCGACGCGGGCATGGTCAGGTTGCCGTCGGCGTCCTGGCCCATGGTGAAGGTCGGGTAGAAGGTGCCCTCCAGCCCGATCTGGGTGGGCTGGGCATCGGGCGCCTTGACGACGCCGAAGGACTCGAAGGTCTGCGCGTTGGTCGGCAGGAACACGGTCGGGCCGGACTGCGCGACGTTGCCCTCGCCGTCGCGGATGGTGATGACGGGCGCGTAGCCGTGGCCGATGAGGAACACGTCGGTGCCGCCGATGGACAGCGGGTGGTTGACCCGGAGGTCGTACTGCTGGGTCTCCGCGCCCGGCTCGGTCGTGTAGTCGAGGTGCGCGACGAACTTGCGCGCCATGCCCGCCCGGGGACCGTCGGTGATCCAGTCGACGTCGAAGTCGGTGATGCTGAAGGAGAACGGCTCCATCACCGCGGGGTCGAACAGGCTGCCCGGGGCGAAGTCGTCGTACTGGGTGAGGTTGTTGGAGAAGCCGTAGTCGGCGCCGTTGTACATGATGACGCCGCCCTTGTAGCCGAAGAGGCTGCCGATGGCGACGCCGACCAGCACCACGATCACGGCGAGGTGGAAGAGGAGGTTGCCGGCCTCGCGCAGGTGGCCGCGTTCGGCGTCGACCGAGTCCGCGGACGCTCCTTCGCCGGTCGAGGTGCCAGCGGAGCTAGCCTCGAGACCTGCGACCCGGTAGCGCCGCTTGCGCAGCACCCGGGCGGCACGGGCCAGCACGACCTCGGGGTCCTCGTCGGTCTCGTACGACGTGTGCTCGGGCAGGCGCGCGAGGTTGCGGGGCGCCTTGGGCGGGCGGGCGCGCAGGGCGCGGGCGTAGACGAACAGCCGCGGCACGATGCAACCGACGAGCGAGACCATCAGCAGGATGTAGATGGCGGAGAACCACACCGAGCCGTAGACCGCGAAGAGGTCGAGACGGTCCCAGATCGGGGCGAGGCGCGGGTGGTTGTCGCGCCACTGCGAGACCGCGAGGGAGTCGATGTCCTCCTGCGGGATCACCGACCCGGGGATCGCGGCGAGGGCGAGCAGCAGCAGGAGCACCAGCGCCGTACGCATCGAGGTGAGCTGGCGCCACGACCAGCGCGCGAGCTCGCGTGCGGTGAGGTCGGGGGGCAGGGCGGTGGCCTGACGGTCGTCGGACGGCCGGTGGTCGAGCTGGGTCACAGCGGCCGCTCACTCATCGAGCACCACGTCGACCAGGGAGAGCAGCGTCTGGGTCGTGGGGATGCGCCCCTGGACCGACGCGGCGACCCGGCCCTCGGCATCGAGGACGACGGTGCTGGGGATGGAGCGGGGGTTCAGCGTGCCGGCGAAGGACAGCAGCGCGGACCCGTCCGGGGAGTAGATGGAGGGATAGGTGACGTCGAAGTTGCGGACGAACGCGAGCCCCTTCTCGGCAGAGGAGTCGCGGATGTTGACGCCGAGGAAGGTGACGCGGTCGCCGAGCTCGGCCGCCGCCTCGTTGAGGTCGGGCTGCTCGACGCGGCAGGGCGGGCACTCCGACCACCAGACGTTGATGACGACGGGCTCGCCGCGCAGGTCGGCGAGGTCGACGGGGTTGCCCTCGAGGTCCTCGCCGGAAAGCTCGATCGGTGCCTCCCGGTCTGCGGGCGCCACCTCGACCGGGACTCCCTCGCCGGTGATGTAGCCCTTGTCGCCGGTTCCGGACAGGCCGGAGCAGCCCGTCAGGACGAGGAGGCAGGCCCAGACGAGCGGGACGACGGTCGAGCGGAGCTTCAGGGCCGGTCCTCCTGAACGGCGCCGCCGGCGGAGAAGGGCGCGGAGCGGTCGGAAACCGGGATCAGGTCGCCGGCCGGCTCGGAGTAGCGCACCTGGACCATCCGGTCGTCGTCGAAGACCACGCTGGTCAACGAGCAGAGGGTGCACTGCCGGCTCTTGGGGTGGTGGAGGTAGCTGCGCTTCTCGAGGAACAGGCGCGTGGTCCAGATCGGCAGCTGGTGCGACACGATCACGGCCTCGTGGCCGCGTGCAGCGTCCCGGGCGTCGTGGATCGCGGCGACCATGCGGCCCGCGATCTCGTCGTAGGGCTCGCCCCACGACGGCTCGAAGGGGTTGTAGAGGTGGCGCCAGAGGTGCGGCCGCTTGATGATCGTCATCGCGCCCTCCCCGAAGCTCAGGCCCTCGAAGACGTTGCCCGACTCGATCACCCGCGGGTCGACGACCGGCGTCAGGCCGCGGGCCGCGGCCAGCGGCGCGCCCGTCTCCTGCGCGCGCTCGAGCGGCGAGGTCCGCATGTGGGTGATGTCGCGGTCGCCGACGGTCTCGGCGATCCGCTGCGCCATCTGGTTGCCGAGGTCGGAGAGGTGGAAGCCGTCGCGACGGCCGTAGAGCACGCCCTCCGGGTTGTGCACCTCGCCGTGCCTGAGCAGGTGCACGATCGTCTGGACACCCATGGTCAGTGACCTCCTGCCGTGGCGGCTGCGAGCGCGGCCGCCGGGAGCGCGTCGAGGACCGTCGACACGGCCCGGTCGTCGTGGGCCGCGGACACGAACCACGCCTCGTACGCCGACGGCGGGAGGTAGACGCCCTGGGCCAGCATCGAGTGGAAGAAGGCCGCGTAGGCGGCGGTGTCCTGGGTGCTGGCCTCGGCGAAGTCGTGCACCGGGGCGTCGCGGAAGAACACCGAGAACATCGTGCCGGCGGTCTGCACGGTGTGTGGCACGCCCGCGGCGGCGAGCGCCTCCGAGGCAGCGGTGCGGATGGTGAGCGCCGTGGCGTCGAGGTGGTCGTAGACCTCGGGGGTGGCCAGGCGGAGCGTCGCGAGCCCCGCCGTCGTCGCGACGGGGTTCCCGGAGAGGGTGCCGGCCTGGTAGACCCGGCCCTCGGGGGCGAGGTGCGCCATCAGGTCGGCGCGACCGCCGAACGCCGCCGCGGGGAAGCCGCCGCCCATCACCTTGCCGAACGTCATCAGGTCGGGGGTCCAGCCCTCGATCGCACCGTCGAGGCCCCAGCCGCCCTGCGCGGTCGCGCGGAAGCCGGTCATCACCTCGTCGCTGATGAACAGCGCCCCGTGGCTGCGGCAGGTCTCGGCCAGGAAGGCGTTGAACCCCGGCGCCGGCGGGACGATGCCCATGTTGCCCGGCGTCGCCTCGGTGATCAGGCAGGCGATCCGCGGCCCGTGGGTCTCGAAGGCGGCGAGGACGGCCGCCCGGTCGTTGTAGGGCAGGACGAGGGTCTCCCCCGCCGAGCTGGCCGGCACGCCGCTCGTGCCAGGCACCGCCAGCGTGGCGACGCCCGAGCCGGCCTCGGCCAGCAGCGCGTCGACGTGGCCGTGGTAGCACCCGCTGAACTTCACGACGAGGTCGCGGCCGGTCGCGCCCCGGGCGAGCCGGATGGCCGACATGGTGGCCTCGGTGCCGGAGGAGACGAAGCGGACCCGCTCCACGGGCGTCCGCGCGACGATCTCCTCCGCGAGCTCCACCTCGGGCTCCGTGGGCGTGCCGTACGACGTGCCGCGGGCGACGGCGCCCGCCACCGCGGCCTGCACGTCGGGGTGCGCGTGGCCGAGGAGCATGGGGCCCCACGAGCAGATGAGGTCGACGTAGTCGTTGCCGTCGGCGTCGGTCAGCCAGGCGCCGGACGCGGAGGTGATGAACCGCGGGGTGCCGCCGACGGCGTTGAACGCGCGCACGGGAGAGTTCACACCACCCGGGGTGACGGCGCGCGCACGCTCGAAGAGCGCCTCGCTCGCCGCTGTCGTGGAGGTGGTCGTCGCGGGGGTCACCGCCTCATTGTCACGTAGACGGCCAACCGGCTCCCAGTCGGCGGTCGCCCGGGAGGGTGGGATGTGCCTTGGCGCACACGGAGCCGGCGCGTAACTTGGTGTGACGGTTCGTCGTTGAGAGGTGTGGGAGACCCCGGATCGGGGCATCATGACACCAGGACCACCCAGGGGAGATGCGCGACATGTCGAGTTCCGGCCGACTGCACAGGGCGACCGCGATCATCCCGCTCGCCGTGCTCTCCGCAGCCTGGACGGCCAGCCTGGCCGGCGTCGGCGCGGGCACCGCGAGCGCCGACCCCGACGGCTCCGGCACCCTCCCGGACGGCACGGTGCTGCCCTCCGCCGCGGTCGAGGCGCCCGCCAGCGTCGGTGACGACGCCGTCAGCCGCGCCGCCGCCCTCACGCCCGGCGCCCCGAGCAGCATCCCGCAGGCCGCGCTCGCGGCCTACCAGCGTGCCGAGGCCGTGATCAACCAGGCCGACAAGGGCTGCAACCTCCCGTGGGAGCTGATCGCCGCCATCGGTCGGGTCGAGTCCGACCACGGCCGCTACGGCGGCAACGCCCTCGACGAGCAGGGCGTGGCACGTCCCGGCATCTACGGCGTCGCCCTCAACGGCAAGAACAACACCCAGGACATCAGCGACACCGACGCCGGCCAGTACGACAACGACACCCGTCACGACCGTGCGGTCGGTCCGATGCAGTTCATCCCCTCGACGTGGTCGGTCGTGGGCGTCGACGGCGACAGCGACGGCACCCGCAACCCGCAGGACGTCGACGACGCGGCCCTCGCCACCGCGGTGTACCTCTGCTCGGGCGACGACGACCTGTCGGAGGAGAAGGGCCAGCGCGCCTCGGTCTACCGCTACAACCACTCCAACGCCTACGTCGACCTCGTGCTGGAGGTGATGCAGGCCTACATGGACGGCGACTTCAGCGCGGTCCCGACCTCGACGCTGACCTCCGGGGTGATCACCCCCGACGTCACCGGTGGCGGCACGGGTGGTTCGGGCAAGGACGACGACGACAAGGGCGGCAAGGGCGGCAAGGGCGGCAAGGGCGGCAAGGACGACCAGACGCCCACGTCGAAGCCGACCCCCACCCAGACCCCGACGCAGACGCCCACCCCCACCCAGACCCCGACGCCGACCCCGTCGCCGACGCCCACGCAGTCGCCGACCCCGACGAAGGACCCGACGACCCTTCCCACCGTCCTGCCGACGACGAGCACCACGCTCCCGCCCCTCCCGACGGTCCCCGTCCCCACGACCATCACCCAGCCGCTCACCTACCTCGAGGCCCAGGCCCAGTGCCTCGCCAGCGGCATCTCCCAGCTCGACGTGGCCGCCCTCAACGCCTGCATCAACCGCCTGATGAACCCGTAGGCCGCCGGTTGAGCGGCGAGCGCCATCAAGCAGCCAGCGCCATCAACTCAGCAGGCGGGCGGCCTCGGAGGCCCAGTAGGTCAGCACCACGTCGGCACCCGCGCGGCGGATCGAGGTGAGGGTCTCCAAGATGGCGGCCTCGCGGTCGATCCAGCCGTTGGCGGCGGCGGCCTCGACCATGGCGTACTCGCCGGAGATGTTGTAGGCGGCGACCGGGACGTCGACCACGTCACGGACCCGGCGCACGACGTCGAGGTAGGCGAGGGCGGGCTTGACCATCACGATGTCGGCGCCCTGCTCGACGTCGAGCAGCACCTCGCGCACGCCCTCGAGGGCGTTGGCGGGGTCCTGCTGGTAGGTGCGCCGGTCGCCGACGAGGGAGGAGTCGACGGCCTCGCGGAAGGGGCCGAAGAACGCCGAGGCGTACTTCGCCGAGTAGGCCATGATCGAGACGTGGCTGTGGCCGGCTGCGTCGAGGGCCGCGCGGACGACCGCGACCTGGCCGTCCATCATCCCGCTCGGGCCGACCATGTCGACCCCGGCCGCGGCCTGCGCGAGGGCCATCTCGGCGTACGCCGCCAGCGTCTGGTCGTTGTCGACCTCGCCGTCGGGCGTGAGCAGACCGCAGTGGCCGTGGTCGGTGAACTCGTCGAGGCAGAGGTCCGACATGACCGTCAGCTGGTCGCCGACCTCGGCGACCACGTCGGTGATCGCGAGGTTCAGCACGCCGCCCGGGTCGATGCCGCCGGAGCCGGTGGCGTCCTTGTGCTCGGGGATGCCGAAGAGCATGACGCCGCCCAGGCCGAGCTCGGCCGCCTCGAAGGCAGCCTTCTTGAGCGAGTCGCGCGAGTGCTGGACCACGCCCGGCATCGAGGAGATCGGGCGCGGCTCGTCGAGGCCCTCGCGGACGAACACCGGCAGCACCAGCGAGCTGGGGTGCACGTGGGTCTCGGCGACCATCCGTCGCAGCGCGGGCGTGCGGCGCAGCCGCCGGGGTCGGACGAGCGGGCCCTGGACGTTGGTCTCCTCGGTCACGGCTCCATCCTTCCCCAGCGGTGGTGGGCTACTTCGCGCGGGCCTTGCGCCGCCCGGACGCCGTGCGCTCGCTCGGGCGGGTGACCGGCTCGCCGGCCTCCAGCATCGCGAGCCGGCGGGTGGCGCCGAAGTCGGCCAGGGCGTCGACCAGGACCTCCACGTCGGGCGTGGGGGCGAGGACGTCGACCCGCAGGCCGTGCTCCTCGGCGGTCTTGGCCGTCTGCGGGCCGATCACGGCGATGATCGTCGACGGGTGCGGCTTGCCGGCGATGCCGACGAGGTTGCGCACCGTCGAGGACGAGGTGAAGACCACGGCGTCGAACTTGCCGGTCTTGATCGCGTCGCGCACCGGCGCCGGCGGCGGCGTCGCGCGCACCGTGCGGTAGGCGGTGACGTCGTCGCACTCCCAGCCGAGGTCGACCAGGCCGGCCACCAGGTTCTCGGTGGCGATGTCGGCGCGGGGCAGGAAGACCCGGTTGATCGGGTCGAGCACCTCGTCGTAGGGCGGCCACTCCGCCAGCAGGCCGGCGGCGGACTGCTCGCCCGAGGGCACCAGGTCGGCACGCAGGCCCCAGGCCGCGATGGCCTCGGCGGTCTTGTCACCGACGGCGGCGATCTTCAGGCCCGAGAACGCCCGGGCGTCGAGGCCGTACTCCTCGAACTTCTCGCGCACGGCCTTGACCGCGTTGACGGAGGTGAAGGCGATCCACTCGTAGCGGCCCTCGACCAGGCCACGCACGGCCTTGTCCATCTGGAGCGGGTTGCGCGGGGGCTCGACCGAGATGGTCGGCACCTCCTCGGGCACGGCGCCGTACTCGCGCAGGCGGCGCGAGAGCGAGCCGGCCTGCTCCTTGGTGCGGGGCACCAGGGCGCGCCAGCCGAACAGCGGCTTGGTCTCGAACCACGACAGCGTCTGGCGCAGGTCGACGACGTCGCCGATGACGGTGATCGCCGGCGGCGCGATGCGCGCGGCGCGGGCGTCGGCGGCGATGTTGGCCAGCGTGGAGACGAGGGTGTGCTGCTCGGTCGTGGTGCCGACGCGGGTCATCGCGACGGACGTCTCGGGCGAGCGGCCGGCCTCGATGAGGGCGGCGGCGGTCTCACCGATCGTGCCCACGCCGGACAGCAGCACGAGCGTGCGGTCGTCGGCGTACGCGCTCCAGTCGACCTTGTCGCCGCAGGTGACGACGGCCATCTCCTTGTGGCGCTTGGTGGTCAGCGGGATGCCGGCGTAGGCCGGGACGGCGCTGACGGAGGACACACCGGGCACGACCTCGAAGCCGACGCCGGCCTTGACGCACGCCTGCGCCTCCTCGGGCCCGGAGGCGTAGAGGAACGGGTCACCGGTCATCAGGCGGACGACGCGCTGCTTCTTGCCGTGGCGTACGACGACCTTGGCGCGGGCCGCGTGCGTCAGCGGCTGGCCGTCCTCACCGAAGCCGCCGTCGACGATCTCCGGGCCGTCCCACTGTCCGTCCGGACCCTCGACCAGGCCGAGGACCGTGCGGACCAGGTCGACGTGCTCGGGGGCCTCGGTCACGATGACCTCCGCGCCCTGGAGGAGCTCCACGGCGCGCACCGTCAGCAGGCCCGGGTCACCGGGTCCGCTGCCGACGAACGACACCCAGCCGGGGGTCGCGCCCTGGCCCGTCGTGCCAGTGGCCTGCGGGTTCTGTACTCGCGTCATGCGTGCTGGTTCCTCACTGGTGGTCCCTGTTCATGTGGTGCCGTCATCAGGTCTGCTGCTCCCTCGGCGAGCATCTCGCTCGCGAGGCGTGTGCCGAGCCCGGCCGCGTCCTCGACCGGTCCGGTCGCGCTCATCCGCACGGAGAGGGCGCCGTCCTCGGAGAGGGCCACGGCGCGCAGCCACAGCTCCTCCCCGTCCTCGCCCTCGACCACCTCGGCGAGCGCGCCCAGCGGGGCCGAGCAGCCGGCCTCGAGGGTGGCGAGCACCGCACGCTCGGCGGTGACCGCGGCGCGGGTGGCGGGGTCGTCGAGCAGGGCCAGGGCGGCCACCAGCTCGGTGTCGTCGGAGCGGCACTCGACCGCCAGGGCGCCCTGCCCGGGGGCGGGGAGCATCTGCAGCGGGTCGAGCACCTCGGTCGCCTCGTCGAGGCGGCCCAGCCGGGACAGGCCGGCCCGGGCCAGGACGATCGCGTCGACCTCGCCGTCGCGGACCTTGCGGATCCGGGTGTCGACGTTGCCGCGGATGCCCTGCAGCTCCAGCCCCAGGCCGAGCGCCGCGAGCTGGCTGACGCGGCGCGGCGAACCGGTGCCGAGCCGGCTGCCCACCGGGAGCTCGCCGAGGGTCAGGCCGTCGCGGGCCACCACGACGTCGCGCGGGTCCTCGCGGGTCGGGGTCGCGGCCAGCGCGATGCCCTCGGCCGGCGTGGTGGGGATGTCCTTGAGCGAGTGCACGGCGACGTCGACGCGCCCGTCGAGCAGGGCGTCGCGCAGGGCGCTGACGAAGACCCCGGTGCCGCCGAGCGAGGCGAGCGGGGCGGCGCTGCGGTCGCCCTCGGTGGAGACCTCGACGAGCTCGACCTCACGGCCGAGGCGCTCGCGGACCATGTCGGCGACGTGGCCGGACTGGGTGGTGGCCAGGGCGGACGCACGCGTGCCGAGGCGCAGGGGGCGCAGGGAGGTGTCGGTCACGGCTGCCCCTCCGCCCGCGTCATCGCGTCGACGGCCTCGGGGTCGAGCCGGAAGAGCTCGGCCAGCGCCGCCGTGTAGGACACCGCGGGCTCCGCGTCGGCGAGCTCCTTGACCCGGACGGTCGGCTCGTGCAGCAGCTTGTCGGCCACCCGGCGCACGGTCTGCAGCACCTCGGCGCGGGTCGCGTCGTCGAGCTGCGGCAGCCGCGCGGACAGGCGCTCCATCTCGGCGTCGACGACCGCGGTGGCCATCGAGCGCAGGGCGACGACGGTCGGGGTGACGCTCGCCTGGCGGCGCACGGCGAGGAAGGCCGCGATCTCCTGGCCCACGATGGTGCGGACGTCGTCCACGCCGGCGGTGGCCTCGAGGCCGCGCAGCTCGTCGGCCAGACCGGCCAGGCTGATCAGCTCCACGCCCGGCAGCTGGCCCACGGCCGGCTCCACGTCGTGGGGCAGGGCGAGGTCGATGACGGTCAGCGGACGCTCGCTCGCGCCGCGGGCGGTCACCACGTCGGCGAGCCGGACCAGCGGCTCGGGGGCGCCGGTGCACGAGATGACGATGTCGGCCTCGGCGAGCTCGGTGGCCAGGGCGTCCAGCGGCACGGCAGACGCGCCGTACTCGGCGGCGAGGCGGTCGGCGTTGGCCGAGGTCCGGTTGAGGACCGCGATCCGGTCGGCCCCTCCCCGGGAGAGGTGGGCGACGGCGAGGGAGGCCATGGCACCGGCGCCGATGACGGTCGTGCGCGCCCCCGCGACGGGGACGGGGCTGCGCTCGAGGGCCGCACTCACCAGCGACGGCGCGGCGCGGTCGATGTCGGTCTCGGCGTGGGCGCGCTTGCCCACGCGCAGCGCCTGCTGGAAGAGCGTGTTCAGGGCCGGCCCGATGGTGCCGTGCTCCTGGCCGATCCGGAGCGCGTCACGCGTCTGGCCGAGGATCTGGCCCTCGCCGACGACCATCGAGTCCAGCCCGGCCGCGACCTGGAAGAGGTGCGACACGGCACCTTCGTCGTAGTGGACGTAGAGGTGGGGCAGCAGCGCCTCGGTGGACTTCTCGGCACGGGCGACGAGCAGCCCGGAGAGGTCCTCGACGCTGCCGTGGAAGCGGTCGACCTCGGCGTACACCTCGAGGCGGTTGCAGGTGACGATGGCGGTCGCCTCGCTGACGTGCTCACCGCCCATCACGTCGGCGATCAGCTTGACGGTTCCGTCGGCGTCGAGGGCGAGCTTCTCGAGGAGCTCGACCGGCGCGGACTTGTGGGAGATCCCCACGACGAGGACGCTCACGAGACCACCTCCGATGTGGGCGCGACCGCCTTGCGCTGCTCGTGGTAGGCGAGGATCTGCAGCTCGATGGACAGGTCCACCTTGCGCACGTCGACGCCGTCCGGCACGGACAGGACGGTCGGGGCGAAGTTCAGGATGCTGGTGATGCCGGTCGCGACCATGCGGTCGGCCACGTCCTGGGCGGCGACCGCCGGCGTCGCGATCACGCCGATGGAGACGTCGTGCTCGGCGACGATCGACTCGAGGTCGTCGAAGGAGCGCACCTCGAGGCCGGCGACGACCTCGCTGTGCCGGCTCGGGTCGGCGTCGAGGAGCGCCACCACCCGGAACCCGCGGCTGCGGAACCCGGAGTAGTTGGCGAGCGCGTGACCGAGGTTGCCGATGCCCACGATGACCACGGGCCAGTCCTGGGTGACGCCGATCTCGCGGGCGATCTGGTAGCGGAGGTACTCCACGTCGTAGCCGACGCCGCGGGTGCCGTAGCTGCCGAGGTGGGAGAGGTCCTTGCGCAGCTTGGCGCTGTTGACGCCGGCCGCCGCGGCGAGCTCCTCGCTCGAGCAGGTCGTCGTGCCGTCGTCGGCGAGGCCGGTCAGGGCACGCAGGTACACGGGCAGCCGCGCGACAGTCGCCTCGGGAATGTCCCGGGCAGAGTCGGGGGTCCGTGCGGTCACAGCTTGCTTCTCTCCAGCCAGGTGACGGGGATCGCCTGACCCGGTCACTGTAGGAGTTTGTGAACGGGAGAACAAAACGCCGACGAGCGGGCTAGCACATGTGAGAAGTCACACCCGCGCCGGGGTCGTCGCGGACTTGCGCGCGGGGTGCCCGAGGGCGTAACCGGGGCGCGCCGGACGCTCACCGCAGCAGCTCGCGCAGCATCCGGTCGGAGGCGAGCAGCGCCTCCGCGTCGTACGTCGACGAGCTCGCCAGCAGCTCGTCGGCGCCGGTCCGCCCGGCCAGCTCCTCCAGACGCCTCGCCACCGTCGCGGGACTGCCGGCCACGGCCCGGTCCAACGAGGCCTCGACCCGGCGTCGCACCTGGTCGGGCCACGGGCTGGCGCGGATGGCGGCGACGTCCTCGAGCGGGGGGAACTCGCCGCTGCGCCGGGACCGCGCCATCGCCCACGCCTCGGGGAGCGCGAGCTCGCGCGCGGTGCGGTCGTCGTCGGCGACGAGCACGTCCAGCGACACCGTCAGCCGCGGCTCGCTGCCGTGGTGCGGGCGGAACGTGCGGCGGTACGCCGACAGCGCACCGGGCAGCTCGTCGGAGTCGAGGACCGGCCCCCCGACGACCACGGGGAGCCCGAGGCGGGCCGCGACCTCCAGCCCGCGACCGGTGGCGAGCAGGTGCATCGGCACCACCCGACCCGTGGCGGGGCGCGCGGTCACCTCGGCGGTGCCCGCGAGGTGCGCGCGCAGCTCGCGGAGGTCGTCCTCGAAGGTGTCGCCGTCCTCGTGGTCGCGGCGCAGCGCGCGGCGCACCGGCGGGGTGAACCCCAGCGACCGGCCGAGCCCGAGGTCGACGCGGCCGGGGTGCAGCGCGTCCAGGACGAGGAACTGCTCGGCGACGACCAGCGGCTGGTGCAGCGGGAGCATCACGCCGCCCGACCCGATCCGGATGCGGTCGGTGCGGGCCCCCACCGCAGCGAGCAGCACGGCCGGCGACCCGGACGCGATCCCCGGGACACCGTGGTGCTCGGCGACCCAGAACCGGTCGTAGCCGACCTGCTCCGCGTGCACGGCCCGGGCCACGGTGGCAGCGAGGGCGTCGCCGTCGGGGACGCCGTCGCGGGTCCGGGAGCGGTCGAGAAGGGAGAGCCTCACGCCCTCCTCAACGCCTCAGGCGCCGAGAGCCTTCCGCAGCCGCGCCTCGTCGACGCGCCAGAAGTCGTGCTGCCGGCCGTCGACGAAGGTCACCGGGACCTCCTCGCCGAAGCGGTCCTCGAGGTCGGGGTCGGACTCGATGTCGACCTCGTCGAAGGACTCCCCCAGCTCTGCGCACACCCGGACGACGACCTCACGGGCGTCGTCGCACAGGTGGCATCCCGGACGGGAGTAGAGCGTGACGCGTGCGCTCATCGCCGCTGCTCGCCGTTCATTCCAGGATCCCCAGGGCACGACGGCGCTCGATGCCGCGCAGCCGCCCCTTCTGCACCTTGCCGGTGCCGGTGACCGGCAGCTCCTCCACCACCTCGAGGCGGGTGGGCTGCTTGAACCGGGCGAGTCGCTCGGCCGCGTGCGCGCGGACCGCGTCCGCGAGCCCCGTCAGGTCGGCACCGGCGGCAGGGACGACGTAGGCCACCACGGCCTCGCCCGTCTCGGGGTCGGGCACGCCGATGACCGCGGCGTCCGCGACCCCCTCGACCTCGCGGACCACGTCCTCGACCTCGGTCGGGTAGACGTTGAACCCGCTGACGATGACCAGCTCCTTGACGCGGTCGACGAGGAACAGGTCGCCGTTGGCGTCGAGGAAGCCGACGTCGCCGGTGGCGTACCAGCCGTCGGCACCGGGTCCGTCGGAGCCGTCGGGCCAGTAGCCGCTGAACAGGTTCTCGCCCCGGATCTGGATCTGGCCGGGGTCCTCGCCCTCCACCTGCTGCCACGTCTCGTCGACGAGGCGGATCTCGATGCCGGGCAGGGCGGCGCCGACCGACCCCGGGCGGCCGTCGCGGCTGCACAGCGTGCTGGTCACGACCGGCGCGGCCTCGGTGAGGCCGTAGCCCTGGTGCACGGGGATGCCGGTGATCGCCGTGAACTGCTCGATCACCTGCGGCTCGAGCGGCGCCGAGCCGGAGAGCACCAGCCGGACCGGGCCCAGGCGCTCGCGCAGGTGCTCGTCGGGGAGCCAGTGGGCGAAGACCGGGGGCGCGATCGGCACGACGCTGCACGCCTCGTCGTCGATCAGGTCGAGCACGGCCTGCGCCTCGAAGTGCTCGACGAGCAGCAGCCGGGCGCGGTGGCGCAGCACCCCGCCGAGGACGGCGTTGAGGCCGTAGACGTGGAAGAGCGGGAGCACCCCGAGCACGACGTCGTCGCCGTGCATCATCGGCGGCTCGACGGAGGCGACCTGCTCGATGTTGGCCAGCAGGGCGCGGTGGCTGAGCATCGCGCCCCGCGGCCGCCCGGAGGTGCCGCTGGTGTAGAGGATCGCGGCCAGCTTCTCCGGGTCGGGCAGCGGCGGCACCGGTCGTACGACGTCCGCGCGCAGCGCGTCGAAGGCGAGCTCGCCCTCCCCCGGCGCGGTCCCGGTGACCACCACCGTCGGGGGCGGGACCCGGGGCTCGGGCAGCTCGGCGAGCTCGTCGAGCGCGGCGCGCACGACCTCCAGCGCGGTGTCGTCGACGACGACGAGCCGGGTGCCGGAGTCGGCGATCATCCGGGCGACCTCGCCGGCGCTGGAGCGCGGGTTCACCGGTACGGCGACGACCTGCGCGCGGAGCACGCCGAGGTAGGCGGTGACGAACTCCACCCGGTTGCCCACGACGATCATCACGCGCTGCCCGGCCCGCACGCCCTGGGTCCCCAGGCCGGTCGCGATGCGTGCGACCTCGTCCTCCAGCGCGGCCCAGGTGAGGGTCCGCCCGCCGCTCTCGACGAGGGCCTGCCGGTCGGGCACGTCAGCGGCGGCCTCGGCCACGAGGGCGGAGATGTCGTTGCGCTGCATGCAGCGATCCTTCCACAGCCCGGGCCGACCCACCGGCCGTTGGCGGGAGCCGCCGCTAGGCTGCGGACGTGACCCCGACCGAGCGGCCCCGTCGGCTCAACCTCCGGCAGCGGTCGGTGCTCGCCGGCGAGGCCGCGGCGGCCTCGGCCGACGTCGAGCACGCGCTGTCCACGCCCAGCGACCCGACCGCCGCGGCGTTCTTCGACGTGGACAACACGGTCATGCAGGGCGCGAGCATCTTCCACCTCGCCAAGGGCCTGCACCGGCGCAAGTTCTTCACCACCCGGGAGATCGCCTCGGCGGCGTGGAAGCAGGCCTACTTCCGGGTCGTGGGCGTCGAGGACCCCGAGCACGTGGCGCAGGCCCGCAGCTCGGCGCTGTCCTTCATCGCCGGCCACACGACCGCCGAGCTCGAGGAGCTCGGCGAGGAGATCTTCGACGAGGCGATGGCGCACCGGATCTGGCCCGGCACCCGCGCCCTCGCCCAGCTCCACCTCGACGAGGGGCAGCGCGTCTGGCTGGTGACGGCAGCACCGATCGAGATCGCCAGCATCATCGCCCGGCGCCTCGGGCTCACCGGCGCCATGGGCACCGTCGCCGAGCACGTCGACGGCGTCTACACCGGGCAGCTCGTCGGCGACCTGCTCCACGGCCCGGCCAAGGCCGAGGCGATCCGCGCCCTCGCGGAGCGGGAGGGGCTCGACCTCGCGCGGTGCTCGGCGTACTCCGACTCCAGCAACGACCTGCCGATGCTCTCGATGGTCGGCGACCCGTGCGCGATCAACCCCGACGCCCGCCTGCGCGCCCACGCCCGGGCGAACGGCTGGCGGATCCACGACTACCGCACCGGCCGCAAGGCGGCCCGCGCCGGCCTGATGGCGGCGGCCGTCGCCGGCGCGGTGAGCGGCGCCGTCGCCGCGGGGGTCAGCGTCAGGACGCACCGGCGGCTCTCCTGACCCGCGGTCTGTAACTCGTAGTTACTCGCGGGTTCACAGAGTGGCCTGCGCCACTTATCGTGGAGACTGCAGTAGCTGGGAGGGACCACCGCATGCCGCGACAGGAGCTCGGGCGCACGCTCGAGGAGGGACTCGAGGCGCTTCGGCGCGCAGTCCTGGCTGCGCTCTCCCCGCAGGGTGTGCTGCTCATGGCCGAGGCGGCGGGCGGCACCGGTGGCACGGGTGGCTCCGGCGGGCCCGGCACGCTCGGCCCGGGCCCGGTCGGCGACGAGGGCTTCGCCGCGTCGTCCGAGGGCGACGAGGCCGAGCGCGAGCGGCTGATCGCGCTCGTCGAGCTGGCCCGCAGCGGCGACAAGGAGGCGTTCGGCCTCCTCTACGACCACTACCAGGCCTCAGTCTACCGGTTCCTCTACTACCGCACCCGCTCGCAGACGCTCGCCGAGGACCTCACCTCGGAGACCTTCTTCCGCGCGCTGCGCAGCATGAACAGCTTCCGGTGGCAGGGCAAGGACTTCGGCGCCTGGCTGATGACCATCGCGCGCAACCTCACCACCGACCACTTCAAGGCCGGCCGCACGCGCCTCGAGATGTCCACCGAGGACATGACGCCCCACGACGACGCGACGGAGGGCCCCGAGAACGCGGTCATCGCGGGGCTCACCAACGAGGTGCTCCTCAAGGCGCTCACCGAGCTGCCGACCGAGCAGCGCGAGTGCCTCATCATGCGCTTCCTGCAGGGCCTGTCGATCGCCGAGACGGCGCTGGCCCTCGACCGCAGTGACGGCGCCGTCAAGCAGCTCCAGCTGCGCGGCGTGCGCAACCTGGCCAAGCTGCTGCCGGAGGGGCTGAGGGACTCATGAGCCGGCGCGTAACCTCCGGCTCGTCCCGTTCGTTCGTCTGGGTGGGAGCACCCACCAGATGTGAGACAGGACCAGCGCGATGACACCCGCCTTCTCGGCACGCCGGCGTGCCGACGAGTTCGAGGCACTCCTCTCCCGAGGCCCCGACGCACCGCTCGACGAGCGTGATGCGGCGCGCTTCGCCTCCCTCCTCGACGTCGTCGCCGACCTCCGCGCCCTGCCCGAGGTGGCGCCGCGCGCCGAGTTCGTGGCCTCGCTGCGCGAGCGCCTGATGGCGGAGGCCGACACCGTCCTGGTCCGTCAGCCGCCGGCCCCCGAGCGGCTCGCGATGCCGGTCGCGTCCCGCCGCCGCAACCGTCGCCTCGGGGTGCTCCTGGGGGGCGTCGCGATGGCCGGCGCCGCCGCGACGATGGGCGTGGCCGCCCAGACCGCGCTGCCGGGCGAGTCCCTCTACGGCGTGAAGCGCGGCATCGAGTCCGCGGAGGTCCGCCTCGCCGGCGACGACGCCGCGCGCGGTCGCACGCTCCTCGCCCAGGCCGACACCCGGCTCGCCGAGCTCGAGGAGATCGCCGGCGGCCAGGCGCCCGAGGCGCTCGTGCCCGACACCCTCGACACCTTCACCCGCCAGTCCAGCGAGGGCGTCCGCAGCCTGCTCGCGTCGTACGACGCCACGGGCACCACGGCCGACGTCCAGGTCGCCCGCGACTTCACCGCCGCCAGCATGGAGCGCCTCGAGTCGCTGGAGGGCCAGCTGCCCGAGAGCGCCCGCGACGAGCTGCTGGCCGCCGGTCGCACGCTGACCGACCTCGACATCGAGGCCAGCAACGCCTGCGTGACGTGCGGGGGCGGGATCACCACGACACCGGAGTTCCTGCTGAGCAGCGCACCGGTCGACCTGCTGAGCGGCCTCGACTCCGACGAGCTGACGCTCGAGCCGGCAGCCGCGCCGGTGTCCGGCCAGGACCTCACCGGCATCACGGTGCCCGAGGTGCTCCAGTCGCCGACGGTCAAGCCCACCACGGCGGTCCCGACCACGACGCCCGAGGTGCTGCCCGACCCGACGCCGACGACCAAGCCCGACGTCCCCGGCACGGTCGAGGACACCGTCGAGGACACCGTCGACACCGTCACCGACACGACGAGCGACGTGGTGACCCAGCTCGACGGCGTCACCGGTGGGGCGCTCGGCGGGCTCACCGGCACCGTCGACAACGCGACCGGCGGCCTGATCAGCGAGGTCACCGGGACCGTCGACGGGCTGACCGGCAACACGGTCACCAACGCGACCGGCGGGCTGCTGCCCTGACGGTCGGTCCCGGGATCCTGCCGGGACCTAGCTGAAGACCCCGTCGCGCTCGCGCAGCAGGTCGAACAGCGTGTGCTGGATCGTCTCGCGCACCTGGTCGGTGACGTTGAAGACGAGCATCGGGTCCTCGGCCTCGGCCGGGTCGTAGGCGTCGGTGCGGATCGGCTCACCGAACTCGAGGATCCACTTCGACGGCAGCGGCACCAGCCCGAGCGGCCCCAGCCAGGGGAAGAACGGGGTGATCGGGATGTAGGGGACGCCCAGCAGGCGGGCCAGCGAGGGGACGTTGCCGACCAGCGGGTAGATCTCCTCCGCGCCGACGACCGACAGCGGGATGATCGGCACGCCGGTGCGCAGCGCGGCGGACACGAAGCCACCGCGGCCGAACCGCTGGAGCTTGTAGCGCTCGCTGAACGGCTTGCCGATGCCCTTGAAGCCCTCGGGCCACACGCCGACGAGGTCTCCTCCGGACAGCATCCGCTCGGCGTCCTCGGTGCAGGCCAGGGTGGCACCGCTCTTGCGCGCCAGCGAGCTGACGACCGGCAGCTTGAAGACCAGGTCGGCGCCGAGGGGGCGCAGGAACCGGCCGGCGTGGTCGTGGACGGTCAGCATCGTCATCAGCCCGTCGACGGGCACGGTGCCGGAGTGGTTGGACACGACCAGGGCACCGCCCTCGGCCGGGATGTTGTCGAGCCCGCGCACCTCGAGGCGGAACCACTTCTCCGCGACCGGGCGCAGCGCCGACATCAGGAAGCGCTCGGTGAGCTCGCGGTCGAAGCCGTAGTCGTCGACCTCGTAGTCGCCCTCGAGGCGGCGCCGGACGAACGCCATCAGCTCCGCGAGCCGTCGCTCCCAGTCGTCGCCGAACACCTCGTGCGCGGCGCCCTGCAGGGCCGAGAGCCAGTCGCCCACCGGGATGCCGGGCAGGGGGCTGCGGTCGGCGGCCCGGGTCGGCTCGCGCGGTGGAGCCTCCTGCGCGACCGGGGCCTGCTCCGGAGCAGGGGTGGGCTCGGTTGCGGCCTTCCTGGCAGGGGCCTTCCGCGCCGCCGGCTTGCGAGCCGCCGGCGCGAGGTTGCGCGCCGCGGACGAGGGACGCGCCTTGCCGGTGCCGCGGCCGGGACGCCCGCCGGTGCCGATCGGGATGACCACCGCGTCCTCGCGGACGTTCTCCTGTGCCTCCTCAGCCACGGTCGGCTCCCTCCAGCTCGCTCGGGGAGAGCTCGCGGCAGAAGTCGGCGAAGGCCTCGGCCGTGGTGAACCGCGGCTCGAAGTGCAGCTGGGTGCGCATCCGGGTGGTGTCCACACCTCGACCGTAGGTGAGGAACCCCAGCTGCTCGGGGGAGAAGTCCGACAGGCGGGCCTGGCGCATCGTGGCGCCGAGGCGGCCGACGGCGAAGCGCGGCATCGCCACGGACGGGGTGCCGAGCCGGCGTACGGCCTGGCTCAGGGTGAGGAGCCCGTCGCCGGCGACGTTGAAGGTGCCGGGGGTCCCGGTGACGACGGCGTGGCGCAGGACGCGGAGCAGGTCGTCCTCGTGGAGGAACTGCAGGCGGGGGTCGAAGCCCAGCACCCGTGGGATCACCGGCAGCCGGAAGTAGTTGGTCAGCGGGCTCGACACGTGGGGGCCGATGACGTTGGCCGCGCGGAGCATGGTGACGCTGACGTCGGGGCGCCGGCGGGCGAACCCGCGGACGTAGCCCTCGACCTCGAAGACGTCCTTGGCGTAGCCGGAGGACGGCAGGCGCTTGGGGCCCATGTCCTCGGTGAACATCGCGGGGTCGCGCGGGCTGGAGCCGTAGACGGTGGTCGTGGACTTCACGACGAGGCGCTCGACGGTCGACGACTTCTGGCACGCAGCGAGCAGCTGCATGGAGCCGATGACGTTGAGCTCCTTCATCGTCCCGCGCCCGCCGGCCGAGCCGGGCGTGGCGATCACGCTCATGTGGACGACGGTGTCGACGTCCTCCTTGGCGAGGACCTTCGCGATGACGGGGTTGCGGATGTCGGCGCGGACGAAGGAGACGTCCCCGATGTCGCCCCGCGGGGGGACGACGTCGACGCCGATCACTCGCTCGATGGACGGGTCGCCGGCCGCGGCGCGCGCGAAGCGTCGCCCTATGTCCCGGGAGATCCCGGTGACCAGCACGACCCGACCCATGGGCGAGGGGGTGTTACTTGCCGAGCTTGCGGCGCTGGACGCGCGTCTTCTTGAGAAGCTTGCGGTGCTTCTTCTTGGCCATGCGCTTGCGCCGCTTCTTGATGACAGAACCCACGGTGAGACCTTTCCTTTCGGCCGACGCTCGTCGGCCGGACCCGCACACCCTACTTGGCAGGGGTGTGCAGTGCGGAATCGAGTCCGGGCGGGACCAGGGGGCTCAGCCTGCGTTGTAGAAGCTCTTGCGGAGGTACTCGTTCACGTCGTCCTCGGTGACGCGGAAGGAGCGGCCGACGCGGACCGCCGGCAGCTCGCCACCGTGCACGAGCCGGTAGACCGTCATCTTCGAGACGCGCATCTTGGCCGCGACCTCGGCGATCGTGAGGAAGTGGGCCTCGGACATGTCGCCAGGGGTGTTCTCAGCCATGGTGTGTGCACCGATCCTTCTCGCGGCGACGGCGCCGGCTTCCGCGCCGGCGTCACAGGCGTGCCGCTAACGACTGAGATTAGGGCTCGCGTGACGCGTGGGGAAGAGGAATGCCAGAGAAACTTGTGGGACTCGCGGCGTGTCGGTTTGATTCTTTACCGTCCCGACCTCCGCGCCCGTCTCTCAGGGCAGCGGGTCGAGGCCGTGCAACGGGAAGACCTCCATCCGGGTGGCGTGGATCGCGCGGTCCAGCCAGGTCTCCGGGTCGTAGCCGCCGGACCAGTCGCGGTAGGCCGGCGTACGACCGTCGGTCATCCGGTGCGGGGCGCTCGCCCCGAGCACCTCCTCGACGTAGGCCCGCCACCCGGGAGGCGTCGGGGTGGTCGGCTCGAGCGGACGCCCCGAGGCGATGGCGAGCAGGTGGGTCCAGGCCCTCGGCACCACGTCCACCACGGAGTAGCCACCGCCGCCGGTGACGACCCAGCGCCCGTCGGCGACCTCGTGGGCGAGGTCGTGGAGGGCGAGGTACGCCGCGCGCTGCCCGTCGACGCTGAGCATCATGTGGGCGAGCGGGTCGTTCATGTGCGAGTCGCAGCCGTGCTGGGTGACCAGCACCTGGGGCCGGAACTCCCGCAGCAGCGGGGGTACGACGGCGTGGAAGGCGCGCAGCCAGCCGGCATCGGCGGTGCCGGGCGGGAGTGCCACGTTGACGGCGCTCCCCTCGGCGCCGGGGCCGCCGGTGTCGGTCGGGAAGCCCGTGCCGGGGAAGAGCATCTGACCGGTCTCGTGCAGCGAGATCGTCAGCACCCGCGGGTCGTCGTAGAAGATCGTCTCCACGCCGTCGCCGTGGTGGACGTCGATGTCGACGTAGGCCACCCGCTCGACGCCCTCGGCGAGCAGCTGCGTGATGCCCACCGCGACGTCGTTGTAGATGCAGAACCCGCTGGCCCGGTCGGGCATCGCGTGGTGCAGGCCGCCGGCGATGTTCACCGCGTGCAGCGACTCCCCGCTCCAGACCTGCCGGAACGCCTCGAGGCTCGCGCCCACCACGTGGGCGCTCGCGAGGTGCATGTCCTTGAAGACCGGGTCGTCCTCGGTGCCGAGCCCGCGTGCGGCGTCCTCGAAGCCCGGCGTCACGCCGGCGCGGGTGACCGCGTCGATCAGACCCTGCTCGTGGACGGTCGCGATCTGCTCGTCCGTGGCCACCGGTGCATCGACGCGCTTGATCCCGTCGAGGACGCCGAGCTCCTCGGCCAGCCGCATCGTCAGGTCGACGCGGATCGGCGACATGGGGTGAGTCGGGCCGAAGTTGTACTCCGTGAGCGTCTGGTCGAAGACGACCGACGTGGGACCCGCGCACTCCATGTGGCGGACGTTACTCCCGCTCCGGGCATTCGCCGACCAGTGGTCCGTCCGTGAGCACGGTCGTCCGCGGTCAGCTCAGGCGCCCGTTCCGGGCGAGCGAGGTCATCTGCTCGACCGTGATCGACGGGGAGGCGAGGCCGGTGAGCGCGCCGCCCCACCGCTCGGGCGAGCTGACGAACATGCTCACGTCGCCCGTCGAGGGGTCCTGGCCGACCCACACCTCCGCCGACGCGCCGCTCTCCAGCTCGACCGGCCGGGCCCACCCCGGCAGCTCGCCCGGGTCGTAGACGCGGAGGAACTGGTCGTCGATGGGCGCCTCGTCGGCGCCCCGCTCGTAGGTGAACGTCATGCCGGCGAGGGTGAGCGTCTCGGTCACCGTGTCCTCACCGGACGGGGTCGCGGACGGCGCAGACGTGGTGGGACCGGGTGCGGCGTCGGGCGTCGCCGGTGACGTCGCGTCGCCGGTCGAGCCGAGCACGAGCACGGCGGCCGCCACCGCGCCGGCGGCCGGCAGGGCCACCCAGCCCGGGGCCGCCCACGCGGGACGGGTGCGCACCCGCGGCACCGCGCCGTCGTACGTCATGTGGCGGGTGTCCTCCTCGAACGCCGCACGCAGCTGTCGGGTCAGGTCGTCATCGGTCAGCACTGGTCTTCTCCCTCTCACTGGTCAACGCGGCCCGGAGGCGGTCCAGGGCGCGTGCGGTCTGTGACTTGACGGTGCCCGTCGAGCAGCCGAGCGCGGCGGCGGTGTCGGCGACGCTGAGGTCGTCGAAGTAGCGCAGCACCAGCACCGCGCGCTGGCCGGGCGGCAGCTGCCGCACGGCCGCGAGCAGCAGCTCCCGGTCGGCGAGCCCGTCGGTCACGGGCACGGCGACGTCGATCTCCAGCGGCGCCTCGCCGAACCGGCGGCGCAGCAGCCGCCACCGGTCCCGGGCGAGGTTGACCACCACGCGCCGGGCGTACGCGTCGGGGTCGCGTCGCGCCGCCGACCACCTCCGGGCCGTCCGCAGCAGGGCCGTCTGGACGAGGTCCTCCGCGTGGCCGTGGTCCCCGCAGAGCAGGAGGGCGGTGCGGAGCAACCGGTCCGAGGAGCGGCGGGCGAAGGCCTCGAAGGCGGCCTGGTCGGGCCGGTCGAGCATCGGGTGTCGTCTCGTCACACCCACCTCAACTCCACCGGAGCAGGGGAGGTTGTCAGGTCGGTCAGGAGCCCTCGGCGAGCTCGCGCGAACGGTTGCGCGCGGCCTCCATCGCGGCGAGGAAGGCGGCGCGGACCTTGTGGATCTCCAGCTCCCGCAGCGCCGAGGCCGTGGTCCCGCTGGGCGAGGTGACCTGCTCGCGGAGCACGACGGGGTGGGTGCCGGTCTCGCGGAGCATCGCGGCGGACCCGACCAGCGTCTGCACGACCAGGTCGGTCGCCGTCGCCCGCGGCAGGCCGAGGTGGACGCCCGCCTCGATCATCGACTCGACGACGAAGAAGATGTAGGCCGGACCGGATCCGGAGATCGCGGTGACCGCGTCCATCTGCTTCTCCGGGATGCGGAGCACCTTGCCCGTGGAGGCCATCAGCGACTCGACCTCCGCCAGGTGCGCGTCGTCGCAGTGGGAGCCCGGTGAGATCGCCGCCATCCCCTCGTCGACGAGCGCCGGCGTGTTGGGCATGACCCGGACGACGGCGACGCCCTCCGGCACGCGCGACTCGATGAAGGAGGTCGTGATGCCCGCGGCGAGGGACACGACCAGCTGCCCGGCACGCAGCTCGGGCGAGATCTCCTCGAGGACGTCGCCCATGTCCTGCGGCTTGACGACGAGGGCGACGGTGTCGGCCTTCGCGGCGGCCTCGCGGTTGGAGACGACGGCGACGCCGTAGCGCTCCTCGAGCTCCCGGGCCCGCTCGGCACGTTTCTCGCCGACCATCAGCTGGTCGACGCGGCGACCGGCACGCACCAGACCGGACAGGAGGGTCTCCCCCATCACGCCGGCGCCGATGATCGCTGTGCTCATGCGGTCAATCTATCGGCTGGATCTGGACGGTCTCACTTCTTGGAGACGAGCGACCGCAGGAAGAACGCGAGGTTCTGGGGCTTCTCGGCCAGGCGGCGCATGAGGTAGCCGTACCACTCGGTGCCGTAGGGGATGTAGACGCGCACCGTCTCGCCCGCGGCAGCGAGCCGCTTCTGCTCCTCCGGCCGGATGCCGTAGAGCATCTGGAACTCGTAGGTGCCCGGCCGGCGGCCGAAGCGGCTCGCGAGGGAGGAGGCGATCTGCACCATCCGCGGGTCGTGGGTGGCGATCATCGGGTAGCCCTGGCCACCGAGCAGCACCTTCAGGCAGCGGACGTAGGACTTGTCGATCTCGACCTTGTCCTGGAAGGCGACCTCCTCGGGCTCCATGTAGGCGCCCTTGCAGAGACGCACGCGGGAGCCCTCGTAGGCGAGCGCGCGGCAGTCGGCCTCGGTGCGGTGCAGCATCGCCTGCAGCACGGCACCGGTCTCCGGGAAGTCCTTGCGCAGCTCACGCAGGATGGTGAGCGTGGAGTCGGTGGTGGTGTGGTCCTCCATGTCGAGGGTCACCGTGGTGCCGGCGTTGCGGGCGGCACGGCAGATGTCGCGGGCGTTCTCGAGCGCGACCTTGTGGCCGTTGTCGGGCAGGAACTGCCCGATCGCGCTCAGCTTCACCGAGACCTCCGCGTGCGGGGCGAGGCCCTTCGCGGACAGGTCGGCCAGCAGCTCCTTGTAGGCCGCCACGGTGGCGTCGGCCTGCGCGGCGTCGGTGGTGTCCTCACCGAGGTAGTCCAGGGTGACGCGGAGCCCGTCCTGCACGAGCGTCGAGGTGGCGGCGACTGCCTCATCGGTGCCCTCACCGGGCACGTAGCTCGTCACGATCCCGCTGGAGACGGGCATCGTGGAGACGAGCTTCTTGACCCCCTCGCTGCGGGCGAGGAGGAGGATCGGCTGGCGGAGCAACGACATGGAGCGAAGGCTACGCCGATCCCCACCGAACCTTCACACCTCCTCCACCCCTCCCGGCGACCGTCGTGCCTAGCGTGGATCCATGACCTCGACCACCGGTTCCCGCCTCGCCGGCTCCTCCCCGGCCCAGCGCTACCTGCTCGCCCTCGGCGCCTCGCTCCTCACCGTGCTCCTCCTGCTCTTCGGCATCGGCGCCCTGGGCATCGTCGGCGAGGGCGACCGCGACGCGATCTACCTCGCCGCGCCCGCCGTCGCGCTCGTCGTCGCCGTCGCCACGCGGTTCCGGGCCGGCGGGATGGCCGTCGCGCTCGCGGCCGCCTCGGTCACCACCGTCGTGGCCGGCGTGGTCGCCGTCGTGCTCGTCGCGACCGACCGCGAGGAGGCCTCGCTCGTCGACGTGGTCGGCATCTCCGGGATGTACGCCGTCCTCTTCGCGTTCGCGGCGTGGCTGTTCACCCGGGTCAGGGCGTCCGGCGCCTGAGGGTCGCTGCCCCCAGCGCCAGCGCGGCGAGCGCGAAGCAGGCCACGACCGCGACCGAGCGCCAGATCGCCCCCGTGTCGGCGGCGCCGACGAGCTCCTGCATCGCGTCGACGGCGTACGACATCGGCAGCACGTCGCTGATCGCCTCGAGCACGCCGGGCATCGCCTCGCGCGGCACGAACAGGCCGCACAGCAGGATCTGCGGGAGGACGAACGCCGGCATGAACTGGACCGCCTGGAACTCGGTGGTCGCGAAGGCGCTGACCAGCAGGCCGAGCGCGGTGCCGAGCACGGCGTCCGCCACCGCGACCACCCCGAGCAGCCAGACCGATCCCTGCACCTCGAGCCCGAGCAGGCCCACGCTCACCGCCACGGCCAGCGCCGACTGCACGGCGGCCAGCAGCCCGAAGGCGAGCGCGTAGCCGACCAGGAAGTCGAGCTTGCCCATCGGCATGGTGAGCAGGCGCTCGAGGGTCCCCGACGACCGCTCGCGCAGCGTGGTCACGCTCGTCACCAGGAACATCACGATGAACGGGAACATCGCCAGCAGCCCCGGGCCGAACCGGTCGAAGAGGTCGCCGGGGAGGTCCTCGAACATCCACCACAGCAGGCTGATCAGCACGCACGGGACGACGAGGAGCATCGCGAGCGTGCGGTGGTCGCGGCGCACCTGGGTGAGCACGCGACCAGCGACGGCGAGGGTGGTCCTGGCGTTCACGAGGCGGGCTCCGTGTCCTCGACGAGGTGCAGGAACGCCGCCTCGATGTCGGCCG
>JAYSEC010000001.1:51491-54913 GCA_041914085.1 Nocardioides sp.
GAGGCGGGCTCCGTGTCCTCGACGAGGTGCAGGAACGCCGCCTCGATGTCGGCCGTCCCGGTGCGCTCGCGGATCTCCTCCGGCGAGCCGTCGGCGATGATCCGGCCGTCGCGCATGAGCAGCAGCCGGTGGCAGCGCTCGGCCTCGTCCATCACGTGGCTCGACACGAGCACGGCAGCGCCGCCGTCGGCGATGCGGTGGAAGAGCTGCCACAGGTCGCGACGCAGGACCGGGTCGAGGCCGACCGTCGGCTCGTCGAGCACCAGCAGGTCGGGCTTGCCCAGCAGGGCGACCGCCAGCCCGGCGCGGCTCCGCTGCCCTCCCGAGAGCCTGCCGACGACCTGGTCGCGGTGGTCGTCCAGCGCGACCGCGGAGACCGCCTCGTCCACCGAGGCGCGGTCGACGCCGAGGACCCGGGCGAAGAACGCGAGGTTCTCCGCGACCGTCAGGTCGTCGTACACGCTCGCTGCCTGGGTGACGTAGCCGATCCGGTCGCGCAGCGACGCGCTGCCGGCGGGCTCGCCGAGCACCTCGACCGTGCCCGAGCGGACCTGCTGCGCGCCGACGATGCTCCGCATGAGGGTGGTCTTGCCGCAGCCACTGGGCCCCAGGAGCCCGGTGACGCCCGCGGGGACGTCCAGCGAGATGCCGGGCAGCACCTCGCGCTCACCTCGTACGACGACGAGGTCACGCACCTCGATGACGTTTTTCATCATGTGTTGAATTGTGCGTCCGAGCAGCCGCCGTCGTCAACCGTGATCAGTCCCCCAGCGGGGCGAGCAGCGCCTCCTGGCCCTCGAAGGCGAACAGGAGCAGGTCGGTCATCCGGAACCGGCCGTCCTTCTCACCGAGGTCCGGCGTGAAGCCGGGGGTGCGCACGATGGAGTGCGTGCTGCCCTCCATCGCCCGGTGGAAGGTCTCCGCGACCAGCCGGGCGCCGACACCGGTGAGGGTGCCGCCGTTGAGCTCGGCCTCGCGGAGCACGTAGAACCACAGCGGCGTGTCCCGGAGGAACCCGTCGAGCTGCGGCCCGGTCAGCTCGTCGAGCTTCGCCGAGCCCTTGCCGCCGGCCCCGTCCCGCAGCTGCGCGTTCGTCAGCGTGGTGACCGCGACACCCCGCGACCGGAGCAGGGCGGCCATCTGCTGGCCGCTCGCCAGCCGCAGCATCCGGCCGCGCAGGAGGTTGCGGAAGGCGAGGTTGGCGCGGATCGTGCCCTCGTCGGACCCCGTGCCCCCGAACGACCCGATGGGCAGCCGCGCGAGCGGGTCCACCAGCCGGGTGTCGATGCGGCGAGCCAGGTTGAGCTCGCCCGGCGGGGGCTTGAGCTCGCCGTGCCCGATCTGGGCGAAGCGGTACAACCGCCGCCAGTCCGCGATCCAGTTGGACGGCAGCGTCGGGTTGCCACCGAGGTCACCGCTCGTGCCGGAGAAGAAGAAGAGCAGGTCGAGCGTGCCGGAGCCGCTGGGGAAGCGGGCGTTCCAGTCGTAGGCCTCGCGGATCATCGAGTGCCCGATCCGGAAGGCGGCGACCGAGAACTCGATCGGCATCGTGGGCATGCTCAGCGGGTCGGCACCGGGGTCGACCACCCTGCGGCCGTGGGTGAACACGTCGGTGACGACCGACGCGTCGCAGATCCTCGGCAGGTAGTCGGTGCGCAGCATCCACTGGTAGTGCAGCACCACCTTGCGGCGCGCCTTCTCGAAGCGTTCCGCCGCGGGGGTCGCGGGCCCGAGCCGTGCGACGACCCGGTTGTGGAAGCGGATCATCGCGGCGTGGGTCTGGGCGACGACGAGGTTCTCGTCGTTGCGGAAGTCGGGGATCGCGGCCTTCCGCTTCTCCGCGGCGGACCCGGTGCCGACGCGGGGCAGGTCGAAGCCCACACGGGCCCGGTCGCGCCCGAGGCGCGTGGTCCTGCCGACCTTGAGCCGCGTGCGGTCGGCCTCGTAGAAGCCCGCCGAGACGGGGTCGAGCGGCCCGAAGCCGTACAGGCTGTCGAGGTCGAGCGTCGGCGAGCGGCCCTGGAGCAGCGCGGCGGGTGAGATGGAGTCGCCGAGGGCGACGGTCGTGGCGTCGAAGGTCAGGTCGTGGTCGACGAACTGGCCGAGGTAGGTGTAGCCGGCCGGGATCGTGCCGTCGACCTCCGAGCCGCCGGTCATCGCGAGGGCGACCTTGCGCAGCGTCGCCTCGGGAAGGCGTACGCCCCTGGGTCCGAGCCGGGAGAAGCGGAAGGTGGGCGCCGGATCGAGCGCGGGGCCGCTGGCGGCCGTCGTGTTGGCACGGGCGGTGACGGGCGGGACCGCGGCGGAGTCCTCGGGACCCACCACCCCCTCGCCCTCGACGAAGAAGCTCTCGCGGCCGTGGCGAGGCGTCCGTCCTCCTGGGGTGGCTGACATGCCCTCAAGAGTGCTGGGCCGAGGACCGGCGGCGCATCCGTAGGACTGCGGATCCCCCGGAGTGGACTAGACGGGTCGGACGGCTCCGGCGGCGAGGTCGCCGGTGAGGTAGTGCTGGATGACCGGCCCCATCCGCGCGACCAGGTCCTCCGCGGGCATGAGGGCCATCGGCGGCAGCGCGAGGACGTAGCGGGCCACGATGAGCCCCACGACCTGGCTGACGACGAGCGGGATCCGGACGTCGGGCTCGTCGGCGACGAGCCGGGTGAGGACGGGGCCCACCACGACGGGGATGAACCCCTCCTTGAGCAGCCGGCCGCCGTCCTCGTCGAGCACCGACCGGACCACGGCGAGCAGTCGCACCTGGATGTCGGGGTCGTCCCACACCGACAAGAAGGTGCGCAGCAGGCGCTCCCCCGCGCCGTCCGGCCCCATCTGCACGACCGGAGCGAGCAGCTCGCGCGGGTCCACCGGCATCTCGAGGGCGGCGAGGAACAGGTTGTCCTTCGTGCCGAAGTAGTGGTGGACGAGCGCCGGGTCGACGCCGGCGGTGGCCGCGACGGCGCGGATCGTGGTGGCGCGGAAGCCCTTCTCCGCGAACGACGCCCGCGCCGCGTCGAGGACCTGCGCCCGGGTGTCGGGGGCGCCCGGACGACGGCCGCGGGACGTGCGCGTGCTCATCCGGTCCTCGGCGGCGCGCTCACCGCGCGGTCACCCCGAGGTGGGCGCGGGCGAACTGCAGCGACTCGGCGAGGTCGGCCTCGCGCTCGGCGCGGCCGGCGGCGCGACGGGTGTTGATCTCCAGCACGACGTGCCCGGAGAAGCCGGTGCGGGCGAGGTGCTGCAGGAACTCCTCCGCCTTCATCACGCCTCGACCAGGCACGAGGTGCTCGTCCTTGGCCGAGCCCGTGCCGTCGGTGAGGTGGATGTGGCGCAGGCTCTCGCCCATCCGCTCGGCCATCTCGATGACGTCGCTGCGCGCGATCGCGGCGTGGGAGAGGTCGATCGTGGTGTTGGCGTAGTCCTCC
>JAYSEC010000002.1:0-45576 GCA_041914085.1 Nocardioides sp.
CTAATTCGTCGACTAATCAAACACACTGTTGAGTTCTCAAGAATCAGACGCACCCACATCGCGACCCGGTGAGGATCTCGGTTGCGTGAGGCAACTGGTCAAACCTAGCGAGCGACTTTCTGTCCGCGCAAATCGCGGGCTGTTTCGCTCTGACCCGGTGGTGTCACCGTGACCGATGACCGCTTCGGGTTGTCCTGCCCGGGGCCGGGAGCCCGACCTGACCGGTCTTGCTCCCCGCCGCTCCCTGGCGACGAAGAGAACAGTATGCGTACTCAGGACAACGTGCAAATCGAAACGCTGTGACCGCGAGCACAGTGACGTTTGCGCAGGTCAGAGGCCTGTTGTGACGCGTGGGGCGTGTCGGGGCACCGGGTGTGCACCCGCCACGCCCCCACGGCGAGGCTCCCTCTCAGGCCACCTCGACACCGGCGAACTTCTTCTTGCCCCGCCTCAGCACGAGCCACGACCCGGCGACGAGGTCGGCCTCGGTCGGCCGCAGCTCGGGGTCCTCGACGCGCACGTTGTTGAGGTAGGCCCCGCCCTCGGCGACCGTGCGGCGTGCCTCGCCCTTGCTCGCAGCGAGGCCGGAGGCGACGAGGAGGTCGAGGATCCCTGGGAGCTCGCCGGCGGCGATCGTCGTACCGCCGGTCTCCCGCAGGGCGGAGCCGAGGGTCTCGGGCGCGATCGCGGCGAGGTCTCCCCCGCCGAACAGGGCTGCGGCGGCCGCCTTGGCCTGCTCGACCTCGTGCTGGCCGTGGACCAGGGCCGTCACCTCGTCGGCGAGACGCTTCTGTCCCGCCCGGAGGAACGGCTTGTCGGCCGTCTGCTGCTCGAGGTCCTCGATCTCCTCGCGTGGGAGGAAGGTGAACACCTTGAGCAGCTCGCCCACCTTCTCGTCCTCGGCGTTGAGCCAGAACTGGTGGAAGGCGTACGGCGAGAGCATGGCGGGGTCGAGCCAGAGCGCACCGCCCTCGGTCTTGCCGTACTTGGTGCCGTCGGCCTTGGTGATCAGCGGAGTGGCGAAGGCGTGTGCCTTGCCGCCGTCGGCGCGACGGATCAGCTCGACGCCCCCGGTGAGGTTGCCCCACTGGTCGGAACCGCCGAACTGGAGCGTGACGCCGTGCTGGCGGTGCAGCTCGAGGTAGTCCATCGACTGGAGGAGGACGTAGGAGAACTCCGTGTAGCTGATGCCCGCCTCGAGGCGAGACTTCACCACGTCGCGGGCGAGCATCCGGTTGACCGGGAAGTGCTTGCCGATGTCGCGCAGGAAGTCGATCGTCGAGAGCGAGGCCGTCCAGTCGTAGTTGTTGACCATCGTGGCCGCGTTGGGGCCGTCGAAGGACAGGAAGGGCTCGATCTGCCCGCGCACCCGCTCGACCCAGTCCTTGACGATGTCGAGGGAGTTGAGCGTGCGCTCGCCGCTCTCGCGGGGGTCGCCGATCATGCCGGTGGCGCCGCCGACGAGGGCGTACGGCGTGTGCCCGGCGTCCTGGAGGCGCTTCGCGGTGAGGATCTGGACCAGGTTGCCCATGTGCAGGCTCGGCGCGGTCGGGTCGAAGCCCACATAGAACTTGACGCTCCCCTCGCCCAGCGCCGCGCGGAGCGCGTCGCGGTCGGTGGAGTGGGCGACCAGGCCGCGCCACTCCAGCTCGTCGAGGACATTCGGGGTCGTCACGTGGGTTCCTTCGGGTGAGGTCGGTTGGTGGACGGGCACTAGCCTAGGGCGAGGCACGAGGAGGCACGGCACGTGATCGCAGGCAGGTACACGCTCGAGCGGGAGATCGGTCGCGGCGGGTCCGGGACCGTCCACCTCGCGCACGACGAGGTGCTCGGACGCACGGTGGCGGTCAAGCGCATCGGCATCCTCCCCGGCGAGCACGTCGCGCTCGAGCGGGCCGGCCGCGAGGCCCGGCTGGCCGCGGCGCTCAACCACCCCCACGTGGTCTCCGTCTTCGACCTGGTCGAGGAGGAGGACGTGCACTGGCTGGTCATGGAGTACGTCAACGGCCGCACGATCGGCGAGATCGTCCGCGCCGACGGCCCGCTCGACGTCACGGAGGCGGCGACCTACCTCGCCCAGACCGCGGACGCGCTGGCCGACGCCCACCAGGCGGGCATCGTGCACCGCGACGTGAAGCCGAGCAACATCCTCGTCTCGGGCGGGGTCGCCAAGCTCAGCGACTTCGGCATCGCCAAGTCGGCGGACGACGCGTCGCTGACCCAGACCGGCCTGGTGACCGGCTCCCCCGCCTACCTCGCACCGGAGGTGGCCTCCGGCTCATCCGCGACACCGGCCAGCGACGTGTGGTCGCTCGGCGCCACGCTCTACCACGCCGTCACCGGCCGCCCGCCGTACGACATCGGGGACAACCTCATCGGCGCGCTCTACAAGATCGTGCACGAGGACCCGCCCCGGCTGCCCGAGGACCACCCGATGGCCGGGCTGCTGTCGGTGATGATGACGCGGGAGCCGGAGAACCGCTGGCCGATGGCCAAGGTGCGCGACCAGCTCGCGCGCCTCGCCCGCGGCCAGCGCGCCATCGTGCCGGCGGCCGCCCCACGCGTGAACGGCGAACGCACCGGCGAGCTGCCGACCGTGCGGACCGAGCCCACGCCGCCGGACGACGAGCAGCCACGGCGGAGCCGGGCGCCGTACGCCTGGATCGCGCTCGCCGCCGTGCTCGCGGTCGCGGCGGTCGTCGCGGCCTACGTGTGGGCCGGACGCGAGACCCCCGAGGCGGTCGAGGACGACACGCCGCGCTCGCCCACCAGCTCGCAGACCACCAGCACGAGCACGGCTCCGCCGCTGTCCGCGGAGGACACCCGCGAGCAGATGGACGCCTTCATCGCGTCCTACCTGTCCACCGTGACCCGCAACCCGCGCAAGGCCTTCGACCAGCTCACGCCGGAGTTCCAGCAGGTCAGTGGTGGCTACGAGGGCTACATCGGCTGGTGGGGGAAGGTGCGGTCCGCGCGCCTCGCCGACGTGCAGAGCGACCCGTCGGACCTGACGGTCGGCTACACCGTCGACTACGTCTTCACCTCGGGCGCCCGGGACACCCAGGACGTGCGGCTCCAGCTGCAGCGCTTCGACGACACCTACCTCATCGCGGGCGAGGGCTGACCGGCTCGGCAGCCGCGACACGCAGGTCCGAACGGGTGTGAAGCGCTCGGGGCCGGGTGGCTAGCGTGGCTCGGAGCGCACGCACTCGGCGCACGGAAAGGGTCACAGGTGATCGCAGGCAGGTACACGCTCGAGCGGGAGATCGGACGAGGCGGGGCCGGGTCGGTCCACCTCGCCCACGACGAGCTGCTCGACAGGTCCGTCGCCATCAAGCGCATCGGGCTGCTGCCCGGCACGACCGGGCAGGACATCGCGCGTGCCGAGCGGGAGGCGCGGCTCGCGGCGGGCATCAACCACCCGCACGTGGTGTCGATCTTCGACCTCGTCAAGGACGACGACTGCTACTGGCTCGTGATGGAGCTGGTCCGGGGCCGCACGCTCACCCAGGTGGTGGCCGAGGACGGCCCGCTCCCGCCCACCCGGGCGGCGGGCATCGTCGCGCAGGCGGCTGACGCCCTCGTGCAGGCCGGCCGGGCGGGCATCGTGCACCGCGACGTGAAGCCGGGCAACATCATGGTCGGCGACGACAACCACGCGAAGCTGGGCGACTTCGGGATCGCCCGGTCCGGCACCGACGCCGCGCTGACCCAGACCGGCTTCATCACCGGCTCCCCCGCCTACCTCGCGCCCGAGGTGGCGTCGGGGTCCCCCGCGACGGCCGCCAGCGACGTCTGGTCGCTCGGCGGGACGCTGTGGTTCGCGCTCACCGGGCGGCCGCCGTACGACGTGGGCGACAACGTCATGGGCGGGCTCTACCGGATCGTGCACGACGAGCCGCCGCGCCTGCCCGACGACCACCCGCTCGCGGGGCTCCTGGCCGTGATGCTGGTCAAGGACCCCGAGGGGCGGTGGCCGGTGGAGCGGGTGCGCGACGAGCTGCGCCGGGCCGCGCGCGGCGGCTCCGGGCCCGACGCCCCCGCCGCACGGCAGGAGAGGGCCCCGGACGCGACGGTCCCGCTCGGCGCGGCGATGCGCCCGGCGCGCGACGTCGAGGACGACCAGCCCACGCGGACCACGGCCGCGCCCGTCCCACCGGTCACCTCCTCGCCGCCCGCGTCCACCGGCACCCACGAGCCGTCGAGGGGGCGCCCGGCCGGCTGGCTGGCCGCGGCGCTGGCGCTCGTCGTGGTCGCCGGCCTGGCCGCGTGGTTGCTCTGGCCGCGTGACGACGAGGACCCGACCGACGCCGGCAGCACCCGGAGCTCCCAGCCGTCGACGTCCGCAGAGACGTCACCGTCCGAGGAGCCGTCGTCGGAGGCGTCGCCCACCGAGGAACCCACCGAGGAGCCCACCGAGGAGCCGGAGACCCCGTCGCCCGCGGCCGGCGGCGGCTCTCCTGGCCAGATGAAGAAGTTCGTCGAGGACTACTTCGCGACGGTCACGTCCGACCCCGAGGCAGCCTTCGCCATGCTCACCCCGGAGTTCCAGGCCGCCAGCGGCGGGTACGGCGACTACTCCGGGTTCTGGAGCACGATCGAGTCCGCGAGCCCGTCGAAGATCAAGGTGGACAAGGACGCCATGACGGCGTCGTACACGATCGACTACGTCACCACCTCGGGCGACACGAGGACCGAGCAGGTGACGCTGCAGCTGGCGCGGCAGGGCGAGCAGTACCTCATCGCCGGCGAGGGCTGACGGCACGATGCCGCGACTCGTAGGGCGGGTGGGGCTCGAACCCACGACCCAAGGATTATGAGTCCTCTGCTCTGACCGACTGAGCTACCGCCCCTCGGGCCGCACCCTAGGCGATCGGTGCCTCCATCTCGTACATGCGCTCCACGACGCGGAAGCCGAGGGCGGTGTTGGTGTGGTGCATCGCGGTGTTGTCGGGAGCTGTCCAGGTGTGCACCTGCGTGACGTGCGCCGGGAGGTCGGCGTAGTTCGCCGACTTCAGGGCGGCGCCGAGGCGGTGGCCGCGGTGCTCGGGCATGACCAACGTGTCGTCCTGCCAGCCGTGGTCCGTGCCGTGCGGCACGAAGAGCAGCGAGTAGCCGCCGAACACGCCGTCCGAGCGACGCCGCGCGGCCGCCACGCGGACGTCGTACGCCTTCATCAGGCGCTCCTCCGAGGCGGCGAGGCGGTCGTCGTCGAGCACCTCCGCGTCGAGGTCGAGGTCGCCGGTCGGGACGTCGGCGTTCATCTGGTTGCGCATCGCGAGGTAGGCGGCGCGGTGCTCGTCGGGGCATCGGCCCTGCCACGCGACGAGGTCGTAGGCCGGGTCCAGCGGAGCCGGCGGGAGCGGGAGGTCGGCGAGGAGGTGGTCCTCCTGGTGCTTCTCGACGGCACCCACGGCGGTGGCGAACGCGAGGCCGGCGCCCGGCACGGCCAGGTCGAGGCTCACCTCGCCCCCGAGCCGGCTCCGGCCGTGCCGGCGGGCCCGTGCGACGACGGCGTCCCACAGCGCCCTGCCCGTACCGCGGCGTCGGTGCCCGGTGAGCACCGCGACCTCGCACCAGCCGAGGTCGAGGTTCTCCTCCAGCGGCAGCTCGAGCTCGGCGACCCCGACGACCTGTCCTGCGTCGACCGCCTCGAACCAGGTGCGCGACCAGTAGGTGCTGGGCGCGGTGGCGACGACCTCGAAGGCGGCGTACGTCGCCAGCAGGGCGTAGGGCCGGTCGGCGCGGACCGACCGCTCGCGGACGTCGTACCAGGCCCGGCGGGCGGCGGGGTCGGTCGTGTCCAGCTCTCGGATCTCCACCGGGCGATGGGACCGCAAGCCGTGGCGCCGGGCAAGTGAAATACGAGTTCGACTTCGCGTCCGGCTCCCGGCGTGGGACAGTGATCCGTCTCGGAAGTGGCTCGGGTACGGGAGGACCTCGGTGGCCAGGAAGAAGAAGTCGCAGCTGCTGACCCCGTCGCAGCGCCATCTCGTCACGCGCTTCGGCTACGGCGTCGACGCCGCGCTCGCGCGCGACGTCGTGCGCGCGGGTGGTGCGCAGGAGTGGTTCGAACGACAGCTCACGCGGCCCGGGTCGTTCCCGGACTCCTCGGCCGACGCGGTGCGCCGCTGGTGGCCCGACCTCGACCGCAAGCCCGCCGACCTCTGGCAGCGGCAGGTCCAGGAGGTGCGCGGCGGCTGGGAGGTGATGGCCGACTACGGCCGATGGCTGCTCGTGAGGCGGATCCGCACGCGGCGTCCGGTGCTCGAGAAGATGACCGAGTTCTGGGAGGCGATGCTGCACGTCCCCGTGAGCGGCGACGCCCAGTTCACCTGGCGCGTCGACTACGGCGACACCATCCGGAAGCACGCGCTCGGCCGCTTCGACGAGATGCTCGTGGCCACGACGACGCACCCGGCCATGCTGATCTTCCTGTCGGCCGCCACCTCGACCAAGACCGCACCGAACGAGAACCTCGGCCGCGAGCTCCTCGAGCTGCACACCCTGGGCGCCGGCAACTACAGCGAGGACGACGTCAAGGCGTCGGCGCGGATCCTCACCGGCTGGCACGTGGACCTCTGGGAGACGTGGGCGGCGTCGTACGTCAAGGAGGACCACTACCGCGGCCGGGTGAAGGTCAAGGGGTTCAGCGACAAGAACGCCAAGGCCGACGGCCGCAAGGTCACCAAGGACTACCTCCGCTACCTCGCCCACCACCCGCTGACGGCCCAGCACGTCGCCGAGCGGCTGGCCACCAAGTTCGTGCGCGACGACCCGCCCCGGGCGCTGGTGAACCGCCTGGCCAAGGTCTACCTGAAGAACGACACCGAGATCGTGCCGGTGCTCCGGGCCCTCGTCGCGAGCAAGGAGTTCCGCGCCTCGGCCGGTCGCAAGCTGCGCGACCCCAGCGAGGACGTCGTGGCGACCTACCGCGCGCTCGGCGTCGGCATCGACCGGCCCGGGGCCGACGACTCCGGCGCCAACGCCATCCTGTGGCAGGCGCAGGGCCTGGGCCTCTCGCCGCACGCGTGGCCCCGGCCGGACGGCACCCCCGTCCGGGACGAGATCTGGGCCTCCCCCGCGCGGGCCCTCGGCTCGATGAGCATGCACTGGTCGATGGCCGGCGGCTGGTGGCCGACGGTGGGGCTGCACTACAAGAAGCCGGAGAAGTGGGTGCCGGCGAAGAAGCCGGTGCGCTTCGCCGACCTCGTCGACGACGTGAGCCGCGAGCTGCTCCACCGCCCGGCCAGCAAGGGCCTGGTGACCACCGCGTGCCTGGCCACGGGCTGCAGGCCCAAGGAACGCATCGACCGCGAGCACGAGCTCGTGCAGTGGGGATTCCCCCGGCTGCTCGCCGCCGTCCTCGACTCCCCCGACCACCTGGCGTGCTGACATGACGACTCCCCAGACCTCCCCGACCCCGGCCTCACCCGCCGTGCGCTCCTGCGGCTGCCCCGACTACGACGAGGCCCGTTCCGCCCTGAGCCGACGCTCGCTGCTCGGCGGCGCCCTGCTCGCCGGTGGCGCCGTCGCCCTCGGCCCGGGCCTCAGCAGCACTGGGCCCCGTGCGTACGCCGTCACCAACCGGACCGCGTCACGCCTGGCCAACCCCGCCGGCTCCGTCCTGGTGCTGCTGTCGTTGCGCGGCGCCGCCGACGGCCTCTCCCTCGTCGTCCCGCACGCCGACCCGGCCTACTACGCCGCCCGCCCGCGCATCGGCATCCCGCACGCGTCGCTGCTCGCGCCGGACGCGATGTTCGGCCTGCACCCCGCGCTCGCGCCGCTCCTCCCGATGTGGAACGCCGGCACGCTGGCCGCCGTGCACGCCACGGGGATGGCGACGCCGAACCGGTCGCACTTCGCAGCCATGGAGGCCATCGAGGACGCAGCGCCGGGCTCGACCGAGCGCAACGGCTGGCTCAACCGCCTGCTCGGCCAGCTGCCGGGTGCCTCGCCCCTGCAGGGCACCGCGATGGGCAACCAGGTCCCCACCTCGCTGTTCGGCACCGAGCCGGCCTTCGTGGTCGGCAAGGTGGACAGCGCCAAGGTGGCCGGGACCGACGAGGACGGCCGACGCCTCGCCGCGCTCACGCACGCCTGGAAGGGCAACGGCCTGATGGGCCAGGCGGTCCGCGACGCCATCGCCGGCGCGCAGACCTTCGGCGCCGCCCGTGACCTGCCGGCCGGCACGCCGACGACGGCGTACCCCTCCAGCACGTTGGGCAAGGCGCTCTCCGACGTCTCGCGCATCGTCCGCGCGGGAGTGGGCGCCGAGGTGATCACGGTCGACCAGGGCGACTGGGACATGCACACCGACCTCGGCACGCTCGAGTGGGGTGACATGAAGCGCAACGCCGGCGACCTCGCCAGCTCGATCGCCGCCTTCTTCGCCGACCTCGGTCCGGCCGCCGACCGCGTCACCCTCGTGACCCTCAGCGAGTTCGGTCGCCGGGTGAAGGAGAACGACAACTACGGCACCGACCACGGCTTCGGCAACGTCATGTTCGTGGCGGGCGCCGGCGTGCGCGGCGGGAAGTACTACGGCTCGTGGCCGGGGCTGCAGAACACCCTCGACGGCGACCTGCTGGTGACCACCGACTACCGCAGCGTGCTCACCGAGGTGGTCACCAAGCGCTTCGGGGTGAGCGTGGCCCAGGTCTTCCCGGGCTTCGCGCCGCAGTCCGTCGGCCTGATGGTCTGACCCGGGCCTCGTCCGGGGCAGACACCCGGGCGGTGGCGGTGCCATGCTCGGCCCATGGCGAACCCTCCGAGCTTCGAGCCCCTTCCCGAGGACTGGCAGACCGCGCTCTTCGTGGTGGCCCACCCCGACGACATCGAGTACGGCGCCGCTGCCGCGGTGGCGCGCTGGACCGGACAGGGCAAGCGGGTCGTCTACTGCATGGTGACCAGCGGGGAGGCCGGCATCGACGGGATGCACCCCGACGAGTGCCGCCCCGCACGCGAGGCCGAGGAGGTCGCGTCGGCCGCCGTGGTGGGCGTCGACGAGGTCGAGTTCCTCCGACTTCCCGACGGCGTGCTGGAGTACGGCGTGGCGCTCCGGTCGGTGATCGCCGAGGTCGTGCGGCGCCACCGCCCCGACGTCGCGGTGACCATCAACTTCCGCGAGACCTTCGGTGGCACGAACCTCAACCAGGCCGACCACATCGCGGTCGGCAAGGCCCTGCTCGACGCCGTGCGCGACGCGGGCAACCGGTGGATCTTCCCCGAGCAGCTCGCCGACGGCCTCGAGCCGTGGGGCGGCGTGCGCGCCGTCTGGGCGGCCGGGTCGCCGCAGTCGACCCACGCGGTCGACGTGACCGACACCTTCGACGCCGGCGTGGCCTCGCTCAAGGAGCACAAGGCCTACATCGACGGCCTCGGCTGGGAGGGCTGGGACCCCGAGGAGTTCCTCGACGGGATCCTGCGGGCCGGCGGCCAGGGACTCGGCGTCACGCACGCGGCGACGTTCGAGGTGTTCCCCCTCGGCTGGGGGTGAGGGCGCCGGCGCCGACTGGTGCGCGCCCTCGGTGCCAACGCATCCAAGTCCGGGCACGTCGACGCTGTAACGCCGGGTTACTGCGACTACCCACCCCGATGCATCAGGGGGAGTAGAGCTGACAACCCGGCGTTACAACTCCTCCCGTGCGAGCACCTTGTCCCCCGCGACCCCGCCGACGGGATCCGGACCGGTCAAGCACGACGAAGGGCCCGAGGCGATCGCCTCGGGCCCTTCTCGTTGCTCCCCCGGTTGGACTCGAACCAACAACCCTCCGATGCCACCCCGAGGGCGAGGAGCGTATGACGCCAATTGACGCGCTTCGCCGGTAAATGCGTCCTGACCTGCGGAAACGCTCACCTCTGGTGCTGTCGCGCTGACGCTCGTTGACAGCCCTTGACAGGGTTTCTGGCCTGTTTCTGGACACCTTCTAGTGTGCGCCGCGAGGCGCTGGCATGGCGCATGAACCGAGCTCATGCGAGCTCGTGCTTGTCGGTGCGCCCCGCTCGGGCTCGGCATGGATGCCCTCCCGGTCGGCAGCTGTTCCCTTGTGGCCGGGACGCAGTCTCTCGCGCGAGGAACGCCTCGGCGAACAGGCGTTGCCGGGTGTCGACTTGCGGCCGAGGTGGGACAGTAGAGGTCCGGGATGCACTCAAGGGCGTCTCGACCCCAGTCGACTCGAGGAGCGCGCGTTGCAGGTGGAGCTGCTGTACTTCGACGGGTGCCCGAGCTGGCAGGTCGCCTACCGGCGACTCCAGAGGGCGCTCTCGCCCGCGGGCTTGCGTGACGTCTCGGTGCAGCGGCGACGCATCGAGACCATGGAACAGGCCGAGGCGCTGGACTTCACCGGTTCGCCGAGCATCCGCGTCGACGGCCAGGACCCGTTCGCGACTGGGGGCGAGCAGGTCGGGCTGTCGTGCCGGATGTACCGCACACCGGCAGGGCTGGGGGGCTGCCCGGAGGTCGAGCAGCTCGTGGAGGCGTTGTCGTGAGGAAGGCTCTTATAGCGGCCGGCGCGTACGTCGCGGTGGCCGCCGGCACGCGGGTCGCGGAGGCGCGCGGGGCGACGTGTTGCGGATGCCCGGATGACTGCTGGCCGCCGTCCCGGCTTGAGCCTGTTCCGGTGGGTATTCCCGTGGCGTCACAGGCTGGCCGACCCCGAGGACAATGGGCGCCCAGCCGATGATTCCGACGACCTCGGCGCCGCGGATGCGACCGACGCTGGGGTCCCGGCCTGAGCCTTCGTCTGTCGGGCGCGGGTCACACGGCGGTGCGCGGCGCGTACATGATGATGGCGCCTCCGACCAGGCAGATGAGGGCGCCGGCGATGTCGTAGCGGTCGGGGCGGAACCCGTCCATGGCCATGCCCCAGGCCAGGGAACCGGCGACAAACACCCCGCCGTAGGCGGCGAGGATACGGCCGAAGTTGGCGTCGGGCTGCAGCGTCGGGACGAAGCCGTACAGGCCGAGGGCGATGACGCCTGCTCCGACCCAGATCCAGCCCCTGTGCTCGCGCACCCCTTGCCAGACCAGCCAGGCACCCCCGATCTCGACGACGGCCCAAGCACACCAACCAGGAGACCCCTCCCCAGCGGGATGCGGAGTTCAGCACGAAGGACGGAAGTTGAACCCGGCGGTGCCCTGGCCTAGCCGATCAACCGGGGAGCCGCTATCATCGGCGTATGTCAATGACATCGGTAGAATCTGAGCGTGCCTTACGCCGGGGCGCTGGCCTGTTCCACGGCCTCGCCGATCGCAACCGGTTGGCGATCGTCCGGCACCTCGCCCAGGGCGAGCGCCGGGTGGTGGACCTCACCAAGGAGCTCGGGGTCGCGCAGGGGACCGTGTCCGGTCATCTGGCCTGCCTGCGCGACTGCGGTCTGGTCGTCGGCCGACCCGAGGGCCGGCAGATGTTCTATTCCATCGCGCACCCCGAACTGATGGACCTGCTTACCGCTGCCGAACAGCTGCTAGCCCTGACCGGCGAGGCCGTCGAGCTCTGCCCCAACTACGGCCCGGACGACTCCGCCGACACTCACACCGAGCCCTCCGTCACCCCGACCACCCCCACCACGACGGAGGAAGTAGCACCGTGACGGATGCCTGCGGCTGCGGCCACGACGAGCCCCGCACCGGCGACAGCGAGTGGGAGGAGCACGAGCCGGAACGGTTGTGGGAGATCAGCGAGCTGCGGTTCGCCGCCCTCGCCGGACTCTTCCTCGCCGCCGGCTTCATCGCCGACCTCAACGACGCATCGGGGTCGGCGGTGACCGGGTTGAACGGCGTCGCGTTGGCCCTAGGGGCCTGGACGTTCGTGCCCGGCACGCTGAGGCGGCTTGCCCGGGGCAAGATCGGCGTGGGCACGCTGATGACGATCGCCGCGGTCGGCGCGGTCATCCTCGGCGAGGTTGCCGAGGCGGCCACCCTCGCGTTCCTCTACTCCATCAGTGAGGGCCTCGAGGAGTACGCCGTGGCCAGGACCCGCCGCGGCCTGCGCGCGCTGCTCTCTCTCGTCCCGGCCGAGGCCACGATTCTCCGCGACGGCACCCAGTTCACCGTCACCCCTTCAAACCTCGCCATCGGCGACCTGCTGCTGGTCCGGCCCGGGGAACGGGTCGCTACCGACGGAGTCATCCGCACCGGCCGCACCGCCCTCGACGTCTCCGCCCTCACCGGCGAGTCCGTCCCGGTCGAGGCCGGCCCCGAGGACACCGTCTACGCCGGCTCCATCAACGGCACCGGCGTCCTCGAGGTCGAAGTCACCACCACCGCCGAGGACAACTCCCTGGCCCGGATCGTCTCCATCGTCGAGGCCGAGCAGTCCCGCAAGGGCAACGCCCAGCGGCTCGCCGACCGCATCGCCCAGCCCCTCGTGCCAGGGATCATGGTCCTAGCCGCCCTCATCGCGATCACCGGCAGTCTGCTCGGCGACCCTGCCACCTGGATCGAACGCGCCCTAGTCGTCCTGGTCGCGGCCTCCCCGTGTGCGCTGGCGATCTCGGTGCCGGTCACTGTGGTCGCCGCCATCGGCGCCGCCAGCCGCATCGGCGCCTTGGTCAAGGGCGGCGCCGCCTTGGAGGCCCTCGGCCGGATCCGTGCCGTCGCCTTGGACAAGACCGGCACCCTGACCCGCAACCAACCCGCTGTGGTCGAGGTCGCCACGGCCCCCGGGAACACCCGGGAGCAGGTCCTTGACATCGCCGCCGCCCTGGAGGCCCGCAGCGAGCACCCCCTGGCCCGCGCCATCCTCGCCGCCGTCCCCGACCACCGCGACGCCACCGGCGTCGAAGCGGTCACCGGCGCCGGCCTGACCGGCACCATCGGCGGCCGACCGGCCCGCCTCGGCCGACCTGGCTGGATCTCCGCCGGCGAGCTCGCCGAGCCAGTGACCGCCATGCAGGAGGCCGGGGCGACCGCCGTGCTGATCGAGTACGACGGGGCCGTGATCGGCGCCGTCGCGGTCCGCGACGACCTGCGCCCCGAGTCCGCCGAGGTGGTGGCTCGGCTGCGTGCCGGCGGCTACCAGGTCGCCATGCTCACCGGGGACAACGACCGCACCGCCGCCGCCCTTGCCACCCAGGCCGGCATCACCGATGTCCACGCCGACCTTCGGCCCGAGGACAAGTCGGCCATCATCGCCCGGCTCCGCGAACACACCCCGACCGCGATGGTCGGCGACGGCGTCAACGACGCCCCCGCCCTGGCCACCGCCGACGTCGGCATCGCCATGGGCGCGATGGGCAGCGACGTGGCCATCGAGACCGCCGACGTCGCCCTGATGGGCGAGGACCTGCGTCACCTGCCGCACACCCTGGCCCACGCCCGCCGGGCACGGTCGATCATGCTGCAAAACGTCGGCCTGTCCCTCGCCCTGATCGCCATCTTGATTCCGCTCGCCGCCCTCGGCGTGCTCGGGCTGGCCGCGGTGGTCCTGGTCCACGAAGTGGCGGAGATCTTCGTGATCGGGAACGGCGTGCGCGCTGGTCGCGCCCGCCCCCTCGCTCCCCAGCCGGCCGCCACCCATTCGACATCACTCCCGCAACCCGCGGAAGCCGGGGCCCCGTGAGCCGCTCCGAGGCCGCGACTCGACCGGGAACCGGTCGGCGCGCGGTCGCGCTGACGGCAGGGGCGGTGGCGGCGGTCGATCTGGCCGCCAAAGCGGTATCGGAGGCCCGGCTGGCCGATTCCACGGTCGACCTCGGACCTATCCAGCTCCAACTGGCCTACAACCCGGGCGTGGCGTTCAGCATGGGCGACCGGCTTCCCGTAGGCGTGATCGTGGCCGTCACCGGTGCCATCGCTGTCGCCATCATCGCGTACGCGTGGCATCGGTCACCCACGGCCGGGCGGGTCGAGCGGATCGCCGGAGGCGCCGTGATCGGCGGCGCAGTCGCCAACCTGTTCGACCGGGCCCGCGACGGGGTGGTCACCGACTACCTACACACCGGCTGGTGGCCGACCTTCAACGTCGCCGACGCCTTCCTGGTCGCCGGATTCATCGTGATCGCGGTCCTGAACGCCCGCCACGAGCACGCCAAGGACAGCCCCGAGGCAGCTGAGGACCACCACGTCGCCTTGACGACCGACAATCCACGACAATCCTCGGCTCATCCCGCCGGCCCGCCGCAGGAGCGGCCGGGCGCCTGACAGGCGCATCGCCCGCGCGGGCGCGCCTCCTGCGGCGGGACGCCCGTCGAGCGTCGTGCGCGGCAATCCGGCCCAACATCGCCATCACGAAGCAGCAGCCCGGACGAAGGACGACAAGCACATGGGATTGATCAGCTCCTCGCTGCAGGCGATCGGCCTGTTCCTGGTGACCAACATCGACGACATCATCGTGTTGTCACTGTTCTTCGCACGTGGTGTCGGGCAACGAGGGACCACCGCGAAGATCGTCGTCGGCCAGTACCTGGGCTTTGGAGGCATCCTCCTAACCTCGGTCGCCGTCACGGTGGGAGCAGGGTTCTTCCTCCCCGAAGACGCGATCCCGTACTTCGGTCTCATCCCGCTGCTGCTGGGTGGTAAGGCCGCATGGCAGGCATGGCGCAACGGAGACCACGACGACGACGCCTTCGACGACAAGTCCATCAGCGCCCTGACGGTGGCTGCAGTCACCTTCGCCAACGGTGGCGACAACATCGGGGTCTACGTGCCGGTGTTCCTTGCGGTCGGCACCGGTGCCCTCGTTGCCTACTGCGTCGTGTTCCTGGCCCTGGTCCTCGTCCTGGTCCTCGCCGCGAAGTTCGTGGCCACTCGCAAGCCAATCGCAGAAGTGCTGGAACGCTGGGAGCACATCCTGTTCCCACTCGTCCTCATCGTGCTCGGCCTGGTCATCCTCATCCAGGGTGGTGCGTTCGGCCTATGACCACCCGGCAAACGAAAGCCTCACGCCGAAGGCAAGACTGCGGCCGCGATCCCCAAAGGGTGTCGACAGGTTGGGCGACCCCGTCGGTCGAACTACCCGGGGTCACCCGCAAGCACCTCAGACACGAGGGGTTCTCGATGGCTGTGTTCTCCATCTGCCTCGTCGTGGCGCTCGCGCTCGTCGACACCAGCGAGCTCGCCCCGGGACCGAACTGGAGCTCGTATCAAGGTGCGGAGCTCATTCGATTCCGGAAGAAACTCTCGTGCACAAGAATCGCGTCGTCACCAGTGCCGGCGGCGAGCGTGACCACAGCCCCGCCACGGCGTAGGCCTCTTGGCTCAGCCCGATGTCGGCGAGCCCGCGACGTCCTGGCGGGTCAGCGACTCGGCATGACAGCCCTGCATGCGCAGACCTTCGTCCCGGCAGCGGCCCGCGCAGTCCGAGATCCGGGACCGTGGTCCCGAGTCGGAGCGGCCGCGGTCGGCGGCGACGCACAGCGACCGCCGGGCGAGTGACGTGCGCCGGTTAGGACTTCGCGCACTCGCTGACGTCCCTCCACCTCGGCATCGACGGGACGGACAGGACCATGGCTACTTCTGCGACGTGCGCACCATCACCACCCCGCCGTTGGATGACTTGGGCTCTCAGGGATGTCGCTCATCCCATCTACTGCGGCGCCCGGGATGCTCTGGACGGGGAACGACACCTGGGTCGGAGGGGTCAGTTTGTCGTCCATTCTTCGCTCTGGGTGAGTCGTAGTAGGTAAATCAGCGGCGGCAGCACCAAGATCACCGCGAGGCCAACGGCGACGAGCAGGCCCTGCAAGGTGGCTGTCGCCCCCGCGGCATCGCTCACGGTCACTTCGTCGACGAGCAACCAGGGGTACTGGGCCACCCCCCATCCCGACACCACCGACGCGACAGCGACGACCGCAGGCCATCGCGCCATGGCATAGCTGCGGCGCCATACCAGGAGGAGCGTCGCCACCCCCGCTCCCCCGGAAATCACCACAAGCGGCGCCGCGCGCCCCGCGAGGCCTTCGGTGAGCACCGGTGCGTCCGCGGAGATCGGCACGAGCGCCGCAAACACGAGCACGCCGGTGACCAGTCCCACCCCGAGCGAGCGCGCGCGAAGGTCCTCCGCGAGCCGTGACCGGCGACCGCGGTGCGCATCGGCAGCAAGGAACACGCCGGCCAGGAACGCGCAGGTGCCCACCGCGATCGCCCCACCGAACAGGGACGTCGGGTTGAGCCAGGACGACCAGCGGTCGCCCGCCTCCGCCATCGGGACCCGACCTGACGCGATTGCCCCGGCGACCGTGCCGAGGAAGAACGGTGTGATGACCGACGACACGGCGAAGATCGCGCCGAACAGCCGCGCCTGGCGCAAGGTGGCGGAGTACTTGCGAAACGCGAAGCTGGCGCCGCGCAGCACGATGCCTAGCAGCGCCAGCAACAACGGCACGACCAGCGTCGACATCGTCGCGGCGAACGACTCCGGAAAGCCCGTCCACCAGATCACCAGCACGTAGATCAACCACACGTGGTTGGCCTCCCAAACCGGCCCGATGCTGTGGTCGACCAGGGTCCGCAGCTCCGCGCCACGCCGACTGCTTCCCGCCGTGAGGTCGAAGAACCCAGAGCCGAAGTCCGCGCCGCCCAGCACCGCGTACGCGATGACGCCCGCGAACATCGCCGCCGCAACGGCAACCTCGAGACTCATGACGGCGACTCCACGGTCTCGGGCGCGTAAGGGCTGGGCAGATCCGTCTCTCCGCTGCGCCAGCGCCGGGCCATGGACCTGAGCACGATGACCGCGCCCGCGGTCATCCCGGCATAGATCACCGCACTGACCCCCAGCAACCACCACAGCGCCGAGGAGTAGTCGCCGACCGCCTCCGGGGTGCGCATCACTTCGTACACGACCCAGGGCTGCCGTCCGACCTCGGTCGCTACCCATCCGGCTTCGAGGGCGATCACCGCCAGCGGACCAGCGGCCACCGCAAACCTGAGAAACCACGCCCTCGTCAGGGGGTCACGGCCGCGTCGGCGCAACACCCAGAACCCCGTGACACCTGCCGCGAGCAACGTGCCGATGGCGACCATCGTCTGGAAGGCGAGATGCGTGAGGTTGACCGGCGGTCGGTCCTCCTCGGGGATGGCGTCCAGGCCAGGCACGGGCTTGTCGAGCGAGTTCATCGCGATCAGGGAGCCGAGCACAGGGACGTCGATCGCGCCCACGACTTCTCCGTCGACCATGATCCCGCCGAGCCGGAGGGGTGACGGACTCTCGGTCGTCTCCGCGAGCTCAAACGCAGCGAGCTTCGCCGGTTGTCGTTCGTCCAGCCCGAATCCGAGCACGTGGCCGACGAACGGCTGGGTGACGGCGGCGATGGAGGCGAACACGAACGGCACCATGAAGCCCAAACGATGATGGGCGTCGCGACGCCCGCGCAGCATCCCGGCCGCGTAGACCCCTGCGATGCTGAAGCCCGCCACCATGTAGGCGCCGACCCACATGTGGGCGAACTGGAGGAAGGCGTGCTGATTGAAGAGCACCGCCCAGGGCTGGACATCCGTGACCTCGCCGTCAACGAGGCGGAACCCGGTCGGGACGTTCATCCAGGCGTTGACGGCGACCACGCAATAGGCGCCCACGATGCCGGTGATGGCCATCGGCAAAACCATCAGGACGTGCCTCTTCGCCGGCATCCGACCCCAGCCGTACAGGTAGATGCCCAAGAAGATGGCCTCAAGGAAGAATGCCAGTCCCTCGAACGCGAACGGCAATCCGAGCACGTCCCCGTAGGTCCCCATCAGCCCGGGCCACAACAGACCCATCTCGAAGCTGAGGACCGTGCCAGAGACTGCGCCGATCGCGAAAAGCACCGCCGAGACCTTGGCCCACCTGTGGGCCAGCCCCAGCGCGACGGGGTCCCCACGGCGGATCCCGCGCAGATGCATCGCGAAGATCATCGCCGGGAAGGCGACCCCGAAGCAGGCCAGCACGATGTGCCATCCCAGCGACAGAGCCATCTGCTGCCGGGCCGGGAGGAGCCCCTCGGGCTCCACCGCCCCAGCCAGTTGAACTGCGTCAGCGAGGACATCGGGAGTCAGCACGCTGACCACGCTACGGACCGCGGACCACCTGCACACGACTTTGTGAAACTTTTCACGAGAGTGGACTGCGCCACCTTGTACGGGCTGGCGCGATATCGACGCTACTGCGTCACGGCCTCCGTCACGTACAGGTCGAGGACCTCTCCGTCGTAGTTCTCTACGACGTCCTCAGCGAGCTCGACGAACACCTTGCGCCGTCCCGCAGGCTTGTCGAACTCCTCCACGGGCCGACCCGAAAGCATGTCCACGGCCAAGGCAAGGGCCTCGCTCCCGTCGACCTCCTCCTCGACGTCTGCGGACAGCTGCAGGGCCAGGGCGAGGCGGAGGTAGTGACCGTTCGAGAGGTTGATCTGGATCGGCTCGAGAGCGGCGACCTCCCCCTTCTCCGGCTCCTTCGGCGACTCGGGTCGGAGGAGGAACCAGAAGGCTCCAGCGGCCACGACGAGAAGCGATAGTCGGATCAATAGGATCCGCCTCTTCCGGCTCTCCTGCACCGTCTGCGGCACCTCGGTGGGCAGCGACGTCATCTTCCCTCGTCCCTCTCAATCGCTGGGGCGACCCGCCCCGGAGTTCGCCATGCTGATCGGCATCGAGGGATCCCAGTTGAGTCTTTCCAAAAGGCAATCCGAGCTTTCCGCTACACCGACGCGTGGAGTTCTCGCACGCCACCGTATTGCCGCCCGGACCGCACGGGTCGGCGGCATCGACTGGCGACAGACGCCCCGTGCTGGCGGACCCACCACAACGTTGGTCCTGCCAGCAGCACCATGGCGGCGCTGAGCGCCACCTAATTGTGTGCCGCACTCGGACGGCCCCGCTGAGCTGACGTCGAACTCCGCGCCACAGCCATGTGTACCCACCCTCCGAGGCAGCCGCGTCGACTCCCGAATGAGTTGAATACGCTGCCGAACGACCCCTCTTGTCCAAGTGACAATCCTGGTGACGGGGCGGTGAACCAGCCACCGAATGACGGTAGATAGCTCGATCGGCTACTATCGTCCATAGTAGGAACGACGGAGAGGCAGCACCGTGCGAAACCCAACCAAGGCGGCGCTGGCCGTAGCAGTGATCGTGCTTCTGACGATCGGTGGCGTGTTCGTGGTCGACCAGGTGCGTGGCGGCGATGAGCCGGCAGCGGCCGAGGTGTCGGCAGCGATCGCCGATGGCGCGATCATCCGAGATGACAGCCGGATCCTCGGCGAACAGGGCTCCAGCGATGTGACGTTCGTGGAGTTCCTCGACTTCGAGTGCGAAGCCTGCGGAGCCGCCTACCCGATCGTGGAGGATCTGCGTGAGAAGTACGCGGGCGAGGTCACCTTCGTGATCCGCTACTTCCCGTTGCCTGGCCACTTCAACGCCGGTCGTGCGGCGCGTGCCGTGGAGGCGGCTGCCCGTCAGGGTGAGCTCGAGGCGATGTACAGCCGCATGTACGAGACGCAGAAGGAATGGGGCGAGGCACAGGAACCGAAGGACGACTTGTTCCGCAGCTACGCGGAAGAGCTCGGGCTGGACATGGATCAGTACGACGCCGACTACGCATCGCAAGAGGTCGAGGAGCGGATCTCTCGCGACGTCGCTGACGGCGAGTCGCTGGGCGTGGCGGGGACCCCCACCTTCTACGTCGACGGCGAGCTGTTCGAGCCGCGGTCGGTCGAGGACTTCACCACCGTTCTGGACGAAGCCCTCGCCGAATGAGACACGAGCGACGACTCGGCTGGGGACTGACCGCCGGCGGGCTCATCGGCTTCATCGCTTCCGCTGTGCTCCTAATCGAGCGGATCAAGCTCGAGCAGGACAGTGGCTACGTGCCTACGTGCAGTATCAACCCCGTGCTGAGTTGCGGCTCGGTGATGGAGACCTCCCAGGCCGCCCTGCTGGGTTTTCCCAACCCGATCATCGGTGTCGCTGCCTTCCCCGTCGTGATGACCACCGGTGTGGCTCTCATCGCGGGGGCCCAGCTCGTACGGTGGTACTGGCTCGGACTGCAGGCCGGTGTCACCGCAGCACTCGGCCTGGTCTCATGGCTGGCGTTCCAGAGCATCTACCGCATCGGTGCGCTGTGTCCCTACTGCATGGTTGTCTGGACCGTAGTGATCCCCACCTTCTGGTACGTCACCCTCGGCAACCTCGCGCGGGGCGCCTTCGGTGAGCGCGCTCGGGGCAGCAGCACGACTCGGTTCCTCTACGAGTGGCACGCTCCGCTGCTCATGCTGCCGTTCCTCGTGCTGCTGGTGTCGATCACCGAACGCTTCTGGTCCTATTGGTCGACCCTGCTGTGAACCGCTCGACATGACAGACGGAGCGCAAGACCTCATCCTCGACGGGTCGATGCTGGCCGCGCTGCCGGTGGCCGTGGCGGCCGGGCTGCTGTCGTTCTTCACGCCCTGCTCCCTGCCCTTGGTCCCGGGTTACCTGTCCTACGTCGCCGGGATGGCCGGCACGGAGTCCGAGATCGCCCGCGAGCTCGGCGGAGGACGGCCGGCCCGCCGACGTCGAACCCTGATGGGCGCCGCCCTGTTCGTGATCGGATTTGCCACCGTATTCACCAGCTATGGCCTGGCGTTCGGCTCGCTGGGAGCACGGCTCCTCGCCCACCAGGAAACGATCGTTCGTAGCGCCGGCGTGCTGACCCTCGGGCTCGGATTCCTCTTCGCCGGAGCCGCAGGACGGCTACCGGTGCTGGGACGCACGATCCGGCCACGGCTGACACCGCGCGTCGGCCTTGCCGGCGCGCCGCTGCTGGGCGCTGTCTTCGCGATCGGGTGGACACCCTGCATCGGACCCGCGCTCGCCGCGGTACTGACCCTCGCTACGACCACCGCCACGGCCGGGCGAGGCGCTCTCCTGTCGCTGGCTTACGCGCTCGGCCTGGGTATTCCGTTCCTGCTGGCCGCCCTGTCACTGACGCGCGCGACCCGCGTCTTCGCCTGGGTTCGACACCACTCCCAGTGGATCACCCGAGGAGGTGGCGCGCTGCTCATCCTCGTCGGACTGCTCCAAGTCTCCGGGCTCTGGTCACAAGGCGTGGCTGCGCTGCAAGTCCTGGTCGCCGGCTGGCAGGCCCCGCTGTGATGACCCGAGGAGCGAGGGCGTTCATCGCGGTTTGCTTTGTGGGCTGCGCGCTTGGGATATGGCTACTGACGGGCGGTCCCGACTCGGGTGACTCCACCAGCTCAGGTGGCCGCGCAGCCGGCGCTGTGGACGTCGTCCAGCAGTACGAGGCGGACGCGCGTGAACAGGTCGCGCCGTTCGCCGCGACTCTGCTGGACGGGACGAGCCTCAACAGCGAAGACTTGGCCGGTCGCGTCACCGTGTTCAACGTGTGGGGATCATGGTGCGGCCCCTGCCGTGCCGAAGCGCCCGAGCTCGTCGCCGCTGCCGAGCGACTCGGCAAACGGGCGCAGTTCTACGGCATCAACGTTCGTGACAGCCCCGATGCGGCGCGGGCCTTCGAGCGGGCCTTCGACATCCCCTACCCCAGCATCCACCCGGACGAGAGTGCGGCCACCATCCTCGCGTTCCGGGGCGTGCTGACCGCCGCCGCCGTGCCGAGCACCGTCGTGGTGGACCGAGACGGTGCGGTGGCAGCACGTGTCGTGGGGCAAGTGGACACCGCCACGCTGGTCGGCCTCGTCGAGGACGTTCTCGCCGAGACCGGGTGAGGCCACGCGTGCCCGCGGTAGTGAGGCTGAACAGCCGACACGTCAGTGTTCAGGTAGCCGCTGCCACCGCCGGTCGATTCTGGGGACTTCTACGCTGGCAGCTGTTGGCCAGTCAGCCGCGCGGATGCGTCAGTCGCGAACGGTCATTGCCGATAGTGTGCAGCAATCGGTCGCCGCTGCCTCGATCGCCGGAGCCAGTGCCAGACCCACCGGGACGGAGAGCAGGACCGCGGCGGCCGTGCCGACCATGATGCCCAGTCCTCTCGGGGCCGGTGCGCTGGTGCCCGTAAGGCGCCGCACGCGCTCCAGGGTGGCGGTGTTGCTGGCCGCCAGCGCCGCCTCCGGGCGGAGCCCGGTTCCCAACGTCACGAGAGCGCTGGCCAGCCTGCGGCGGTCCTCTGGTCCGGTGGCGGCGTCGTCCGCGGCCATCTCCACCAACGTCGTGATGTGGGCATGTGCCCGCGCGAACAGCGGCACCCACGGGAAGGTTCGTGTCAGGGCGTCGGAGTAGGCGAGGGCGAGGTCGTGTCGTGCGCGCAGGTGGCTGCGCTCGTGGCCCAGGACGAGTTCGCGTTCGCGCTCGTTGAGGAGCTCCAACGCGGCCGATGAGAACACCACGGTTCCGGAGCCGCCGGGCAGGCAGTAGGCAACCGGTACTTCGTGGTCGATGACGGTGAAGCCGTCCGGGTGCGGGTGTCCCACCAGGCGAAGCGAGTCGAGCTGCGCGCGGCGTACGCGACGCTTCCTCGAGAAGCTACGGGTCGTGGTGAGGAGCAGCATCCCCGCCAGGGCCACGACGACAGCCAACCCGACGACGCCGGGCCAGATCCCGAGCGGGGTCTCGTAATGCTCGATGATCGCCACGGAATGAGCGCCCAGTAGGGACGCCACCGAGAACCGCAGCGGCAGGAACGGCAGGGCCAGGGACACGGCAGCCAGCAAGATGGCGGCGACCACGGAGGTGGAAAGGGCCTGCCACCCGATGACGGCGGCGCGAGGGCTGCGAGACGTCCAGGGCTGCTGCAGCACCTTGCCGCCGAGCACCGAGACGACACCCGCGTATGCCAGCAACAGCAGTGACGCGATCACGGTGACCCGTCCGCCCGGTGGGACAGCGCCGCCAGAAGCTCGGCCGCCTCGCCGGGATCCATCTTGCCCACCAGGTGCATCAGAGCAGCCGTGCGGTCCTCGCTGTCCGCCAGCACTTCCTGGAGAACCTCGGCCGTGTGCTCCTCACGTGAGGAGACCGGCGTGTAGAGGTAGGCCTTGCCCTGCTTCTCCCTCGCGACGAAGCCCTTGGAGTGCAGGTTGTCCATGACCGTCATCACCGTGGTGTACGCCAGCGGCCGCTCGCGGGTGAGGGCATCGAGCGTCTCGCGGACGGACACTGGTCGTCCCGCGCTCCAGAGGTGCTGCATCACGGCGGCTTCGAGCTGACCGAGCTGTCTCACTCGAACTTCTCCTTGTCCCGGGCGGCCTGCGATCTACGAGGCTCCATCGTAGTAGGAGGCGCCGGCCGGCGTGTCAGGTCTACGCGTCCCAACCGGCTCAGGTAGGCGTTGTATTCCTCCAGCTGCCGGTCGTGCTCACGCCCCTCGCGCCGGTCGAACCGGTCGCGCTCACGGCGATCCGCCTTTACCCACCCCGTCACGAGCGCCGCAGCCATGATCAGGATCGGGTACTCCCCCATCAGCCACCCTATCTGGGCGCCGAGGTACTGGTCATCGGCCGGGGATCGACCCCACGTCCGTCCGAGTGCCTCGAACCAGTCGGCGGCGAAGACGGTCGTGCTCGCCATCATGCTGACCGCGAACAGCGCGTGGAACCCAAAGGTCACCATCACCAGGAGGACCCGCATCGGGTACGGCGGTCGGTGGAGGGCGGGGTCGGAGCCGATCACGGCTTCGGTGAACAGGTATCCAGTGAGCAGGAAGTGCAACGTCATCAGGACGTGCCCGGTGTGCGACTCCAGGGAGGTCTCGAAGGCGGACGTGTAATAGAACGCGACCATGCTCACCACGAACATTCCGGCAGCGACGACTGGGTGCCCGAGGATCTGAATCGGTAGCGAGCGGCTGATCGCTATGAGCCATTCCCGCGGGCCTCGAGAGTGGTCGTCGCGGCGACGCAGCGCCCGTAACGCGAGACTGATCGGCGTTCCCAGCACCAAGAAGACCGGCACTCCGGTGGCGATGGTCATGTGCTGGACCATGTGCATGCTGAACAGCACCTGGCCGTAGGTGCCTGGGGCGCCGCTGGTGGCCCACACGAACATCGAGCAACCCACCAGCCAGGAAACGGTCCGTGCCAGGGACCAGCTGTCCCCGCGGCGACGCAGGCGGCCGACGGCCCACAGGTACCAACCGGCGCCCGCCACGCCCAGCGCGAGGAACAACGTGTCGAGGTTCCACGCGCCGAACCACTGCGCCGCGTTCAGGGGACCCGGCAGTGCACTTCCGAGGAGGGACTCGGCACTGGTGAGCGGCCGAGGGGCCTGGCTCGGTGGTGGCGGTGCAGTCCTGCTGAGCGCCACACCCATGCCGGCCGCCACCAGCAGCACCACCGCCTCGGCTCCGACGAGTCGCGTGAAGCCACGTGGAGAGCCGGTTGCCAGAGCGGCGATCGTGTGGCGGCGGTGCCACCAGCCCGCTGCGCCCAGCATCGCCACGGCAGCGAGCTTCACAGCCAGCATCGCTCCGTAGGCCGACCAGGCCGCCGACACCGAGGGCAAGCGGAGCCAGGCTCCCCACAGCCCCGAGACCGTCACCACGACCAGGCAGCAGCCGGCCAGGGTGGAGTACCTGCGCACCGTGCTCAGCAGCGCCTGACCGAGATGGCGCCGCGCCAGGACCAGCGCGACCAGGCCGCCGAGCCACACGCTGATGCCCACAAGGTGGAAGTACTGAAGGTTGACTGCGTCGTCGTGGTTCAACGTGCCGACGGCGTGCCCGGTCAGCGCCATCGGCCAGAGGGCGGCGAAGGCGAGCGCCGTCGTGAGGCCGAGCCCGCCCACGCTGGAGGCGAGAACGCAGCTCGTCGCGACGAGAGCGGCAAGGCCCGCACCCCACAGCCCGTACTGTCCCAGCTCAAACCCGAACGCGAAGAACACCGCCTCGTCGCCGAACCCGGGCCCGCCGATCGGGCTGCCGGAGGCGTCGGAGTAGATGAAGGCGACCAGGGTCAGGCTGGCGACGGCCCACACAGTCGAGGTCAGTTGCGCGTATGCCAGCAAGCGCCGGCGTCGTGGACCCATACCACGCCCTGCAGACGCGGTTCCGGGTTCGGGAGGGACGCAGGTCGTAGCGAGCACCAGCACCCCGAGGGTGACCGTGGCGGCCACGTCGCGCAGCACCTGCACCGCGGGCAGACCTACCCGGGTGAGAGGCCCCGGGTCCGGCAGGCCGTCGATGCCTAGCGGCGCCAACCCGCCAGCCAAGCCCGTGGCAGTGAGCGCCACCACGACGGGAAGCAAGGTCGCCAGCGCCACCGCCCCAACCACCCGAATCTCCGCCGGCGGCGACGGGAGCGCTGGGGCGCCTGAATCTCGTGGCGAACGGTTCACGTCTCGGTGTCCCGGCCCACGAGTCGCATGACGGTGCCCACGGCGAGCGCCAACAGTGCGAGCACTCCCACGCCGATGGCGACGAGCCAGGCCCTGGTGTTGTCGTTCGTAGCAGGCTCATCCGCAGCCGTCTCGGCCTCGCGGGCCTGCGTTGAGCCCGGATCGGGTTCAAGCGATCGAGGCTCCGACGTCGGGGCGCCCGCGGTCGGGGACTCGGTCGGGGATGCCGGCGGGGATGCCGGCGGGGACGCGGGGGTGCGGACGACGAACTTGCTGGTGCCGACGACCGGGTGTCCGTCTCGGGACACGACGCGGAACCTCACGGTCCATCGGGTCGTGGTCCCAACCTGTGGGGCCATGGTGTCCGGCACGCTCGCTACTAGCACGGTCGGGTTGGCGGCGTTGGTGAGGTCCAGTGGGGTGCTTTCACCGTCGTCGGTTTGGAGGGTGACGGTGCTGAGGCCGGGGTCCATGTCATCGGAGAACTGAAGCCGAACCTCGTCGGGGAGTTCGTGGAGGCTGGCCCCGTCGTGCGGGTCGGCGCCGATGAAGTCGGTGTGTGCGGCCGCCGGAGATACGACCGCCCCGACGCTGAGGCCCAGGAGCGTTGCGGCCACGACGACAAGGGACCTCACCGTCGTGTTCACCACTTGGCCCTGGCCAGGAGGTAGAGCACTAATGCGGTCCCACCGGCCGCGATCAGGCCGAGGATGATGGTGGAGAGTCCATTGCTCATGTCGTCACACTCCTGCGTACGAGTGAAGGCCCGGGATCCACAAGTTGACCCCGAAGAAGTTGAAAAGGAAGGCCGCGAAACCGGCGATGGCGAGCAACCCGGCGCGCCGTCGCCACCCGACGGTTGAGAGGGCGTGCAGGTGGGCGGCGTAGAGCACCCATGTGATGAACGCCCAGGTTTCCTTGGGGTCCCACCCCCAGTAGCGGCCCCAGGCGTTCTCCGCCCACACGGCGCCGGCGATGACGGCGAACGTCCAGATGGGGAAGGCCACCAGGTGCACCGTGTGCGCGAGTTGGGAGAAAGGACCGTCGTGCTCGCCGTGCCGGCGCTGGCGCACGAGGTGGGCGATCGTCGCCAGCGCTCCGATGGTGAAGAGTCCTCCGGCGATGATGGCGGCCGCGACGTGCACGACGAGCCAGCGCGAGTTGAGGACCGGTACCAGGTCGTCCACGGGTGTGTAGAGCGAGGTGGCGGAGATTCCGAGCAGCACCAGCACGACCGCGACGATCCAGGCGGCCAGCCCGTCGACGGGTCGGCCGCGCCGGTAGACGAGGAACGCCAGTGCGACCGCGGCGGATCCGGTGAGCCCGAACTCATACATGTTGCCCCACGGGGCGCGTCCTGCGGCCACCCCTCGCGCGACCACGGCGAGGACCACCACGATCGTGCCGAGCAGCGTCATCGAGGTCGCCGCAGAGGCAAGGAACCCTCGATCGGTGCCGCGCCCGCGGTCGAGAGGTGCCGCCCCCGAAGGCGGCAAAGCCCCCGCCGGTCCCGCAGACCCTGCGGGTCCCGCGGGGACAGGCTCGCTGGGTGTCCGCGCAGCGCTGGGGCCCTTGGCACGAGTCAGGGCCGCGGCCACGGCGAAGGCGACGAGGGCCAGGGAGAACACCGCCAGCGCGGTCGTCACGAGGGTGTCGGACAGGCGGGCTGCGTCGAGAGATGTCACTGTTCCTCCGTGTGCTGTCCGGCGCTCGCCGGTGGCAGGTCGATGGCGGCCGCGAGGTCGTCGATGTCGTTCGAGGGCACGGGCCGGCGAGACAAGGCGCGGCCGGCGAGCTCGATGGTTCCGTCGGCGCCGGCGCGTACCCAGACCCGTCGACGTGGCACGGCCAGTGAAACCGTCAACCCGAGCATCAGCAGGATCGCTGCGACCAAGGAGACTTCCTTGCCCGGGTCTCGGGCGACCTGGAAGTTGGCGAAGCGCGAGAGTCCGTCGAAGGTGACTGAACCCAGCCCGTCGGGCAGCCGCACCGTCTGGCCCGGCGCGAGGGACACCCGCCACGGTTCGCCATCCGATCCGCGCACCCGGTCCAGGTCGTCGAAGTCCAGGGAGTAGACGGACTGGGGCGTGCCGTCGTCGAGGCCCAGGTCCCCGGTGTAGGCCGAGAGCTGCACGATCGGGTTCACCGCGCCCGGGTAGGCAGACACACCCATCCCGTCGGGGCCGTCCACGGCAGTGGGCAGGAACAGGCCTTGGAGAGCCAGCGAGGTCGGGCGTGCGTCAGGCACCTTCACCACGCCGTCGGAGGTGAAGGCTTGGTCCACGGGCAGGAAGATCGTGGGACCCGAGGCGGCGACGTCGCCGTTCCCGTCACGGACGGTCAATTCGGGTGCGTAGCCGTGGCCGGTGAGGAAGAACTTGGTCCCGTCGATGTCGAGCGGGCGATTGGGGCGGACCGTGAACGTGCCCTCGCCCTCGTCCTCGCTGCCATAGGACACCACGGCCTCGAACCCGCGAGGCTCACCGAAGCGCGACCCTTCGGTCTCGAACTGCGCCTCGAAGTCGTCGAGGACGAGCTGCAACGGTTCCAGCCCGGCGAGGTCGGCCCAGGGGCCCGGCGTGAGCGCGTCGTAGGAGGACGAAACGTTGGCGAAGGTGGCTCCTTCCGCGAGCGCCACTCGGCCCTCGTACCCGAGCAACTTGCCGCCGGCGACACCGAAGAGGAGAACGAGGAGGGAGAGGTGGAAGACCAGGTTGCCCAGCTCGCGCACGCGGCCCTTCTCGGCTCGCACCTCGCCCGCAGTGCGGACCACCCGGAACCGTCGGTCTCGCAAGTGGGCGGCTGCCGCGTCGAGGGCCGCGTCGGAGTCGACGACCTGGAGTCGACGGTGCGCTGACTCGCGGGACAAGTGCCGGGGGCTCGGCGGTGGTGCTGCGCGAAAGTCACGCCACAGCTGGGCAGAGCGCGGCACCACGCACCCGGTCATGGACACGAGCAGGAGGACGTAGACGGCGGCGAACCACGGCGCGCTGTAGACGTTGAACAGGGACAGGCGATCCAGCCACGGGGCCAGGTCGGGGTGCTCGGCATAGAAGTTAGCCACGGCCGAGGGGTCACTGGACACCCCGCGCTGCGGGAGCACCGAGCCCGGAACCGCCGTAAGAGCCAGAAGCACCAGCAGCACGACCGCGGTGCGCATCGAGGTCAAACGACGCCACGCCCAACGCGCCCAGGCGAGCACCTCAGAAGGGCCGGGCTGGCCAGACGGCCCAGACGCGCCGCGAGGTCGCAGATCGCCCGACGCGAATCGGGGGCCGTTCTGCGATCTGAGCTCGTCATTCTGCTGCGTGGCGTCCATCGGCAACATACTATCGCGCATAGTAGGCGGCGGGAGGTGCGGGTGGAGTTCGCGCGATGGCAGAGCATCGCAGTGGCGATCGCGGGTGCACTCGGGCTCGGAGCGTCGTTTCCGCCGTGGTCGATGCCGTGGTTGGCGCCGCTGGGGGTGGCCGCCTTCTTCGTGTCAGTGGGCCGTGCTCCTCGATTCGCCGCAAGCGCCGGCGCGGTGTTCGGTGTCGTGTTCCTCGGCCTCACGTCCTGGTGGCTCGTTCAGTCCATCGCCGTAGCAGCGTGGGCCACGCTGACGCTTGTGCAAGCGGTGTGGTTCGGTGTGCTCGGCGTCGCCGTCTCGCTGCTGAGACGGCTGCGGTGGTGGCCGGTGTGGGCGGCTTGCGCGTGGACGGCCTTCGAGAGCGCCCGGTCGGCGTGGCCTTGGGGCGGGTTCCCGTGGGGCAGGCTCGGCTACACCGCAGTGGACACCCCGTGGGTCGGCTTGCTCGCCGTGTTCGGCGTCGCAGGTGCCGGAACCGTGATCGCGACGGCCGGTGGCGTGGTGGCTGCGCTCGTGTCTGCGGTGCATAGCCGGCCAACGGTTCGCCTCCCGCGGCGGCGCACAGCAGTCGCGGCCACGGCGTGTGTTGCGGCGGTGGTCGGCGCTCCAGTGGCTCTCGCTGCGTCGACGGAGGCTGGTGCCCCGGGCGCGCTGGGCGCCGACGAGACCGGCGAGGTTGGCAGGGTCCGAGTCGGGGTCGTTCAGGCCGAGGTCCCGGGCACCGGGACCGATGTCGCTGCGCACCACCGCACAATCACGAGGACGCTTCTGGACCAGACCCGCTCCCTTGCGGACCGGCGATCTGCCGGCGAAGGCACGCCTGCCAGCTTCACTTCAACCCTGATGCCGGACGTGGTCCCGGGCTCGACCTTGGTCGCGCCCCTGGACCTGGTCGTGTGGCCGGAGAACGCGACGGCGGTGGACCCCGAGACCGACGGTGAAGCGAACGCCTCGCTTGTCGCCGCGGCGGAGGCGGTGGGGGCGCCGCTGCTGGCTGGCTCAATCGTCGACAGGGGCGGTCTTCGTGCCCTCAACCAGAGCATCGCCTGGACAGTTTCTGGGCCCGGTGCGCGGTACACGAAGCAGCACCTCGTGCCGTTCGGCGAGTACGTGCCGATGCGATGGTTGGCGAGCCGGGTCTCCGACCGGGTCGGCGCCATCGCCCGCGACATGACACCCGGTCCTCCGGCTGTACCCATGCGCGTGGAGGAATTTCGAGTTGCCAACGCCCTGTGCTTTGACGTGGCCTACGACGAGGTCCTCGGGAACCAGGTGCAGCAGGGCGCTGACTTCGTCGTCGTACAGACCAGCAACGCGATGTTCCTCGACACGGCACAGCCAGAGCAGCAGTGGGCGATCACCCGGGCCCGGGCCGTCGAAGTCGGGCGGGCCGTGGTCGTGTCGTCGATGAACGGGATCTCCGGGGTCGTGGCGCCCGATGGATCCGTCCTCGAACGGCTCCCGGCCCTCCGGGCCGGAAGTGTGGTCGTGGACGTGCCGACCGGGCGCGGGCTGACGCTGGCCGTCCTGGTCGGGCCATGGCCGGCGCGTGGTGCATGGGCGGTCGCTGTGCTCTCGATCCTTGCCGCGGCGCTTCGACCCGAAAGTGCCGCGCGAGCGACCCGCTCGGGTGCCGCCCAACGCGCGCTGGAGCAGTCGCACGTCGCAGCTAGAAGCCGCGGACGCTGAGGCCACGGGTCAGGCCCACCGACCGCGCGCGCGGCGTATTGCACGAACGGTGCACCGAAGAGCGTGCACAGGTCGTCCTCGTCGACCAGGATCTGGAAGTTCGCGACCCACATGGCCAGGAGGCACCCGAGGCCAACCCGGTGGCCGAGGCAACGATCTCCCGTCCTGATCCAGCAGGTCCCGTACTTCGGCAAGGCGGCGTTGAACCACGAGTCCTACGGCGCACAAGGCCAAGGGCGGAAGGCGAACGCCCGCGCGATCGCTCGTTATCGACCCCGCTGTCGCCAGGTGGTGCGCGCGGTCCGAACGGACCCAGCAAGTACTATCTGCCTTAGTACATCGTCAGCCGTCCTCTTGATCTGGGTACGCGAACGCCGCGCCACAGGTCCCCCGCCTCAGCAAGGAGCAGCCGTGCAGTGCGTGCGCCTGAGTCTCATCGCCATGATCGCCGTGCTCATGCTCAGCGCGTGCGCATCCGGCGACGACGAACGCGCCGCCCCCGGCTCGAGCGCTCCCGCGCCCAGTTCCGACTCCACTCCCGGGTCGACCTCAAGCGCGCCGAGCCCCTCCCTCTCCTCGACCCCATCGCCCAGCGAGGTCACGCCCTCACCCGAGGAGCCGGCCGTGCCCACCGTCGAGGTGCGGATCGCGAACGAGCGCGTCAGCCCCAACGCCGAAAAGGTCGACCTCTCGGCCGGAGAGAGCCTGGTGTTCGAGATCGTCTCCGACCGCGCCGGCGAGCTGCACGTGCACTCCAAGCCCGAGCAGTATGTGAAGTTCGGCGACGGGCGGACCCGCGCGGAGATCTCGGTCACGACCCCCGGCAGCGTGAAGGTAGAAGAGCACGACACCAGCGCGGTGGTCGCGATTGTCGAAGTTCGTTGAGCAGCATCTCCGCACACGGCCTGGGTGGTGCAGACGACCTCCCGATCTCAGGCTCCCTGGCGATCGCGGGCGGCACGGCGGCGCTTGCCGTGTCCTTCGTTGTTCTGCTCATGGCCTGGCGTCAGCCACGCTTCGACGCCCCTGGGCACGAGCTGCCCATCCCGCCGCCGATCGCCCGTGTACTGGACAGCTGGGCGTGGCGGACGTTCCTGCGGGTGCTGGGCCTGGCCATCTTCGGGTTCATGCTCTGGCCCGCCCTCTTCGGTCCCAACGACCTCACCAATCCCCTGCTCGGAGTGACCTACTCCTGGCTGTGGGTCGGCCTGGTCCCGCTGTCGCTGCTGTTCGGGCCGGCCGTTCGCGCACTCAATCCCACGCGCACCCTCCTCACTCTGCTCGACCAGGTTGCGGGCCGGGGCGACGGTGAGGGACTTCGCGTCTATCCCGAGCGACTGGGGTACTGGCCGGCCAGCATCGGTTTGTTCACCTTCGTGTGGCTGGAGCTCGTCTATCCCAACAGCACCGACGTGGGAGTCGTGCGGCTGTGGTTCGCGTTCTACTTCGCCGCGATGATGCTGGGCTGGGCGTTCTTCGGCACGGCTTGGATCAGCCGCGCCGACCCGTTCGAGGCCTACTCCACTCTCGTGGGACGGCTCTCTCCGTGGGCCCGGAGCGCGTCGGGGCGACTCGTGCTGGTCAGTCCACTGCGCAACTTGGCGCGCGTGCGCCCCGAACCAGGACTCGTCGCGGTCGTCGCGGTGCTTCTGGGCAGCACCGCCTACGACAGCTGGAGCAACTCCACGACTTGGATTCGATACGTCCAGTCAAACAACGTCGACGTCACAAGACTGGGCACCGCCCTGATGGTGCTCGTCATCGTCGCGGTCGGCATCACCTTTACCTGTGCCTGCATGGCGACCGCCGTCTACCCGGACCGGTCGCCCCGCCGCGAGCTACCCCGGCGCCTCGCCCACTCACTGACGCCCATCATCGTCGGCTACATGGTCGCCCACTACCTGACGTTCCTCGTTGAGTACGGCCAGCAGACCTTGATCCTGCTCAGCGACCCCACCGACAGCGGCGCGAACCTGTTCGGCACCGCCGACATGGAGATCAACTACTGGTTGTCCCAGAACCCGACCGTGCTGGCGAGCATCAAGGTGCTGGCCATCGTCACCGGACACGTGCTCGGCGTCATCGCGGCACACGATCGCGCCCTGGCACTGCTGCCCCGGCGGCACCACGTCATCGGACAGCTCGCACTGCTCCTTGCGATGGTCAGCTACACGTTCATGGGCCTCTACCTACTCTTCGGCTCATGAGTAGCGCCCGCGTGCGTCGCCAGAAGAGCCCGCCGTACCGCGAGCGGTTGCGAGTGCCGGTGCGGTGGTGGGCGCTGGGGACGCTCCTCGTCGGCAGCTTCTGGCTCGCGATGCTCGTCGCCGTGCCCGAACAGATCACATGGAGCATCAGCGCCATCCTCCTGGCCCTCCTGGCCATCCTTCTGCGCACCTACGGGTCAGCGAAGATCGTCGTGACCGACGCATGGCTCCACGCCGGCCGAGCCCGGATCCAACGCACCTTTCTGGGCACCGTCGAACCGCTCGACGCACCTCAGATGCGATCCCAAGCAGGACCGAAGGCGAGTGCACGCGCCTATCTCCTCTTACGCCCCTACATCTCCACGGGCGTCCGCGTCACGATCAACGACCCACACGACCCCACGCCGTACTGGCTCCTGAGCACCCGCCACCCAGCCGCCTTGGCAGCCGCCTTGGCGACTGCCCAGCAGCATTCATCGGTGATGCTCGGCCCCGATCACGCCGCATCGTCGTCGCCTGATGGGCGCCCCGCACCCGACCCGAGAAGAGAGCCATAGGCAGCGGCAGGCAACGGAAGGCGCGCCGGGCTCGAACGTGTGGGATGCGAGCGTCGGACAGCAGCGTCTGTCCCTGTCGACGACCCGGTCGTGGCCGAGGTTCTCGCCCTGGTCCGCTCCTCCGCGGGCGTCGCGCCGATCCTCACCGTGGTCACGATGGCCACCGGGGTCAGCAGCGAGACGCCGCCGCGCGCCATGCCCGACCCGTTCGCCCGCTCGCTCGTGCCGACCCATCGTCGGCTACATCCCCGCCCACCGCCTGACCGACTTCGCTCGAGTACGGCCAGCGAATGCTCATTGACCTTTAGTGCCCCGTTCAGCCGGGGCAACGGCTACCTCGGCACCGCGGACCTGCAGATCAACTACTGGCTCTCCGGGCACCCGTCCTTCCTGGGGTCATGAAGGTGCTGGCCGTGCCCCTCGCCACGTCGTTGGCCTCGTTGCGGCGTCGTCGCGGCGCACGACCGTGCCATCAAGCTCCTGCCACGCGGCACCAGCTCACCGGTCAGCTCCCGCTCCTGGTGGCGATAGTAGGGATCACCGCTGGAGGTCCGTACCTGCTGTTCGCGGCCTAACATCAGCACGCGTGCACGACAGAGCGGGCAGATGGACGTCCGCCAGCTCGTGGGCAGGCCGACTAGTAGGTGGTCACATGCACGTGGTCGTAGTGGTTGGCCGTAACCGACCCGCGGTCGTCCATCGAGCGCCAGCCCTCAGCGGAGCGCTGCACCGACCAGATGCGGCGGGCGTGAATGAGATAATTCACGCCCAGCTCGGAGTAGTAGCGCCGGATGAACTCGGCGACCTCCCAACCCCGGTCACCCGAGACCATGATGTCGACCGCGATACCTTGCGCGTGCTCGCCGTCGCTGCGCAGCGTCCCGTAGGTGACAATCTCGGGAAAGTTCGCGCAGACGGCCTGGTGGATCTCGCGGATGTTGGCGCTCACACCAGCCGGCACCGTGGTGCCGTTGGTGCACTGCCCGCCTAGAGTCGGTTCGGGTGCGGGCTTCTCGTCGGCGAGGTAGCCGGTGGTGACCCATCGAGCCTCTCCGTCGAGCACGATCTCCTGGCGGCCCGCGAACTCGCGTCCGGTGACCCGCACGCGGGTGGCGGCGTCCAGCACACCGAGTTGCTCGGCCAGGTCGTCGGGACGAGTCCAGATGTTCAGCTCAGTGGTCGTCCATCGCGTGTTTCGGGCCGCGCCGATGGCCCGGGTCACCGCACGCGGACGAAGCAACCGGTCCGCCGGGCTCGGCGGGTCGACTGTGCCACCCTGTGCCTCCGGACGGGCGCGCCGTTCGCTGCGAGAGACGATTGGGTCCCGTGACCGCACGGTGCTGATCTCGGGAGCGACAGTCGCGGACAAGCTGGGGCGATCCACGTCGGCACCGGTCACACTGGCGCCGAGAACACCCCAACCGACGGCCGTGCCCGTGGCGAGCAACGCGAGGGGCGCGGCCAGCAGGGCCGGCCTGGGAACTCGTCGCTCCCGCGGTTGCACGTGCCTGTGCCTCGGCTGGTGACGCGCCACAGCGGCTCCTTCCGATCCAACGCGCCTGTCGGCGCCGTCCACGACCTCGGGCATTCCGCGGCGCTGGCCTCCGAGCGGACCTCGCCGCAACCGGTCCTACTAAGAAGAATAGTATGAAACTCAATCGTCGACCGCATTTCGATACTTGCTTATGTGCGTGATCATGCAGATATCATCGGGGTCATGAGTGCACCTGACGGCCGCATGGAGATGCCCACGGATGACCAGGTCGATCTGGCGGTCGAGGCATTCCGGATGCTCGCCGACCGCAAGCGGATCAAGATCCTCTGGGCTCTCCTGCACGGGGAGTCCTCGGTCAACGAGCTCGCGGAGTGCGTAGGAGCGAGCTCGTCCGCGGTGAGCCAGCACTTGGCCAAGCTGCGCCTCGCCGGCTTGGTGCAGGTCCGCCGCGAGGGGACGTACGCGTACTACACCGCGGCCGACGAACACGTGCATCGTCTGTTGGACGAGGCACTCTTCCACGCAGACCACGCCAACCCTGCCGACCGAGGAGCAGTCGTGCACCAGCTCCACACCCGCCAGCACCAGCGAGGAGACCACTGATGGGTGCAGGACACGGACACGGCACCGCGCACGCCGGCGCACGCCACCGCTGGCGCCTGGCGGTCGCCTTCGGCCTCGTCGCCTCCTTCTTCGTCGTCGAGCTCGTCGTCGGGCTACTGTCCGGCTCGCTGGCTCTCATCTCCGACGCGGGCCACATGGCAGCCGACGTCGTGGCTCTCGGCGCGGCACTTGCGGCAACCAAGATTGCCACCCGGCCGGACCGGAGCGGGCGGCGCAGCTATGGGTCCTACCGAGCAGAGATCTTCGCCTCCGGGCTGACCGTCCTGATCATGCTCGGGGTCTCTGCCTATGTCGTGATCGAGGCGCTCGGCCGCCTGGGCGAGAGCGTCGAGGTCGAGGCGGGACCGGTCCTGGTCGTCGGCATCATCGGCTTGTTGATCAACGTGGTCTCGATCGTGCTCCTTCGAGGCGGTTCCGGGGAGTCGCTCAACGTGAAGGGCGCCTACTACGAGGTGGTCGCGGATGCTGCCGGCAGTGTCGGTGTGATCGCCGCCGGAATCCTCGTCTCGCTCACCGGCCAGGGCTGGTGGGACACGCTCGTGGCGCTGGCGATCGGAGTCTTCGTGGCGGTCCGCGCCGGCGTGCTCGCTCGCGAGGTGCTCGCGGTCCTCGGGCAGCATGCGCCCGAGGGCATGGAGCTGTCCGAGATCGTCCGAGACCTCGAGGCTGTCTCGGGCGTGGCCGACGTGCACGACCTGCACGTCTGGACCCTGACGTCCGGCATGTACGTGGCCACCGCCCACCTCGTCGTCGAGGACTCCGCATCCGGCCAATCGGTCCTCGAGGAGGCGCGCGGAGTCATGCGCAGCAAGCACCACATCGAGCACGCCACACTCCAGGTCGAGACTCGTGCGACCCAAGCTTGCGACGAAGCGTCCTGGTGATCCCAGGCCCTGCAGTCGGAGCGTTCGGTCGGCCGGTCAGCCAACCGGGCGGAGTATGCCGGTCGCCGTCTGGATACGAACCCCACCGCCGCGCGTACGAACGGCCTGTAGCGTGCCCGTGACAACCGGCGGGTCGGGATAGCTCACGCTTCCCGGGGCTCCGAGACGCGAGGTCGTCCAGAGCCGGTCCGAGAAGTCGACCCTGCCTCGGAACTGCCGGTTCTCGAGTACGAGCCGTCGGGCGGTGGCCTGTCCAAGCAGGTAGGACGCCTCCCCTCGATAGAACAGCGATCCGTGCGCAACCTGGACGATGCCGTCGCGAGCGGTGACGGTCTGGTCGTGCACCTCGCCGCAGAGGTACACGTCCGCACCCCCTTGTGCCATCGTCTTCCAGAGCGCCGAGTCACGTCCGCCCTGATAGGACAGCCTGCTCGAGTTGCGATGCCGGACCGGGCCCGTGATCGGCGTGTGGCCCTGAACGATGACCCACGGAACGGCCTCCTGCCGCGCTTGGCGCAGGACGTCTCGCAGCCAGTTCAGCTGCGTGCGGTCGAGCCTCGTCCGGACGTCGCCTCCCCTCAAGGTGAACGGGTCGATGGTCACGAGCAGGACGTTGCGATCCAGCCGCACGGCGTAGGCTGTGTCCCGCGCCTGTCCCCGATCGGGGCGGTCGGAGAAACGCCGCTCGCCACCGGGCCGCCTCAGCAGGTGACGGGCGAACAGCCGCTTGAACTCCGGGACGTGTTTGCGCTTGTAGCCGATCCAGCTGTCGCCCGGACGGCGCCAAGGGTTGTCCCCGATCTCGTGATCACCGAGCGCGGGAAAGGGGACGAAGCCGCGCTCCGCCAGTCGGCCTGACCAAGCGGGATAGTAGGTGTTGGCGGCCCGGCGGGTGGCCGCCCCTCGCTGTCGCTCCGTTGTCACGGGCCCGAAGACGCCGGCCCCTGAGTCGTCGCGACCCCAACGCCCCTCCATCAGGTCGCCCGCGACCAGCAGATCCTCGGCGCCATGCGACCGCATCTCGCCCAGGACGCGGTCGAGTGCCTCCTCGTAGGCGCTGTTGGTCGAATTCGCCACCTTGCCGGTGCGAGGGTCGGTGAACGTCTCGCGACTTCCCGTGGCGAGGTCGGCGACGTCCTGATTGAGGAAGTCGGGGTAGGAGATAAAGCGGTACGCGTCCTTGAGCCTGACCGCACGCGGCACGGCAGGACGTGCCTTCGGTCCGTTGCCCTCCGCAATCGGTCCTTCGTCGCTGTCGCCAGCTGGAGTCGTGTCGACCTGTCGAGGGGCGACGCGGCTGGGCAGAGGAGCGGCCGCGTCGCGCGCTGGTACCGCTCCGGACGGCAGGGATGCGACGAAACCACTCACCACCATGCCCGCCGCCAGTGCCGTGCGACTCCCCCATCTCACCGTCCTACCGTAGTACCGACCGGTGCCACCAACGGGACCACGTCGGCGTGGGCGGGGCCACGAGCACCAAGGCGGTAAACGCGAGGTCCACACCGGCGTTGAAGGACCACGCAAACCACCCGAGTCTGTTACATGGCATGGATCGAGACGGACGCTCGTGCACACGTTCCGTCCTCGAGCCGGCTCCGGGCGTGGACCAGGTGGTCCACGCCCGGGAGTGTCACGAGTTCTTGTTCTGGAGACGTGGAACACGCATCAGCGGCGAGTCACCCTTACCGTCTGCCGGTCGGTGGCCGTGCCGCCGGTGCCGGTGACGGTTGCCTTGACGGTGAGCTTACCGACGCTCGCGTTCGCGGGCTTGAGCGTGACGCGTCCGCCGGTGGCTCGTAGCGTCTTGCGGGCGACGGTCTTGCCGTCGCGAACGAGGCGCACCGTGACCTTGTCGCCGGCGGCCGCGGCGACGGCGACGGAGAGTCCCCGGCGAGCCAGGGCCGCCTTCGAGACGCGCGTGGCTGCGGCAACGGTCACTGCTGGCTTGACCGCGGTCGGCGCCGGGGTTGGGGTGGTCGTGGGTGCCGGGGTTCCCGTCGGCGTGCCGGGCAGGGTGCTCGGGTTGCGGCCGAGCAAGGTGGCGAAGAGGTCGGTCTGGTCGATCACGCCGGTGACGTTCGCGGCCTGGGGGCCGGACGCGGCGACGCGGATCTGGGCGCCGGTGTGGTCGGAGCCGACCGCGTTGGTGGAGTAGGCGACGGTCATGGGGTCGCCGTCCGCAGTCTGGACGGTGGCGAGCTGCTTGCCGTCATCGAGGCTGCCGCCGACGATCTGGGTGGAGTGGGCGTGGTCGCCGGTGACGACGACGAGGGTGTCGGGGTGCTTGTCCTGGTAGGCGAGCGCCACGGCGACGGTCTCGTCGAGCTCCTTGAGGTCACCGATGGCGCCGCAGATGTCGGAGGCGTGCTCCTGCTTGTCGATCATGGCGCTCTCGGCCTGCAGGAAGAACCCGTTGGGGTTGTCGAGCAGCTCAATCGACTTCTTGGTCATCTCCGACAGGTCGGGCTGGTTGCCGCGGTCCGCGGGCGCGCACCGGCTGTCGGGGCCGCCGGCGCCGGCCGGGGTCGCGACGAGCGGCTGGTACATCGGGGTCATGTTGCCGCCGGTGAAGAGGCCGAGGACCGGGCCGCTGGCCAGGGACGTGACATTGTTGAGTGCGGCGGCGTCCTGGACGAGGCGGTACTTGTGGGTGTCCTGGGCGTACGACAGCACGCTGGGGCCGGCGTCGGTGGCCTGGGCGTAGCGGGAGGCGCCACCGCCCATGAGGACGTCGATCTTGTTGTCGACGAGCTGCTCGGCGATGGAGCCCTTGCCGCCGTTGGCCTTGCGTGCGGGCGCGCAGTTGGCCATGTCGGTCGGGCCCTGGCAGGCGCGGGCGTTGATGTGGGAGCCGGCTGCGGCCGGGGTGGCGTCGGTGATCTCGGAGGTGGTGATGTTGCCGACGAGCTTGCCTTGCTTCTTGTACTTCTCCAGGACGGTCTCGTAGTCCTCACCGGGGACGTTGGCGGCGGTGCTGGGGCCTTGGGAGACGCGCCCGTCGACGGTCTTCTTGCCGGTCGACCAGCCGCTGGCGGTGGGTGCGGAGTCGGACACGTACGCGATGGGGTAGTCGGGGCCGGCGGCTACCTTGAGGCCGTAGGTGGTCATCGCGCCGGTGAAGGGCAGGGCGTCGAGGGCGGGGAACCGGCCGCCGGCGCCGTACTCGTAGTTGCGGGCGGCGGTGATCATCGAGTCGTCCATGCCGTCGCCGATGATGAGGATGACGTTGCGGGGCTTGGCGGGGTTGATCTGCTTGGCGAGGTCGGCCGAACGGTCCTGGGTGAAGCCGGTGGGTGTGGGGGCGGGGATGGCTGCGGTGGCGGCGATGCTGCCGACGGTCACGAGGCCGGCGAGGGCCGCGGCCGTGGTGACGACGCGCTTTCTGCTGTACACGAGGTGATTCCTTTCGAAGTCGAGATGACTTCCGCACCCTGCAGCGCGCGGGCATCCGGCCGGCGGGCGGAAGGAAACGAGTACGTGGACCGCAGGTGGCGGACAGGGGAGCCTTGGCTCAACGCCCGCGGCGACGCACCGGATCAGCGGCGTAGGAGACGGGTGAGGTCCGCGGCGTAGTCGAGCGGTGTGCCTGCGCCGGTGTAGATGACGGTGGTGCCGTCGGGTCCGAACAGGTACACGACGCTGGAGTGGTCGACGCCGTACCCGTCGGGATCGCCGTCGGGGTGGGTGTGTCCCTGTTCTGCCGTTTCGTGTTCGTGTGCGGTGCTGGCGTCCCCGGGTGTGGGTGTGGTCTTGCCGGACTGGGAGGAGTAGAGGGAGTCCTCGGCGTCGTGGACGCGTTGGACGGGGCCACGTAGCCCGACGATGTCGGGGCCGAACTGGTCGAGCCACCGGCGCAGGACGGCTGGGGTGTCACGTTTCGGGTCGACGGTGATGAACAGCACGTCGACGTTGGCGGCGGTGGCTGCGGGCAGGGAACGTCGGGCGGCGGCAAGGTCGGCCATCGTGGTGGGGCACACGTCGTGGCAATTGGTGAACCCGAAGAACACGGCGGTCGCGGCCCCCTGCCGGGGTCTGTCGAGGCGGACCCGGTTCCCGTCCGTGTCGCGAAGGGCGACCGGGGCGGGTGTGAGGGGCGGGTCGACGAGGGTGCCGTGGAACTTGACGGCGGCGGCCTTGGCGACCGTGGCCGTGTCGTCCGGTTGGTCGTCTTTGGAAGAGCAGGCGGCGGTCAAGCCCAGGACGGCGACGAGACCGACGGAGGTCAGGCGCCGCCGCCCGCGGCCGTCGCTACGACCCAGCGGCCGTGCGGGGGTGCGTGGGGCGGGGTTCATAGGGGTGCCTGCCAGTTCGCGACCCAGCCTTGGAGGTGGGCCATCAGGAGGGTCCAGGCGCCGGTGACCTGGAGGATGCCGACGATGATGAGGAGGATGCCGCCGATGCGGGTGACGGCGCGGGCGTGCCGGCGGGCGTAGGCGAAGAGGCGGAAAGCGCGTTGGACGCCGAGCGCGGCGAGGAGGAACGGGATGCCGAGGCCGAGGCTGTAGGCGAAGGAGAGCAGCGCTCCGCGGCCGGCGCCGCCGGTGCTGACCGACAGGGCGAGGACGGCGGCCAGGGTGGGGCCCATGCAGGGCGTCCATCCGATGCCGAACATGACACCGAGCAGAGGTGCGCCCGCGACGCCGACCTTCGGGTTCGCGTCGAGGCGGAACGTGCGGTCGAACACCCGGATGCGGGCCAGGGCGCCGGTGAACGCGAGGCCGAGAACGATGGTGAACGCTCCGAGGACCTTGGTGATGGGGTCCTGGTAGGTGATGAGGAACGCGCCGGCGGCACCGAACAGGGCGCCGTAGCTGGTGAACACGACGGCGAACCCGAGGACGAACAGCAGCGTCCCGGTGACGGTGCGACTCGGCGCCAGGCGACGTCGTTCACGAACCAGCGTCGTGGCTTCGGTGCCACCAGTGCCCGTGCCGCTGGATGGGGCGCCGGCCGTTCTGCCGGCGGACGTGCCGACGTCGGAGGTGCTGGTGGTGGCGTCGGCGCCGCTGGTGCCGGTGACGTAGGCGAGGTACCCGGGCACCAGGGGCAGGCAGCACGGGCTGAGGAACGACACGAGGCCGGCGGCCATGGCGACCGGGATGGCGACGAGCAGCGGACCGTAGGTGACGAGGCCGCCGGGGTCGATGGCTTGGAGCGTCATGAGACGTCACCTCCGGTGCCTTCTTCGGCCACGAGGTCCTCGATGAGACCGGCGAGGGTGTTCTCGTCGACGGCACCGATGACCCGGGCGGCGACCTCGCCGTTCCTGTCGACGATGACGGTGCTCGGTATCGCCGCACTGGGGACGACGGACCCGAACGGCAGCAGCGCCTGCCCGGTGGGGTCGAACACGCTGGGGTAGGGGACGTTGTAGTTCTTCACGAACGCCTGGGCTGCGGCGCGGTCGTCGCGGGTGTCGATGCCGACGAACCGCACACCGTCATCGGCGGTGGTGTTGGCGATGCGGACCAGACCTGGTGTTTCGGCGCGGCAGGGTCCGCACCAGGACCCCCACACGTTGATGACGACGACCTGACCCCTCAGGTCCTCGAGGTTGAAGGGGGTGTCGTCGAGGGTGCGGCCCTCCAGCTGCGGTGCGGGGTCGCGTTCGCCGGCCGGGTAGAGGGTGAGGCCGGGGTCGGCGATGCCGCGGTCACTCCCACGGCCGGCGGCGTCTGCGGTCCACGGTGTGGCTCGCACCAGCCACACGCCCACAAGCACGGCAGCGACCAGGGCGCCCGTCACCAGGGCCAGGCGCGCCGGCCGGGAGACACCCCTCAGTGCTGGTGCCTGGGCGGCATCCGGCGTGCCTGGCGCGTCGGGCTCGTCGGGTGTGGGCGGCGTGTGGGTCGAGTCGGTCATGGCAGGGTCAGCTCGATCTGCTGGTCGGGCTCGAGCTGCAGGTCGGCAGGGTTGCCGGGCACGGGGGTGCCGTTGCTGGTCACCGTCACCTTCTCACCGGCCTTCGCCTTGACGCCGCCGATCTGGGTCTCGGTGAGCGCGACGCCCCACTGGGTGAACAGCTGCCCGAGGGTGAACTTCTCCCCGACGGTGTCCGCCTCGATGTGGATGGTGCCGTCGCCCTCGTGGGTGTGGACCGCAGACATGGCTCCGGTGTTCGGGTCGACGCCGATGTTGGGCGCCACGGGCACCTGCTGACCGTCGATCGTGATCGTCAACATCGGGTGGTAGTGCTCGGCGGTGCCCATCGGGCCGAGGTCAAGACCGGCAGCGGCGACCCGCGCGGGCACGTCGCCAGGGGCGGGCCACGGCGGGAGAGACGTGTCGTCAGGCTTCACGTCGCCCGAACTGGTGGAGGCGCCCGCATCAGCCTCGCCGGTGGCGGCGTTGATGTCGTCGCCGCAGGCGGTGAGGCCGGCGCCCAGGACGAGGGTGAGCGCAAGCGCACTGAGAGCGCGCGCACGGGTGTTGGTGGGCATGAAGTTCTCCTGGAAGTCAGGTTGATGTCAGGCAGGTGCCTGTGGGCAGGCGGCGGTGACACCCGGCCGCGGCTGCCGCAGGAACTGCGGGGGCTGGGTGGTCGCAGGGCCTGTCAGCACCTGATGACGGAGAACTGCCACACAAGGGGTGGACCGCTGCCGCGCACCCACTGCACCGCCCGCTCGCGCACTGCGGCGGGCTGGAACGCGTCCGGCAGGAGCGGCCGGAGGAAGCCGGCGGTGGCCAGCAGCGCCAGGAGGGTGAGCGCTGCGGCGGCGAGGATGACGACGCAGAGCATCAGCATGTTCGCCATGCCGTGCCCTGAGGAGCCATCGTCCGTGACGGCGTGAGGGTCGTGCGCGTCGCTTGAGGACATGACTGCCTCGTGGGCAGACGTGCTCATGCCGCCCGACGTCATCGACGTCATCGCGCTTGAGGCGGCCGCGCGGTCCGCGGGAGCGCCGTGGCTGGCCAAAGCGTGCATGCCGAGGATGCCGACGACCAGTGCAACCACGAGTCCGGTGAGCGCGGTGCGGCTCGTGAGCCGCGCAGCGATCCGCACCCGCAAGGACTTGCGGGTGCGGCGGCTGGTCGCGGGCACGGGGCACATCGCCTCCGATGGTACGGAGGTCTTGTTGTCAGCCCACCTTCTGGGTCCGTAACCGCAGCGCATTGACGATGACGCGTACCGACGACACCGCTATCGCAAGCTGCAACTGTCGCGGCCGGTGGCCGTGGCTGGTCATGCCACCAGACCCACGGCAGGTACCGGAGCACGGGTTGACGGTGCCGAGTTTCCGGGCCTCGTGGTTCCTCTCGGCCTCGCCTCGAGACACCTGCAACTGTGTTCCCGTCCGGCCACCGGAACTCGGCGACCCCGCTGTCGGACATGCCATTGCCCGAACAGCCGCCTGCCATCGGCGAGCCTCCAACGGTCATTGCAATGCACGCCGCTCAAGTTGCCGCGTGTCACCTCGCCGACGCCGCAAGGGTTACCAGGACCATCACGAGCTCGACCCGGTCCTCGAGGCGGCCCTGGACAACGAAGCCGCCCGGCTGGGCGCCATCGAGGACCCGGTTCAGGCGGTCCACGCCGTCAACGAGTTCTGCAACGGCCTCAAGGACGCGCTCCTGCGTGGTGGGGAGCCGCGACTGCTGGCCATCATCGAGCTGTACGCGGACCCCGGCTCCTACCAGCGTGTCGCGGACGCGACCGAGCTGTCGAAGACCCGGGTCGGGCAGCCAATGCGGGAGACGCGCCGCCGCGGCCTGTCAAGTGAGGCCGGCGCTAGCTCTAAAACTGACGGACGTCGTTGACAGTTCGGGTCTCTGATCTCTAGGAGACCTGCATGACAGAACGGGAACTGGAACGGCGGGCCAAGCACAAGCTCGCTGTGCTCAAACACGTCGAGGAGGTCAGTGGCAGCGTCTCGGCGACCTGCCGCTACTACGGCATCAGCCGAACTTGCTACTACAAGTGGCTCAAGCGCTACGAAGACGAAGGCTTCGAGGGCCTGAAGGACCGCTCGAGCGCACCGCACAACTCACCGAAAGCGACCAACGCCGAGGTCGTGGAGAAGATCCTGTGGCTGCGTCAGCGCTACCACTTCGGGCCCGGCAAGATCGCGATGTATCTGGAGCGTTACCACCAGATCAAGATCAGCCCCTCAGGCGTGTGGCGGATCCTTCACAAGGCTGGGGTGGGCCGGCTGCCGGCCTCGCAGCGCTATAAACGACGCGAGACGCGCTGGAAGCGCTACGAGAAGCAGCGCCCAGGCCACCAGCTGCAGGTCGACGTGAAGTTCATCGAGCCCCTGGGTCAGAAGGGCCGCAAGAAGCGCTACTACCAGTACACCGCGATCGACGACTGCACCCGGCTTCGCGTGCTGCGTGCCTATCCGCGCAACGACCAGCAGACCGCGATCGCATTCATCGACCACGTGCTGTCCAAGCTTCCGTTCGCCGTCGACCAGGTCCAGACCGATAACGGGCAAGAGTTCGGCTCGGCGTTCCACTGGCATCTGATCGACAAAGGCATCGGCCACATCAAGATCAAGCCTCGAACGCCACGCCTAAACGGGAAGGTGGAGAGATCTCACCGCATCGACTCCGAGGAGTTCTACCGCCTGCTCGAGGGTGAGGTCATCGACGATGCGCGCCTCTTCGAGACACGACTCCAGGAGTGGGAGGACTACTACAACTACGATCGCCCTCACGGCGCTCTCGACGGCCAGACACCGTACGAGCGCCTACGACAGAAAGCCGCAGACCCACTGTCATAGGCGTCCGTCAGTTGCACAGCTAGCTCCTGCGCTGGGTGTCGGAGCCGGCGGCGGCCGTGTCCCATGCGTTGCGGCGCACGAGTCGGAGGCCCTGCGAGGCACCGACGGCGGTGGACAACTACTTCACGACAATGTGACCCGCCGACTCGCCGTCAGCCAAGGTGCAGCGTGGGCGACGTCACGCTCGTCGGACGAGGGCCCGGGCTGGAAAGCACCTACGATGGGTGTGCGAGAGGGAGTAGTCCTCAACACTTGCGTCGACACACTGAGCCTTCGGGTTCCGGCGCTTGAGGCCAGGCACCGCCCGGCGGACGAGACTTTCGACCAGCACCCCTATCCGCGGGCGTCCTGGTCGAAGGGACGTCCCCATGGTTCCTCCGGCAGGTCGCCCACGACCTGAAGGAGAACCCACGCGATGTCCGCGTTCCTGCTCAGCACCGTCGTCATCTTTGTCGCCGAGCTCGGCGACAAGTCGCAGCTGATGGCGATGGCGTTCGCGTCGCGCTACCGCGCCCGCGACGTCCTCCTCGGCATCACGGCAGCCACCGCCGTCGTCCACCTTGCCTCCGTCGGCATCGGCGCGTGGATCGGCACCTCCTTCGCGGAGTACCAGTCCGCCATCTCCATCGTGGCAGGCATCGCCTTCCTCGGCTTCGCCCTGTGGACCCTGCGCGGAGACGAGCTCACCGACGACGAAGCCGCCAAGGCACGCAACAGCACCGGCATGGCGCTCCTGTCGGTCGGTACCGCGTTCTTCCTGGCCGAGCTCGGCGACAAGACCATGCTCGCCACCATCACGCTCGCCACCCAGGAGGGCTGGCTCGGGACCTGGCTCGGG
>JAYSEC010000003.1:0-12139 GCA_041914085.1 Nocardioides sp.
GAGGTCGGCGCGGCGGGGAGTCCCGTCGCGCTAGGCAATGATGATCGTGGTGGTGCTCACGAGAGCATCGTGCCACCGATCCGCCGCCGTGAGACGGATGTCCCACGATCCGGTCGACCCCGCTGTCGGACCCCTGACGCAGGATGGGGGCGTGGACACCCGGGAACGGCTCGACGCCGAGCGCCGGCAGGCGCTCGAGCGGCTGGCGAGCCTGTCGGGCGACCACGAGGCGATGGTGGCGGCGTCGCTCGACACCAATGCCGACGACGAGCACGACCCCGAGGGCCACACGATCGCCTTCGAGCGCTCGCAGATCGGCGCCCTCATCCGGCAGGTACGCCACCACGTAACCGAGGTCGACGCGGCGCTGGCGCGCGTGGAGGCCGGCACCTACGGCACGTGCGAGGGGTGCGGCGCCCCGATCGGCGAGGCCCGTCTCGAGGCGCTGCCGGCGACCCGCACCTGCATCGCCTGCGCGGCCCGCACCCACGGGTGAGGGGGTCGCATGCCTGTGCGGGCCTGCGGGTACCCCCGGCGCTCGACCGAGTGACCGGCCGCCGGCCGGCTGGGAGGAGCCGGGGTTGGCGAGCACGTCCGTGCGCGAGACGGCGGAGAAGTGGTTCGGGCACCGGGAGCTGCTGCCCGGGCAGGAGGAGGCGGTCAGCGCACTGCTCGACGGGCACGACGTGCTGCTCGTCGCGCCCACCGGATCCGGCAAGTCGCTGACCTACCAGGTGGCCGGGATCCTGCTCGGGGGCTGCACGGTCGTGGTCTCACCGCTCCTCGCGCTGCAGCAGGACCAGGTCGCCTCGCTCGAGGAGGCCGGCCTCCCGGCCGCCCGGCTCAGCTCGGCGGAGTCCGAGGGCACCCGCGCCGAGGTGCTCCGAGGCGCGCGCGAGGGCGACGTTCGGTTCCTGCTCCTCTCTCCCGAGCAGCTCGCCAACCCCGAGGTGCTGGCCGAGGTCGCGGAGATCGGTCCCACGCTCGTCGCCGTCGACGAGGCGCACTGCGTCTCGTCGTGGGGCCACGACTTCCGGCCCGACTACCTCCGGCTCGGTGAGCTGGTCGCGCAGATCGGCAAGCCCCGGGTCATCGCGATGACCGCGACGGCCGCACTGCCGACGCAGGAGGACATCGCGGAGCGCCTGGCGCTGCACGACCACCTGACCGTGTTGACCGGCTTCGAGCGCGACAACATCGCGCTCCGGGTCGAGCGGTTCGCCGAGGCGGCCGAGCAGCGCGACCGCGTCCTCGAGCTCGTCGACGAGCTCTCCGGCGAGCCGGGCAGCGGCGTCGTCTACTGCCGCACGCGCGCCGGCGCCGAGGAGTACGCCGACGCCCTCACGCAGCGCGGCCACCGGGCCGCGGCCTACCACGCCGGTCTCCCCCAGCGCCGCCGCACCGAGGTGCACGACCGCTTCATGTCCGGGGACCTGCCGCTCGTGGCGGCCACCTCGGCCTTCGGGATGGGCATCGACAAGCCCGACATCCGGTTCGTCGTGCACGCCGACGTGCCGGAGTCGCCGGACACCTACTACCAGGAGGTCGGCCGCGCGGGGCGCGACCACCTCACCGCCACCGCCGTGCTCGCCTACCGCGCCGAGGACCTCTCGCTCGGCAAGTTCTTCGCGACCCCCGTGCCGAAGCGGGCCGACGTGCGCGCCGTGGCCCGGGCGATCGACGCGGCGGGCACCGACGACCCGCGGGAGGTCAGCGAGCACCTCGACTTCGGCCCCCGCAAGGCCGGACGCCTCGTCAACCTGGTGCGCCTGGCCCGCGAGGCCCACGACCTGCCCGACGACGTCCGGCTGGACCGGCTCGTGGACGCCGTCGTGGACCGGGCCGAGGCGCAGCGCAGGCTCGAGGGGTCCCGGGTCGACATGATGCGCGCCTACGCCGAGACCGACCGGTGCCGCAGTGCGTTCATGCTCGGGTACTTCGGGGCGGAGGTGCGCGACCGGTGCGGCATCTGCGACAACTGCGTCGCGGGGGTCGCCCCCGACGAGAGCCGGGACACCGACGCGCCGTACGCCGTCCAGGACGCCGTGCGGCACGAGGAGTTCGGGGTCGGGACCGTCACCGACGTCGAGGACGACCGCCTGACCGTGCTGTTCGAGGACGTCGGCTACCGCACCCTCGGCCTCGACGCGGTCGAGGAGCGCGGCCTGCTCGAGCGGGCGTGAGGCACACGGGGCTAGCCTCCGTGCATGTCCTGGTCGTGGGTCGACTCCCGCTCGGCGTACGCCGACGCCGCGACGTGGTTCGTCGACACCGCCGGCCTCGTCGGCGGACGGTGGTCGCAGCCCGGGCTCGGCGAGTGGGACGTGCGCAGCCTGGTCGGTCACACCAGCCGGGCGCTGCTGACCGTGGAGTCCTACCTCGACCGCCCCGCGGGGCAGGTCGACGTCGAGTCCGCGCTCGAGTACTTCCGACGGGGCCGCCAAGCGGCCGACGACGCGGCGGTCGCCGAGCGCGGCCGGGCGGCCGGCGAGGCGCTGGGCACCGGCTCCGCGGACGTGGCCGAGGAGGTCGCGGCCATCGCGGAACGCGTGCTCGCCCGGGTGGAGCGGTGCCACGGCGAGGAGGTCGTCACGACCATCGCCGGCGGCATGCGGCTCGTCGACTACCTGCCGACGCGCACCTTCGAGCTGGTGGTCCACACGGCCGACCTCGCCACGGCCCTCGGCGTGCCCGCGGAGCCGCCGCCGCGCCCGGCTGCCCAGGCGCTCGACCTGCTGGCCGGACTGGCCGTCCAGGAGCAGGTGGCGGCGCGGCTGCTGCGGGCCGCCACCGGCCGGGAGGGGCTCCCGGCCGGCTTCTCGGTCCTCTGACCCGGCGCCGGCTGGCGGCTCACGCGGGGCTCACGCGGGGCTCGCCCGGGCTCACCTGAGGCCGTCGGGCTCCTCGTCGACGACCTCGGAGTCGAGGAGCAGCGGGTCCTCCTCGAGCGGGTCCTCCTCGACGTGCACGGCGGCCTCCTCGGCGCCGGCGGCCGCACCGTCGATCCCGACGTCGGTGGCCACGAGGTCCTTCTCGGTGTCGGTGCGCACGCCCTCGTCCTCGGCGACGAGGCGACCGGCGCGCTGACCGTCCTGGCCCTCGACGTCGGCCTGCACGGCCTCCCCGTCGGTGCTGTCCTCGGCGACGAGCGGTGCGAGGTCGCCGCGCTCGGCCTCCTCGTCCGCGACCTCGTAGGGGTCGGGCTCGGGGACCTCCTGGTCGGTGCGCTGCTCGAGCGACTCGCCCTGGCTCTCCTCGAGCGGGGTGTTGCCGTAGCCCTGCGCCGCCGACCACTTCTCCGGCGGCGAGTAGCCCTCGTCGAGCGGCTCGGCCAGCCCGCGGTCGTCGACCAGGCTGTCGCCCTCGCCCTGCGGCTGCGTCTCGTCGTCGACGCTGTAGCCGTGGTAGCTCTCGTTGTCGGTCGCGTCCCCGGTGACGTCGACGGCGGGGTCGGTCCCGATCTCGGTGTCGATGTCCGGCTGCTCGGCCATGAGGGCCCTCCTCGTGTCGGTGCTCGTGTGTTCCCTGAGCACGCTACGTACCCCGTTCCGCCGACCTGAACGGCGAGCCACGTCACAGCCCCGGCGCGCCCACCCGGCGGACGTCCTCCCCGGCACCGGGACGGCCGACCTAGGCTCCGGACATGACGGACTACCAGGTGACGCGGTGGCGCGAGCTGCCGTCGATGGTCACGGCCCGGTCGGGCGAGGAGACGGTGAAGGCCACGCTGGCGGCGCGCTTCCAGGAGGCGATCGACGAGGCGGCCATGCGGCTCGGCGACACCGGCGCGGACGACTACCTCGCCGGGTGGGACCGCTCCCCCTGGACCGAGGCCGACGGCGCCCCCGCCGACGTCCTCGACCGCGTCGTGACCGAGCTGGAGGCCGACTGGCCGGCCGAGCGGGTCGCGGGCTACCTCGACGGGCTGGCCCGGTGAACCGGCTCGCGGCGCTCCTCGGCGCCGACCGGCCGGTGCTCCTCGACGGCGGCATGGGCACGCTGCTGCAGGACAGCGGCCTCGAGGACGGCGCGCCCGGCGAGCTCTGGAACCTGGAGAACCAGGGCGCGGTCCGCGCGGCGCACACGGCGTACGCCGACGCGGGATCGCGGATCCTGACCACCAACACCTTCGGTGGCACCCGGCCGCGGCTCGACATGCACGGGCTGGGCGACCGGCTCGCCGAGGTGAACCGCAACGCCGCCCGGGTCGCCCGCTCGGTGGCCGAGCCGCTCGGACTGCTGGTGGCCGGCGACCTCGGCCCCACCGGCGAGCTGCTGGCCCCGCTCGGCACGATGACCTCCGAGGAGGCGCAGGCGATCTTCGCCGAGCAGCTCGCCGGGCTGGTCGAGGGCGGCATCGACCTGGTGCTCGTGGAGACGCTCAGCGACCTCGCCGAGGCCGACGCCGCGCTGGCTGCCGCCCGCGACGTCGCGCCGGACCTCCCGGTCGTGGTGACGATGAGCTTCGACACCAACGTGCGCACGATGATGGGTGTCCGTCCCGCCGACGCGGTCGCGCACCTGGCCGCCGCGGGCGTCGACGCCGTGGGCGCGAACTGCGGCCGCGGCCCTGCGGAGATGGAGCTCATCGCCACCGAGATGGTCGAGGCGCGCACCGGCGACGTGCTCCTGGTGGCGCAGTCCAACGCCGGCCTGCCCCAGGTGGTCGGCGACCACTTCGAGTACGACGCCACGCCCGCCGACCTGGCCGCGCACGCGCAGCGGCTCGCCGGCCTCGGCATCGACCTGGTCGGCGGCTGCTGCGGGTCGACACCGGCCCACATCGCGGCGATGCGGGCGACGCTCGCGCCCGCCTGAGGCGGCGCGGATCAGAGCCAGCCGGGCAGGCTCACGTCGGAGAAGGGCGCGGAGTCGTCGGGCGTCCAGTCGGTGCCCTGGGCCGCGACCCCGGCGCCCAGGCCCGAGGCCAGCGCGGCGACGAGCAGGGTGACGAGCAGCCACGGCACGCCGTGCCGGGCGAGCGGGTCGACCACGCGGTGGACCGGCGACTGCAGCCGCTCGGATCCGGGACCCCACCAGGTGCCGAGCGCGAAGGCCGCGCCGACCACCGTCAACGACGTCGTCATCGACAGCGACGCGGCGAAGCACACCAGGGCGACGGCCACGGCGATGCCGAGGCTCCAGAACAGCAGGAGCACGGTCCCGCCGAGCCCGGCCACGACGTGCCAGGGGGCGGCGAGCACGACCTGGATGCCGTCGTACCACCGGGCGCCGCGGCGGTTGCGGCGAGCGGCCGACGAGCCGGCGGCGATCGAGCCGGTGCGCAGGACCCAGACGGTCACCGCGATCACGGCGAGCGCGATCCACGGGGCGAAGGCGATGGCACCGGTGACCACGCCCGCTCCGGCGAGCAGCAGCAGCGAGCGCCGGAGGCGCTCACCGGCGGGCACGCGCTCACGGGCTGCCGGGCCGTACTCGGGCGAGACGTACTCGGTGCTGCCGTCGGGCAGGACGCGGGTCTGGCGCTGCGGGACGGTGTACGCGTCGTCCGGGGCGTGGTGGTCGTCGCGGAAGCCCGGCACGGGCGAGTCCCAGTCGGACGACCAGTGCACGGGCTCGGCGGGCGGGGCAGGCGTGCCGACACGGGTCGGCGCCTGGAGCTCCTGCTGGGCCGCGGCGGCGTAGGGCAGCGTGACCGGGTGGGGGTGGCGGCGGGGCTCGCGCGGCTCGTCACCGGCGAGGTCCTCGAGCCAGTCGCGCACCTCGTCCAGGGTCGGCCGGTCCTCGGCAGCCGGGGCGAGCGCCTCCTCGACCAGCTCGAGCACCTCGGGGTCGAGACCGGTCAGGTCGTGCTCGCCGCGGCGGACGCGGTCCATGATCGCCACCGACGGCCCGCGGCCGAACGGTGCGCGTCCGGTCCCGGCGTACGCCACCGTGGCCGCCCAGGCATGCACGTCGGAGGCGACCGTGGCGTCGTCGCCGTAGAGGATCTCGGGGGCGAGGTAGCCGGGCGTGCCCAGCAGCCAGCCGTTCATGGTGATGCGGGAGTCCTCGGCGACGCGGGCCAGGCCGAAGTCGATGAGGATCGGGGTGCGGCCCTCCATGATCACGTTGGACGGCTTCACGTCGCGGTGCAGCACCCCGACGGAGTGCACCGCCTCGAGCGCCTCGGCCAGGCAGTCGGCGAACCACAGCAGGTCCTCGCCGGACAGCGGCCCCTCCTCCTGCACGTGGTCGTGCAGCGAGAGGCCCGGGACGTAGCGGGTCGCGACGAAGGGGATGTCGCCCCACGGGTCGGAGTCCACGATCTCGGCGATCCGGCGGCTGCGGATCCGGCTCAGCGAGCTCACCTCGCGCGCCAGCCGGCGCCGCGCCTCGTCGTCGCCGACCACGTGCGGGCGCAGCACCTTGATCGCGACCGGCCGCTCCCCCGGCTTCTGGCCGAGGTGGACCACGCCCATGCCGCCCTCGCCGAGGCGGGCGCGCAGGGTGTACCCGCCCACGGTCAGCCCGGCCGGCGGCGCCTCGGGGCGCGGGTACGTCGTCACCCCACGAGGATACGGGCGACGCGCGTCAACGGTGCGATCCCGGCGACACGCGGCGGGGCGCGTCGCGACCCCCTCACGGACGGTCTAGGCCACCTGCGAGAGCCGGGTGCTCCCCCGGGCGAACTTCTTTACTCTGGATGGTCACGAGGTGCCCGGTCGGGAAGGTGCCTCCGGCGGGGTGATGACCATGCGGACGAGGCTCTGGGGGCGGGTGGTCCCGCTCGTGCTCGCTGTCGTGGCGGCGCAGTCCGTCGCCGCCGTCGAGGCCTCCGCGGCCTCCGGCACCGATGTCGACTCCTTCGACGCGGTGACGCTCAACGACGTCGACGGCGCCGGCCGCGAGGTGCCGCACGTCGGCGGCCCGCGTGACTTCGACTCCCCCGCCTTCGACACCAGCGCCTTCACCCTGCAGGCCGAGGAGGTGGCGTCGGGAGGCGGCCTGCACGGCTGCCTGACCCCGTTGGGCCCGGTGTACGCCGGCCACACCGGGTGGCTGCGGTTCGACCCGGGGATGAGCGGACGCATCGAGGTCGTCGCCGAGACCCCCGGCTACGACTCGGTGCTCGTGGTCCGCTCCGCGGCGGACGCGGGCTGGGGCAGCACCTCGCTCGCGGACGCGGGGACCACGGTCTCCTGCGTCGACCGGGTGCCCGGGGCGGGCGACGAGGCCGCGACAGGCGTCGCCGTGACCGGCGACCGGGTCTACTTCGTCCAGGTCGGCGGTCGTTGTGCCGCGGGCCCCGACACGTGCCAGGACGCCGGCACCCCGGGCGGCCCGACCCGGGTCCGGCTGCGCTTCGCCCCCGACGACGCCGACGGGGACGGCGTGGCCGACCGCCAGGACAACTGCGAGGGACAGGGCTCGCCGGGACGCGTGACCGCGGACGGCTGCCCGGACGCGGACGCCGACGGCGTCGCGGACGCAGCGGACGCGTGCCCGGACCTCGCCGGGGTGCCCGCGCCCGCCCCCTACAACGGCTGCCCGGACGGCGTACGGCCCCCCGCTCCCGACGCGGGTCCGTCCGTCACGATCCAGAGCCGCACGACGCACGACACCTACAGCACCTCGACGCGCAACGTCGACCTGCTCCTCAACTGGCCGAAGGGTGCGGACTCGGCGGCGATCCGCAACGGCCGCGGCAGGCCACGGGTGCGCGACCTCGCACGGGTCGTCGGATGGCGCCTCCCGGGCTCCAAGGGCCCGACCGTCCGCGAGGTGCAGGTCCGCTTCAGCGGACCGCGCATCGCGGACGTGGTCGTCGTCGACACCATCGTGCTCGACCCGACCTCGCCGGACGTCGAGGCGTCGCTGGTGCTCGAGTCGGCACAGGGGTGGTACGTCGGCGTGAACCTCGAGGACAGCGGCACCGGCGTCCGCTCCGTCAGGCTGCTCGACGAGGACAAGCGCCCCCTCGACGACAGCCAACGGGTCTGCTCCCTCGACGACTGCGAGGGCGACGTCGACCTCGCGCTGTCCACGACCTCCCGGCGGCCCGCCTACATCGAGGTCGTCGACCCGTCGGGCAACACGACGGTCGTGCCGCTCGACCGGACCAGCTCGGCCTCCCGGTGCCCGGGTGGCGAGCCGATCCCCTACAAGTCGTCGTACACCGAGCTGGCGTGCGTGAGGCTCAAGCAGCTGTGCGGCTCGCTCAAGCCGCTCCTCATCTGGTCGGTGTCGAAGACCGTGCGGTGCCGCCTCGTCGGCGGTACGACGTTCCGCGTGGTGCCGCGATGACGCGGCCGCGCCCCACCCGATCGTCCTGACCGTGACCTGGGTGATCGTCGCCGCGCTGGCGCTCGGGGCGCTCGGCCTGCTGGCGGAGATGCTGTGGACCACCCCGCCCGGTGGGATCTCCCCGCGAGGGATCGGCCTCGGCCTGTGCGTCACCCTCCTCGGCGGTGTCGGCGCTGCGGCGCTGATCAGCGTCGACGTCCGGCCCCCGCCCGAGCAGCGCGGCATCGGCGTCGTGGTCGAGGGGATCGAGGAGCCGACGGAGCAGCGCGCCTTCGACGCCGGGCTCACCCTGTCGATGGCGGCCGAGGTGAGCGAGTGCGGCGAGCCCGTGGACGTCCGGCTCACGCTGGCCCCCACCGCGGAGTTCTGGATCGACAACCGCCGTGACCTCGCCCGCTCCGCGACGGTGCGGTTCGCCATCCCGGACGGGCTGCCCGCGGACGCGGACGTGGACGAGGTGCTGGACGGGTTGCGGGCCTGGACCGGCAACGGCTTCGCCCCCTTCGCGACCGGGGTCCCGACCGACCCGGTCGAGGCGGACCTGGAGCTCACCGCCACGAAGGCGCCCCACGCGGTGTTCGTGGAGGTCGACGTCCCGAGGTGGGGCGAGGTCCTCACCCCCCTGACCCTGCGCTTCCGGGCCGACTGGACCAGCGGTCGATCGGTGCTCGAGGGCTGCTACGTCACCCTGCCGGCGGTGGCCGGGCTGCCCACCGTGCTCAGCACGGCCCAGCTCACCGGGGACGCCTACGCGCGGGACACCGAGGACGACGACGGCACCGTCGGGGTGTTCGTGGTCGTCTCGGAGGAGGCCGGCCTCGAAGCCGGCTACGACGCGAAGCTCGAGGTCGCCCGCGGGGTCACCTCGCTCGACCTGGGCGACCACGTCCTCCAGGGCGGCGCGACCTTCCCCGCGCCCGACTCCAACTTCGGCAGCGCACCGGCGTGGACGTGCCGCAGCGCGCTCCCCCGCTCGCTCGACCGAGGGCGGCTCGAGGAGGGAGCGGAGGCCACCGACCTCTACTTCCCCAACGAGGCGCTCGCCTCGGGGACGATCAGCTTCTCCGCGCGACAGCAGGAGGCCCTCCTCGCCCAGGGGACCTGCGCCTCCTTCGTCGCCATCGAGGGCGCCTCGGCCGGGACGACGCGCGACCTGGGCCTGATCGTCACCGGCACCGTCATCGCCTTCGGCATCGAGCTGTTCCGCACCGGCGTACGCCGTCGCAGGCGCGACGCCGCGCCAGCCGGACCACACGTGTCCGGGACGTCGCCCTGACGCGACGTCCCTGAGGGCGACCTCGCGGACACGTGTGGACTCGGCCGTCCGGCCGATCCGGACGGCCCGCGCCGAGCACTACGGTGTGCGCATGCTCACCCTGGCCCGGTCGCTGTGGCGCCTGCCCGCGCCGCCGGACGCGCGACCGGCGACCCGGTGGGACCACGCGTTCGTGGCGCTCCTCGCGGTGCTCGGGGTGGGCGAGGCGGTGCTGCGCACCGACATGGACGGGCGGTGGCTGTCACTGGCGACGTTCCTGGTGTGGCTGCCGACCGTGCTGGTACGACGGACGCGCCCGCTGCTGATGTCCGCGGTCTTCGCGGCCGTCACGGTGCCGCCGATGGTCCTCGCCTGGGCGAGCGGTGGTCGCGAGCCCGACGACCTCAACACGGCCGTCGTGGGGCTGCTCATCCCCTTCTCCCTCACCCGCTGGGCCCGGGGTCGCGACGCCGCGGTCGGTCTCGGCCTGTTTCTCCTCGTCGCCGGGACGTCGCTGGCCACCCAGCCGCTCGCGGCGGGCGACCGGATCGGCGGAGCGGCCGTCGTGGTGGCGGCGGCGGCGGTCGGTGCCGCGCTGCGCTCCCGGTCGATGCTGCGCACGCGCCAGCTCGACGTCGTACGCCAGCAGGAGCGGGAGCGGCTCGCGCGCGACCTGCACGACACCGTCGCGCACCACCTCACCGCGATCGCGATCAGCGCGCAGGCCGGCCTGGCGGTCGCCGACGCGAAGCCCGAGGCGGCGCGCGACGCGCTCCGGCGGATCGACGAGGAGGCCACCCGCACGCTCGCCGAGACGCGGAAGGTGGTGCGGATGCTGCGCACCGACGACGACGTCGCCGACCGCCCGCTCGACGACCTGGCCGGCATCGCCACACCGGGCGGCGCCGGGCCACGCGTCGAGGTCCACGTCGCCGACGGGCTCGCCGACCTCTCCCCCACCGTCGCCGCCGCCGTGCAGCGGATCGCGCAGGAGGCGGTCGCCAACGCGCGTCGCCATGCCGAGGGCGCGACGACGGTCCGCGTCCACGTGGACCGGCAGCACGACGACGTTCGGCTCGTCGTGAGCGACGACGGTCGTGCACCCGCGCGGTCCGGACAGGGCTTCGGCATCGTCGGCATGACCGAGCGGGCCACTCTCCTCGGCGGCACCCTGGTCGCCGGCCCCGCACCGGGCGGCTGGCGCGTGACGGCGACCCTGCCCGCGGAGGAGCGCCGATGAGCCTGCGCGTGCTCGTGGCCGACGACCAGGAGATCGTCCGCACCGGCCTGGCCATGATCCTCGGCGCCCAGGAGGGGATCGAGGTGGTCGCCACCGCCGTCGACGGGCAGGACGCCGTCGAGCAGGCGCGCGACCTCCGGCCCGACGTCTGCCTGCTCGACATCAGGATGCCGCGGCTCAACGGCATCGAGGCCACCCGCGCCCTGGCCGGGCCGGACGTGCCGGACCCCATGGCGGTCGTGGTCGTGACGACCTTCGACCTCGACGAGTACGTCTACGGCGCCCTGCTGGCGGGTGCGCGGGGGTTCCTCCTGAAGGACTGCGGGCCGGAGCTCCTCACCCACGCCGTGCGCGCGGCCGCCGACGGCGGGTCGCTCATCGCACCGTCGGTCACCACGCGCCTGCTCCGGACGTACGCCGATCGCGACGCCCCGTCGCAGCCCACCTCGCCGTTGACCGAGCGGGAGGAGCAGGTGCTGCTCGCCGTCGCCCGCGGGCTCACCAACCACGAGGTGGCGGCCGAGCTCTACATCTCGCTGAGCACGGTGAAGACCCACTTGGGTGCGCTCATGATGAAGCTGGGCGCCCGCAACCGGGTGGAGCTGGCGCTGTGGGCCTATCAGACCCGGCGGCTCGACTGACGCGACTGGCTGCGGCGCACCAGCCACTCCGCCACGGCGAGGTTGAGCACCCAGGCGAACGCCATCCCGCTCGCCTTGAGGGTGCCGCCGGGCTGGTCGACGACGAGCACCATCGGACCGAGGACCAGTGCCTGCGTGCCGGCGCCCTGCCCGACGGCGTACGCCCTCGCCATCCAGCGCTGGTGCGTGCGCACGTCCCGGCGCCGGATCGCCGTGAGACCGAGCACCAGTCCCGCCAGCATGACCGATCCGAAGAGCAGCCGGATCCACATGAGCGCGGTGTTGTCGTGGGCGGGGAGCTCGGCGAACGCCGCCATCCACATGCCGCTGAGCGCGGCGGCCAGGCCCGCCGGGACCAGGACGCGCCCGCTCCAGCGGTGCCACCCCGGGCGGCGACGGCGGAAGGACGGCATCAGCTGGAAGGCCCCGAGCACGCAGAAGGTGGTCGCGCCGACGATGTGGACGACGATCGGCAGCGGCAGGTCGAAGAAGCGGGCGTTCTCCTCCGTGCGGCCCGAGGACAGGTCGACGAGCCGGGCGGCGCCCGCCGCGACCGGGACGAAGGTCAGCGCGAGCAGGCTCGCCGGGATCCACCAGTCCCGTCGGGTGCGGGGCGGGGCGGCAGGTCGGAGCGCGGTCGTCGTCATGACCACGAGCCTCGCGGCTCCGGGTCGCGTCCGGATCGGCCCGGAGGCCGGACCGGGTCAGCCGATCGGCCGAGGGCCGGAAGTCGGACACGTGCGGCGGTCCTGGCCC
>JAYSEC010000003.1:12239-14346 GCA_041914085.1 Nocardioides sp.
GGGTCAGCCGATCGGCCGAGGGCCGGAAGTCGGACACGTGCGGCGGTCCTGGCCCTCAGCAGGCGGACCCAGGGGCCAGAAGCCGGACACGTGCGGCGGTCCTGGCCCCGGCGGGACGTGGTTTCGAGGCTCGCTGCGCTCGCACCTCAACCACCGATGCGGGGCTGCGCTCGCACCTCAACCACCGATCACCGGCTGCGCTCGCACCTCAACCACCGAGGGATGAGCCGCTCCGGCTCGCCTCCAGCGCGGCGATCAGGCTGCGCGCGTCGTACGGCCCGACGTGCCGGGTGTCGCCGATGAAGAACGTGGGAGTGCCGCGCACGCCGCTCGCCTCGGCCGAGGCGACGTCGTGCTCGACGTGGCGGGCGATGTCCTCGTCGTCGAGGTCGCGCATGAACTGCTCGACGTCGAGGCCGACCTCGGCGGCGTACCCGACCAGGTCCTCGAGCTCGAGCTCGTCCTGGTGCGCGAAGAGGACGACGTGCATCTCCCAGAAGCGGCCCTGGCGGGCGGCGGCCTCGGCCGCGAGGGCGGCGAGCTCCGCGTGCGGGTGGACCGGGAGCGGCAGGTGGCGGGTGACGTAGCGCAGCCGGTCGCCGAAGTGCTCGCGCAGCTCGTCACCGACCCCGCTCACGCGGGCGCAGAAGGGGCACTCGTAGTCGAGGTACTCCACCAGGGTGAGGGGTGCGTCGACCGGGCCCAGGACGTGGTCGCGTGCCGGGTCCACCGGGCGGCTCAGCGTGCGCGGCAGCGCGGCGTCGTCCTGCCCGAGCACCCGCGCCGAGAAGCGGAACGCGGCCCACCCGGCGAGGCTGGCGAGGACCGCGGCGAGCAGCACGCCGACGCGCGCCTGGTCCTGCAGCCGGGTCGACTCGAAGGCGAGACTGATGATCAGCAGCGACACCGTGAACCCGATGCCGGACAGGGCACCGCCCGCGAGCGTGTGGCCGAGCCCCACGCCCTGCGGGAGGCGCCCCCAACCCAGCCGGACGCTCGCCCACGACCCGGCGAAGATGCCCACCGCCTTGCCGACGACCAGGCCGAGCACGATGCCCCACATCAACGTCGAGGCCAGCGCGTCGCCCAGGACGCCGTCGCGCAGGTCCACGCCGGCGTTCGCCAGCGCGAAGACGGGTACGACGACGTGGCTGGTGGGACCGTGCAGCGCCTCCTGCAGCCGCTCGTTGACCGAGATCGCGCGCGTGAGCGAACGGCGGGCCGCGCGCTGGACGCCGGGCATCGGCGACTGCCGGAACGCCCGGAACCGTCGCGCCGCCTCCTCGACGTCGGAGCGGCGCGGGTCGAGCGCCGGCACGAGCAGGCCGCTCAGCATGCCGGCGATCGAGGCGTGCACGCCCGACTCGAGCGTGGCGACCCAGAGGACGAGGACGACGAGGACGTAGGGCGCCGCCTGCCAGACCCCGGTGCGGTCGAGGACCGCGAGGACGACGAGGCAGCCCGCCGCGACCGCCAAGGAGCCCATCGACAGGTCGTCGGAGTACACGATCCCGATCACGCTGACCGCGACGATGTCGTCGATGACGGTGAGGGTGAGCAGGAAGATCCGCAGCTGCGTCGACACCGACGGACCGACGAGCGCCATCACGCCGAGGAGGAACGCGGTGTCGGTGCCGATCACCGCACCCCACCCGGCCGCCTCCTCGCCGGAGGGGTTGAGCGCGAGGAAGATCGCGGCGGGCACGAGCATCCCGGCGATGCCTGCGACGAGGGGGACGACCGCCCGGCTGCGGTCGGTGAGCTCGCCGATCGCGAACTCCTTGCGGACCTCGAGGCCGATCACGAAGAAGAACACGACCATCAGGCCGTCGTTGATCCAGTGGTGCAGGTCCATCGTGAGCCCGCCGTCGCCGAGCCGGATCGACAGCTCGGTGTGCCACAGGTCGACGTAGGACTGCGACCACGGCGAGTTCGCCCACACCAGGGCGACCACGGACGCCAGCACGAGCAGGCCGGCGGAGGCCGACTCGGTGCTCATGAAGTCGCGCAGGGAGCGCGAGCTCTGGGCCTCGTAGGCCGCCGACCCGACGCAGGTGGACTGGGCGGGGTCGGTCTGCGGGTCGGCCGTGCTCACCCGTCGAGGCTA
>JAYSEC010000003.1:14446-34457 GCA_041914085.1 Nocardioides sp.
AGGTGGACTGGGCGGGGTCGGTCTGCGGGTCGGCCGTGCTCACCCGTCGAGGCTAGCGGGGCGGCCCTTGGGGTTTCGAGGCTCGCTCCGCTCGCACCTCAACCGCCGAGGGGGGCGGGGCTGTCAGCAGACCCGGTGCATCCAGCCGAAGGTGTCCTCGGTGCGGCCGAACTGCATGCCGACGAGGGCCTCGCGGATCTGCATGGTGAGCTCGGTGCTGGCGGGCGCGGGCGTCACGCCCGAGGGGCTGCGCAGCTCGCCGACGGGGGTCACCACGGCGGCCGTGCCGCAGGCGAAGACCTCGGTGATCTCGCCCGACGCGACGCCGTCGCGCCACTCGTCGATGGAGAACTTCCGCTCCTCGACCGCGTGGCCGAGCTTGCCGGCGAGCTCGATGATCGAGGCGCGGGTGATGCCCTCGAGGATCGTCCCGGTCTCCGGCGTGACGATCCGCCCGTCGCGGTGGACGAAGAAGAGGTTCATCCCGCCGAGCTCCTCGATGTAGCGGAACTCCTGGTCGTCGAGGAACACGACCTGGTCGCAGCCCTTCTCGATCGCCTCGCGCTGCGCCGCGAGCGAGGCGGCGTAGTTGCCGCCGGTCTTGGCCGCGCCCATGCCGCCGCGGCCCGCGCGGGTGTAGGTCTCCGACAACCAGAGGTTGACCGGCTTGATGCCACCCTTGAAGTACGCACCGGCGGGCGACGCGATGACCATGAAGGTCACGTGCTGGGCCGGGCGCACGCCGAGGAACGTCTCGGAGGCGAACATGAACGGTCGCAGGTAGAGCGACTTCTCCCCGCCACCACCGCCGGCGTTGTCCGGGACCCAGCGCTGGTCGGCCTCCACCAGCGCGTCGACGCACGCGACGAAGTCGTCGACCGGCAGCTCGGGGAAGGCGAGGCGCTGCGAGGAGCGCACCATGCGCGCGGCGTTCTGCTCGGGCCGGAACGTCCAGATCGAGCCGTCCTCGTGGCGGTAGGCCTTCATGCCCTCGAAGGTCTCCTGGGCGTAGTGCAGCACCGCCGTCGCGGGGTCGAGCGTCAGCGGGCCGTACGGCGTGATGCGGGCGTCGTGCCAGCCCTCCTCCGGCGTCCACTCGACCGTGAGCATGTGGTCGGTGAAGTACGTCCCGAAGCCGGGGTTCGCGAGGATCTCGGCGAGCCGGGCGTCGTCGACGGGCGTGGGGTTGGCGGTGGTGCTGATCTGCATGGGGTCAACCTACTCAGGTCGGGCTCAGAGGCGGGAGGCGATGGCGTCGCCGACCTCGCTCGTACGACGACTCGTGCCGGGCACCCGCTCGGCGAGGTCCGCCAGCACCGCGGCCTCGATCGCGGCCGCGGCGTCGGCGTGTCCGAGGTGGTCGAGCAGCAGCGCCCCGGACAGGATGGCGGCGGTCGGGTCGGCCTTCTGCTGACCGGCGATGTCGGGGGCCGAGCCGTGCACCGGCTCGAACATCGAGGGGGCCGTCCGGTCGGGGTTCACGTTGCCGGAGGCGGCCAGCCCGATGCCGCCGGTGATGGCGGCGGCGAGGTCGGTGATGATGTCGCCGAAGAGGTTGTCGGTGACGATCACGTCGAAGCGGGCGGGGTCGGTGGACATGAAGATCATGGCCGCGTCGATGTGCATGTAGTCGGTCGTGACGTCCGGGAACTCCGCGCCGACCGCCTCGAAGAGCCGCCACCAGAGCGAGCCGGCGTTGACCAGCACGTTGGTCTTGTGGACCAGCGTCAGCTTCTTCCGCGGCCGCTTCTGCGCCCGGGCGAAGGCGTCGCGGACGACGCGCTCGACGCCGTACGCGGTGTTCACGGAGACTTCGGTGGCCACCTCGGCCGGGGTGCCGACGCGCAGGGCGCCACCGTTGCCCGTGTAGGGACCCTCGGTGCCCTCGCGCACCACGACGAAGTCGACCTCGCCCTTCTCCAGCACGTGCTCCGCCAGGGGTGAGGTGGAGCCGGGGAACAGGCGCGAGGGACGCAGGTTCACGTAGTGGTCGAGCTCGAAGCGCAGCCGCAGCAGCAGGCCGCGCTCGAGGATGCCGGGCGGGAGGTTCGGGTCGTTGGGCTTGCCGCCGACGGCGCCGAGCAGGATCGCGTCGTGCCCGCGGATCTCCGCGAGCACCGAGTCGGGCAGCACCTCGCCGGTCGCGAGGTAGCGCTCGGCGCCGAGGTCGTAGCGCGTCGACTCGAACTTCACCGGGGAGGCGACCTCGAGGACCTTGAGCGCCTCGGCGGTCACCTCGGGGCCGATCCCGTCGCCGGGGATGACGGCGAGGGCCTGGCTCCCGTGGGCCGACGACGTGGCCGGTGCGGACGCGGGCTGCTGGGTGTCGGGCATGCGGCGAAGGCTAGTTGTCGTCCGGACGCTGGCCGCTGCCGTCTCGCAGGTCAAGCGCGGTCTGGACGGCGACCGCGGTGTTCTCGGCGCTGCGGGCGTTGTCGGGGTCGTGGGCGGCGGGGCCCCACGAGTCGGGATACATGTCGTACATCGGTCTCACTCCTGTGTGCGGTGGGTGGTCGGTGGGTCATCGGGTGTGCTGTCCGAAGCCACCGACACCGCAGCGGGTGAGGGAGCGGGGGTGCGGGGATCGCCCGGGCCCGGCTGCCGGCCGACGAGCGTGCGGATCGCGCAAGGACTGCGTGGACCCGCCACGGAGGCGACGGCTTCGAACTCAGAGATGGATCTCTGGGCGAAAGGCCGGGTGGCGGAACCTCGTCAACGCCGAACACCGCGACGAGGTGGCCTCTCTGTCAGGCCTCGCCGCGGCAGTCGATAAGTACGAAGACGCTCCGCATGGTGGGACGACTGTACGACCGTCCGCGGGCGGTCCGCACCTGGTTTGCGAAACGTGTCAGATCGTGAGATGTCGGACCGCCCCCTGAGACCTGCGCGGGACTGGTGACAGACTCGGCGACCTCATGTCTGCTCCCCCCGATCTCCCCGACATCGTCTCGCGCGCCTTCGACGTGTGCCGCCAGGCCGGCTACGTCGCGTTCTGCCGCAACGAGACCGGCCGCCTGCTCGCCACTCTCGCCGCCACCCGCGGCGGCACGATGGCGGAGTTCGGCACCGGCTGCGGCGTCGGTACGGCGTGGCTGCGCAGCGGCGTGCGCAACGGGGCGCGGATCCTCACCGCCGAGCTCGACGAGTCCCTCGCCGGCGCGGCCCAACGGATCTTCGAGGACGACGCGAAGGTCGAGGTGCTCGCGGCGGACTGGAGCGTGCTGCGCGAGCACGGCCCCTTCTCGCTGCTCTTCCTCGACTCCGGCAGCCCCTCGGAGGTCGGCGTCGACCAGGTCATCGACCTCGTCGAGCCGGGCGGGATCGTGGTGCTCGACGACTTCGCCCCCTGCGAGTCGTGGCCGCCGATCACCTACGGCCGCGTCGACACGCTGCGGGAGCAGTGGCTCACCGACGAGCGGTTCACCGCCGTCGAGGTCATGGTGGCGACCGACGCCTCCGCGGTCATCGCGACGCGGCGCTGAGGGGCTACCCGGCGGGCTACCCGGCGTCCGGCGCCAGCACGTCGACGGTGAACCACGGCAGCATCAGCTGGGTCAGCGGGCCGATCGCGAGCGCGTAGACGACCGTGCCGAGCCCCAGCACGCCACCGAGCAGCAGACCGATCACCACGACGGCGACCTCGAGGCCGGTGCGCACCAGGCGCAGCGAGAGCCCGGTGCGCCGCGCCAGGCCGGTCATCAGGCCGTCCCGCGGGCCGCGGCCGAGCTGCGCCCCGATGTAGAGCGCGCTGGCGAGCCCGCACAGCGCGACGCCGCCGACCATCAGGGCGATGCGCGCCCACAGGGCGTCCGGCTGCTCCACCACGGCGAGCGTGGCGTCGGCGGAGAGCCCGACGACGACCGCGTTGCTGATCGTGCCGAGGCCGGGCATCTCCCGCAGCGGGATCCACAGGACGAGCACGACGAAGCTGAACAGCACGACCGCCTGCCCCAGCGTCATCGGGACGTGGCGGATGAAGCCGGAGTGGAGCACGTCCCACGGCGCGAGGCCCAGGGCCCCGCGGACCATGAGCGCGAGCGAGACGCCGTACAGGAAGAGGCCGACGTAGAGCTGCGGCAGGCGGCGGGCGAGCCGGCCCGCGCGCAGCTGGGCGAGGGGGCCGAGGTCGACGAGGGCCCCGCGGGGGGCGGTGCTTCGGGTGGAGACGGCTCTGCTCATGGACTCCAGTCTGGACCAGATTGGCCTTGTCGTACATGACCAATCGTGCGACAGTGGTCTGCATGAGCCGCCTCGTCAGCGCCCAGCGCGTGGCCACTCTCGTGGGCGACTTCCCCCGCTCCCCCGCCTACCTCGGCCTGGCCGAGAGCCTGCGGGTGCTCATCGGCGACGGCCGGATCGGTCTCGACGTCCGCCTGCCCAGCGAGCGCGAGCTCACCACGGCGCTCGACGTCTCCCGGGCCACCGTCACGCGCGCCTACGACGTGCTCCGCGAGAGCGGGTACGCCGAGGCCCGGCGCGGGTCGGGCACCTTCACCCGGGTGCCGGGCGGGCGTCGTCGCGCCCACGACCGGGCGCTGATGCCGGGTCTCGGCGGCGAGGACGTCATCGACCTGAACTGTGCCGCCCACTCCGCGCCTCCCGGGCTGGTCGAGGCCTACCAGCGCGCGACCGAGGAGCTGCCCGCCTACCTCGGCGGCCCGGGCTACTTCCCGCTCGGGGTCCCGGCGCTGCAGGCGCGCATCGCGGCGGCGTACGACGCCCGCGGGGTGCCGACCGCACCGGAGCAGGTCATGGTGACGGCCGGCGCGCTGGCCGCGGCGTCGATCGTGGCCCAGGCGTTCACCGCCCCCGGCGAGCGGGTGGTGGTCGAGTCGCCGACCTACCCCAACGCCACCCAGGCCGTGCGGCACGTCGGGGCGCGGCTGGTGCCGGCGACCGTCGATCCCGACGGCTGGGACCTCGACGCACTGGCAGCGACGCTGCGGCAGACCTCGCCGCGGCTGGCGTACCTCATCCCCGACTTCCAGAACCCGACCGGCCACCTGATGTCTGACGCGCAGCGCGAGGAGCTGGCCGCGGCCCTGGCCCGCACCCGGACCGTCGCCGTCGCCGACGAGGCCCACCAGGCGCTGGCGCTGCGTCCGGGCCTCGCGGAGGAGATGCCGCGGCCGCTCGCCTTCCACTCCCCCGACACGATCACGATCGGCAGCGCGAGCAAGGCCTACTGGGGTGGTCTGCGTCTCGGCTGGGTGCGCGCCCCGATGGCCGACATGGACCGGCTGCTCCAGGCCCGGATCGGCCTCGACCTCGGCGCGCCCGTCTTCGAGCAGCTCGTCCTCGCCGACCTGATGGAGCGCGCCGACGAGGTGCTGCCGGTCCATCGCGCACGCCTGCTCGCCGGCCGCGACGCGCTGGTCGGTGCCGTGCGCGAGCACCTCCCCGAGTGGGGCTTCCGGGTGCCGGACGGCGGCCTCGCGCTGTGGTGCGAGCTGCCCGCGCCGCTGGGGACCGCACTCACCGAGGAGGCTGCCCGGCGCGGCGTCGTGGTGGCACCCGGACCGGTGTTCGCGGTCGAGGGCGGGCTGGACCGCTTCGTGCGGATCCCGTGGACGGCCGACCCCGACCAGCTGGTGGAGGCCACCCGTCGCCTCGCCGCTGCATGGGAGGTCGTGGCGGCGCACGGCGGGCCCCGTCCGGGCCGACCGAGCCGCGTCCTCGTCGCCTGAGGCGTCCCCGCACGGGACGAGCCCGCCCCCGCCGCGGGCGGGGACGGGCTCGACGCGAGGTGCGGCGCTCGGCCGCGCGTCAGGACAGGTCGACCGCGCGCACCGAGTGGGCCTTGATGGCCTCCTCGATCTCGGCGAGGGTGCTGCCCGGGATCGCCGAGTCGACGCTGAGCGCGACCAGGGCCGCGCCGCCCTTGTCCTGGCGGGAGACCTGCATGCCGGCGATGTTGACCGCGGCGTCGCCGAGGATCCCGCCCACCGTGCCGACCATGCCCGGTCGGTCCTCGTAGGTCAGGAACGCCAGGTGGGTGGTGGGCTCGAGGTCGACGTCGAAGCCGTTGACCTCGACCAGCCGCTCCTTCTGCGCGATGCCGACGAGGGTGCCGCTGACCGACACCTGCGTGCCGTCGGCGAGGGTGCCGCGGATGGTGATCAGGTTGCGGTGGTCGGGGCTCTCGGCCTCGGTCACCAGGCGCACCTCGGTGCCCCGCTCGGCGGCGAGGAGCGGCGCGTTCACGTAGGAGACCTGCTCCTCGACGATGTCGGCGAAGACGCCCTTGAGCGCGGCCAGCTCGAGGACCTTGACGTCGAACTCGGTGATCTCGCCACGCACCTCGACGTCGATCTGCTGGGCGACCTCGCCGGCGAGGGCGGTGAAGACCCGGCCGAGCTTCTCGGTCAGCGGGATGCCGGGGCGGACGTCCTCGGCGATCACGCCGCCCTGGACGTTGACCGCGTCGGGGACGAGCTCGCCGCTCAGGGCCAGGCGCACCGAGCGCGCCACCGCGATGCCCGCCTTCTCCTGCGCCTCGTCGGTGGAGGCACCCAGGTGCGGGGTGGCGACGACGTTCTCCAGCTCGAAGAGCGGGCTGTCGGTGCACGGCTCGCTGGCGAACACGTCGAGGCCGGCGGCGGCGATCTGGCCGGTCTTGAGCGCGTCGAAGAGGGCGGCCTCGTCGACGATGCCGCCGCGCGCGGCGTTGACCAGCACCAGGCTCTGCTTGGCGCGGGCGAGCTGGTCGGCGCCGATCAGCCCTACGGTCTCCGGCGTCTTGGGGAGGTGCACGCTCATGAAGTCGGACTCGGCCAGCAGCGTGTCGAGGTCCACCAACCGCACGCCCATCTGGGCGGCGCGGCCCGCCTGGACGTACGGGTCGTAGGCGATGACCTTCATGCCGAACGCGCTCAGGCGCTGCGCGACGAGGACGCCGATGCGGCCGAGGCCGACGATGCCGACGGTCTTCTCGTAGAGCTCGATGCCGGTGTACTTCGAGCGCTTCCACTCGCCGTTGCGCAGCGCCGCGTGCGCGGGGCTGATGTGACGGGCGGCGGCCAGCATGAGGGCGACCGCGAGCTCGGCGGCGCTGACGATGTTGGAGGTCGGGGCGTTCACGACCATGACGCCGGCCTGGGTGGCGGCCTTGACGTCCACGTTGTCGAGGCCGACGCCGGCGCGGGCGACGACCTTGAGGCGGTCGGCGGCCGCGAGGGCCTCGGCGTCGACCTTGGTCGCGGAGCGGACCAGGATCGCGTCGACGTCGGCGATCGCGGGCAGCAGCTCGGCGCGGTCGGCGCCGTTGCAGGTCCGGATCTCGAAGTCCGGGCCCAGCGCCTCGATCGTGGCGGGGCTCAGCTCTTCGGCGATGAGTACGACAGGCTTGGCAGGTGTGCTCACAGCGGGGTCCTCGTGGTGGTTCAAGGGTGGGTGCGGGACTGCACGACGCTGTGCTCCGCCCACCCTACCCGCGGGCCCCTGCCCGGTGGGAACCGTCCCAGAGTTCAGCACTCCCGGCTGTCGGTGGCCGCTCCTAGGATGCGGCCATGGGCGCGATGGACGACGCGGAGCGGCTCGAACCGGCCTCCGTCGAGGAGTGGAGCGCGTGGTTGCGCGACCACCACACGCAACCGCAGGGCGTGTGGCTGGTGAGCCCCCGCAAGGCCACCGAGCGGGCCTTCTCCTACGAGGAGGCGGTGGTCGAGGCGCTGCGCTTCGGCTGGGTCGACTCGACCGTGAGGCCGGTCGACGGGGAGCGCTCGATGCAGTGGTTCTCCCCGCGCCGCGCCTCGAGCATGTGGACCCGCATCAACAAGGGCCGGGTCGCCCGCCTCGAGGCGGCCGGGCTGATGGAGCCGGCCGGCGCCGCCGCGATCGCGGTCGCCAAGGAGACGGGGATGTGGACGCTGATGGACGCCGTCGAGGACCTGGTCGTGCCCGACGACCTCGGGGCCGCCTTCGACCGCCACCCCGGCGCCCGGGAGCACTGGGAGTCCTGGTCGGCCTCGGCGCAGAAGCTGATCCTCACCTGGATCGTGCTGGCCAAGCGGCCCGAGACGCGCGCCACCCGCATCGAGGTGACGGCCGAGAAGGCCGCCCGGGGCATCAAGTCCCAGTGACGGGTCAGATGGCGCAGCCGTCGGGGCCGCACGCCTCCGCGCCGTCGCCGCTCGCCAGGACCTCGATCGTCGGGTGCGCCTCCGACCAGGCTCGCTCGAGCACCTGCGTGAAGACCTCGGTCGGCTGTGCCCCGGAGACGCCGTACTTCTGGTCGATGACGAAGAACGGGACGCCCGTGGCGCCGTAGGCCTGGGCCTGCTCCATGTCGGCCCAGACATCCTTCTCGAACTCGCGCGAGCCCAGGACCTCGTCCACGCGCGCCGCGTCGAGCCCCGCGTCGACGGCCACCTCGCGCAGCACCGCGTGGTCGGCGAGGTTGCGGGCGTGGGTGAAGTACGCCGCCAGCAGCGCCTCCTTGACCCGGCCCTGCAGCTCGTTGCCACCCTGCTCGTGGGCGAGGTGGATCACCCGGTGCGCGTCGACGGTGTTGAGGTGCAGCGTCTCGGACAACCGGTAGACCAGCCCCTCCTCCGCCGCGACGGCCTCGACGCGCTCCTGCATCTGCTGCGCGCCGGCGGGCGACTGGCCGTACTTGCGGGCGAGCATGGAGGCGGTGTTCTCGGTGGGCTCGGTCGGCGCACCGGGGTCGAGCTGGAAGGAGCGCCAGTGCACCTCCACCTCGTCGGCGTGGCCGAGCCCGGCCAGCGCGCTCTCGATGCGGCGCTTGCCGATGTAGCACCAGGGACACACGACGTCGGACCAGATCTCGATCAACACGTCCGGCCCAACACTGGCGCTGACCCCGGTGTTCCCCCGCCCGCCGTGCGGTGAGTCTCCAGGCTGCTCAACGAGCAGTGGTGGGCGTGTCGAGCTCCTCCTGGCGGCGGACCGTCGAGCGCCGCGCGACGTAGGTCACCGCGAAGCCCAGCACCAGGGCGAGGAGGACGCCGAGGTTCGCGTAGGCCCACGGGCCGTCCCAGTAGGCACCGAGCGGGTCGTCGACGTAGGACCCGAGGCCGAGGGGCTCGATGAGGAAGCCCTGCCAGTTGTTCCACGCGGCGTCCGCGGCGAAGTTGTTGACTACCAGGCCCCAGCCGAGGACCGACGCCACGACCATCGTGCCGAGGGAGAGCAGGTCGAGCGAGCCGTAGCGGCCGGACGGGTCGAAGAGGGCCTCGTCGTCGTAGTCCCGCTTGCGGAGCGCGATGTCGGCGATCATGATCCCGGCCCACGCGGCGAGGGGCACACCGAGGGTGATCAGGAAGCTCTGGAACGGGCCGAGGAAGTCCTCGGCGAAGAAGACGACCCAGATCGTGCCGAGCGTGAGGATCAACCCGTCGACGCCTGCCGCGGCCGGACGCGGGATGCGGACGCCGAGCGAGAGGAGCGTGAGGCCCGAGGAGTAGATCCCGAGCACGGCGCCGCTCACCAGGGCGAGGATTGCTGCGAGCAGGAACGGCACCAGGAACCAGGTCGGCAGCAGCGTGCCGAGCGTGCCGATCGGGTCGGCCACGATGCCCGCCGACAGCGGCTGTGAGGAGCCGGCGAGCAGGAGCCCGAAGACGACCAGCAGGACCGGCGCGACCGCGCCGCCGAAGGTGTTCCAGCCGACGATGGCCGATCCCCTCGCGTCACGGTGCTGGTAGCGGGACCAGTCGGCGGCGATGTTGATCCAGCCGAGGCCGAAGCCCGTCATCACCATCACCAGCGCACCGATCATCTGCTGGGCGCTCCCGTCGGGGACGGCGCTGACCGACGACCAGTCGATCTCGTCGAGGGTGAGGCCGACGTAGACGATCGTGGCGATGCCGGTGATCCAGGTCAGGACCGACTGCATCCGCATGATGACGTGGTAGCCGGCGACGCTGGCCGACACGATGAGCGCCGCGACGACGAGCGTGGCGACCACCTTCGTCGTCGTGCCCGCCGCCCAGCCGAGCTGGTCGAAGATGGTGGCGGTGGCGAGCACCGCGAGGATCGCCAGGAACGTCTCCCAGCCGATGGAGACCAGCCACGAGATCACGCCGGGCACCTTCTGGCCGTTGACGCCGAACGCCGCCCGGCTGAGCACCATCGTGGGCGCCGAGCCGCGCTTGCCTGCGATCGCGATGATCCCGCACAGCGCGAAGGAGATGACGATCCCGACGACGGACACGACGAGGGCCTGCCGGAAGGAGATGCCGAAGCCGAGGACGAACGAGCCGTAGCTGATGCCGAAGACCGAGACGTTGGCCGCGAACCACGGCCAGAACAGGTCCTTGGGCCGGGCGGTGCGCTCGGACTCCTCGATGATCTCGATGCCGGTGGTCTCGACGCCGAGCCTGCGGGTCTGCTCGAGGCCCGAGGTCGGGGACGTTGTCTCGCTCATGACCGCATCGTCGCGCACCCGGGCGTGCGGGGCCAGCACCGCCCCACTCGCCCGGGTGGGCGCTCCACGGCCTGTCGGACAGGACAAGGTCACGATTACGGACCGATGCGAGCGCGAACGGCGCGCCGGCCAGGAGCTTTGTCCTGTCCGACGCGCCGTACGGCGTGTGGTGCGGCCGGCTCAGCGGGCGGAGGTGCCCTCGACGTAGTCGGTGTCGTGCGACTTGACCCACGCCATGAGCTTGCGCAGCTCGCGGCCGGTCTGCTCGATCGGGTGCGACTCGGCCTTCTTGCGGAACTCGGTGAACTCCGGGGAGCCGTTGTCCATGTCGGTGATGAAGCGCTCGGCGAAGGCACCGCTCTTGATGTCGGCGAGCACGTCCTGCATGTTCTTCTTCACCTCGGGCGTGATCACCCGCGGACCGGAGACGTAGTCACCGAACTCGGCCGTGTCGGAGACCGACCAGCGCTGCTTGGCGATGCCGCCCTCGTACATCAGGTCGACGATGAGCTTGAGCTCGTGCAGGCACTCGAAGTAGGCGACCTCGGGCTGGTAGCCCGCCTCGGTGAGGACCTCGAAGCCGTACATCACCAGCTGCGAGGCGCCGCCGCAGAGCACGGCCTGCTCGCCGAACAGGTCGGTCTCGGTCTCCTCGGTGAAGGTGGTCTTGATGCCGCCGGCGCGCAGGCCGCCGATCGCCTTCGCGTAGGACAGCGCGAGGTCCCACGCCTTACCCGACTCGTCCTTCTCCACGGCCACGAGGACCGGCACGCCGCGGCCGTCGACGTACTCGCGGCGCACGAGGTGGCCGGGGCCCTTCGGGGCGACCATGAACACGTCGACGCCCTCGGGCGGGGTGATGTAGCCGAAGCGGATGTTGAAGCCGTGGCCGAAGACCAGGGTGTCGCCGGGCGTCAGCGCCGGCGCGATCTCCTCGGCGTAGAGCTTCCGCTGGTGCTGGTCGGGCGCCAGGATCACGATGAGGTCGGACTCCTCCGCGGCCTCGCGCGGGGTGAGGACGCGCAGTCCCTCGGCCTCGGCCTTGTCGCGGCTCTTCGAGCCGGGCTGCAGCCCGATCCGGACGTCGACGCCGGAGTCGCGCAGGGACAGCGCGTGGGCGTGGCCCTGGCTGCCGTAGCCGATCACCGCGACGTTCTTGCCCTGGATCAGGCTCAGGTCGGCGTCGTCGTCGTAGAACATCTCAGCCACAGGGGGCTCTCCTTCATGGGTTGGGTGTCACTCGTTGATCGAGTAGCCGCGAGGAACGAGCGGCGTATCGAGATCGGGTCAGTTGGCGATTGCGGACACGGGGGCGGGTACGGCGACGGGGCGATGGGTCCGCTCGCTGATGGAGCGCGAGCCACGACCGATCGCGACCATGCCGGACTGCACGAGCTCGCGGATGCCGAACGGCTCGAGCACCCGGAGCAGGTCGGCGAGCTTGTCGGCATTGCCGACCGCCTGGACGGTCACCGCCTCGGGAGAGACGTCGACGACCTTGGCCCGGAACAGCTGCACGGCGTCGAGCACCGCGCCCCGGGTGGCGGCGTCGGCGCGGACCTTGACCAGCAGCAGCTCGCGGTTGACCGAGCCCGGTCCGTCGAGCTCGACGATCTTGATCACCTCGACGAGCTTGTTGAGCTGCTTGGTGACCTGCTCCAGCGGGGACTCGTCGACGTTGACCACGATGGTCATCCGCGAGACCTCGGGGTGCTCGGTCGGACCGACCGCAAGGCTGTCGATGTTGAAGCCCCGGCGGGAGAACAGGCCGGCGATCCGGGCGAGGACGCCGGGCTTGTTCTCGACCAGGACGCTCAGCGTGTGCTTGTTCATCAGACGGGGTCCCCTCGGAAGTGCGGGCGGGAGGAGCGCAGCGGGGGACGCCCGCAGTTTCGTGGGGTGGTCATCAGATGTCGTCCTCGTCGAACTGGGGCGCGAGGTCGCGCGCGTACTTGATCTCGTCGTTGCTGGCGCCGGCGGCGACCATCGGCCACACCATCGCGTCGCGGTGCACGCGGAAGTCGACGACGACGGGCTGGTCGTTGATGGACATCGCCTTCTCGATGGTGGCGTCGACCTCGTCGGGCGTCTCGCACGCCAGGCCCACGCAGCCGTAGGCGTCGGCCAGCTTCACGAAGTCCGGGATGCGCTTGGAGTGCAGGTCGGTGTTGGAGTAGCGCTCGTTGTAGAAGAGCGTCTGCCACTGGCGCACCATGCCGAGCGACTCGTTGTTGATGATCGCGACCTTGATCGGGATGTCGTTGATCGCGCAGGTGGCGAGCTCCTGGTTGGTCATCTGGAAGCAGCCGTCGCCGTCGATCGCCCACACGGTCGAGTCGGGCATGCCGACCTTGGCGCCCATGGCGGAGGGCACGGCGTAGCCCATCGTGCCGAGGCCACCGGAGTTGATCCAGGTGCGCGGCTTCTCGTAGCCGACGAACTGCGCGGCCCACATCTGGTGCTGGCCCACGCCCGCGCAGTAGATCGAGTCGGAGCCGGCGATGTCGCTGAGCCGCTCGAGGACGTACTGCGGGGCGAGCGAGCCGTCGGTCGGCGCGTCGTAGCCCAGGGCGTACTTCTGCTTCACGCCGGAGAGGAACGCGACCCACGCCTCGTAGTCGCCGTCGGCGCCCTCGGCCTGCAGGAGCGCCACCAGCTGGGCGATGACCTCCTTGCAGTCGCCGACGATGGGCACGTCGGCGTGGCGGTTCTTGCCGATCTCCGCGGGGTCGATGTCGGCGTGGATGACGAGTGCACCGGGGGCGAACGAGTCGAGGTTGCCGGTGACGCGGTCGTCGAAGCGGGCACCGAGGCTGATGATCAGGTCGCTCTTCTGGAGGCCGGCGACCGCCGCGACGGTGCCGTGCATGCCAGGCATGCCGAGGTGCTGGGGGTGGCTGTCGGGGAACGCACCGCGTGCCATGAGCGTGGTGACGACCGGGATGCCGGTCAGCTCGGCCAGCCGGGCGAGCTCGGCGGAGGCGTTGGCGCGGATCACGCCGCCGCCGACGTAGAGCACCGGGCGTCGCGCGTCACGGATGAGGCGCACCGCCTCCTTGATCTGCTTGGCGTGCGGCGTGGTCACGGGCCGGTAGCCGGGCAGGTGCAGCTCGGACGGCCAGTGGAACGTCGTCATCTGCTGCTGCGCGGACTTCGCGATGTCGACCAGCACCGGGCCCGGGCGGCCGGTCGAGGCGATGTGGAACGCCTCGGCGATCGTGTGCGGGATGTCGTCGGGATCGGTCACGAGGAAGTTGTGCTTGGTGATCGGCATCGTGATGCCGCGGATGTCGGCCTCCTGGAAGGCGTCGGTGCCGATCATCGGTGCGGCGACCTGCCCCGTCACCGCGACGAGCGGCACCGAGTCCATGTGGGCGTCGGCCAGCGGCGTGACCAAGTTGGTCGCTCCCGGCCCGGACGTCGCCATGCACACGCCGACCTTGCCGGTGGCGGCGGCGTAGCCCTGGGCGGCGTGGCCGGCGCCCTGCTCGTGCCGCACGAGGATGTGGCGGATCCGGGTCGAGTCCATCAGCGGGTCGTAGGCCGGGAGGATCGTGCCGCCCGGGATGCCGAAGATGTCCGTCACGCCGGCTGCCTCGAGGGACGTCACGAGGCTCTGCGCTCCGGTGACCTGTCCGCCCTGCTCGCTCATCGCTCCACTTCCTGGTTCGTTCGGTGCCTGCCCAACAAAAAACCCCTCGGCCCGGTGGGCGACGAGGGGTGACGCGCGTGCGAAGGTCTGAGGGACCTCAGCTCACGCGTCGCGTGCGTACAAGAATCTCGGTGCGCATGCGACAACCGTCGTCGCCGGGACCCTCCGGCGTCAAGCAAGTGTGACAGGCGTCCCAGCATTTGGAACGCCGATCTCGCGATGTGGCACCGCGAGCGTGCGTGGGTCAGGGCCGCCCGGCGCGCGTGCAGACGCAGTGACGGTTGCCGTCGGCGTCCTCGAGCACCCAGTACGACGGCGCGAACCGGTCGCTGACCAGGCGGCCGCCAGCATCGATCGCCGCCTGCACCCGGCGCTCGCCCTCGTCCTCGGGGACCCACACGTCGAAGTGCCACCGCTGCTCGTGGTCCTGGGCCGGGAGCGCGGGATCGTCCTCGCTCGGCTCCGTCGGCTCCTGGAACCACAGGCCCGGCACCTGGCCGCTCGGGTCGACCGGCTCGCCGTGGTCGGCGACCTCCCCGCCGAGCAGGGCCGCGTAGAACGGCGAGAGGCGCTCCCCCGCCGTCGTGTCGAGGCCCGGCTCGAGCTGGGTGAGCCCCGCCACGTCGGCGGCGATCCCCTCCTCGGCCGCGAAGCCGCTGATCCGGCGGGCCAGGTCGAGGTCGCGGGTGGTGATGCCGCCGACGTCGTGGCTGGACAGGGTCACGATCACCTCGGGATAGGTCAGCGAGATGTCGGGGTGGTGGTCGGCCTCCTCGGCCGCAGCGCCGATGCGGTCGACCAGCGCCAGCCCGGTGGCGAAGTCACCGGTGCGGAAGCGTGCGCGGATGCCGGTGAGCAGGAGGCGCCAGTCGTCGAGCCCGTCGGCCTCGCGGACCTGCTGGGAGGTGAGCTTCTGCTGGGGGTCGGTCATGCCCTCGACCCTGCCACGGTCCGCCGACAGCGACCACCCCTCGCCGTCGCTCGCGACGTCACCCCAGGGTCTGCGTGATCTCCCGGGTCCCGCCGTCGAGGACGACCCGGGCCAGCGCTCCGTTGACCAGCGGGAGGTGCGGCGGCACGTGCCCGATCTCGAGGTCCCACACGATCGGCAGGTCGAGCCGGCCCAGCGCGTCGAGCACCGCCTCGCGCTGCGTGAGGTCGGGGTGGTCGGGAGCGTTGGTCCGCCCGACCAGGACCGCCGCCGCCCGGTCGAACCAGCCCGCGAGCCGCAGCGCGTGGAGGTAGCGGCAGATGTTGACCGCGTGCTCCTCGCACGCCTCGACGTAGACGACCGTCGGCTCGTCGAGGGCCTCCGACCACGCGCGCACGTCGCCGTACGGCGTGCCGGCGAGGTTGGCGATCGTCTCCACGCAGCCGCCGACCAGGCGCCCGGTCACGTCGAGGCTGCCACCGCCCTGGAGCTCCCAGCCTCCGGGTCCCACGGCCTTCCACTCGGTGGCGCGAGGGTCCTCCTCGAACCGCCACCAGTCGGTGACGACGCCGGAGTCGCGCTGGGTGAACGGGCCGGGCCCGCTGGCGAGGTCGAGCCAGTGGAGCAGTCCGTCGGGCACGGCGTACGGCGTGTCCGCGAGGTTGTCGCCGTGCAGCGTCGCCCAGCCCAGCCGGGTGGTGACGGGCACGAGGAGGGTCGAGAGGTCCGAGAAGCCGACCAGCCACGTGGGCTCCGCCCCGGCCAGGGCGTCCCAGTCGAGGAGGTCGACCATGTCGATGGCCGTCTCCCCGCCCCAGGGCGGCAGCACGCAGTGCACGTCTGGGTCGGCCAGCATCCGGGTCAGCTCGTCGGCGCGCTGCTGCGCGGGGGCGGAGGTGAGCCCCGTGCCGTCCATGCACTCCCCCACCACGACGTCGTACCCGCGGTTGCGCAGCCAGTCGACGCAGAACTCGATCCGCGTCGCGGCCTCGCCCGCGACCCCCGCCGACGGCGAGGTCACCGCGATGCGGTCGCCGGGACGGAGCGGACGCGGGAAGCGCAGCGGCGGGCTCATGCACCGAGTCTGTCACTGTGTGTCCATGGGATTCCTCGACCAGGCCATCCACGCGGCGACCGGGGTGCCACGCCTCTACACCGCGGGGCTCAGGGCCGGGCTCGGTCCGTCCGGTGCCTTCGAGGTGCTGCGGATCTCCGAGGCCGCGCTGCGCGCCGCGGCCGCGCAGGGACGAGGCGTGCCCGGTCGCACGAACGCGATGCGCCACTTCATGTGGCAGGCGCTGCTCACCGCGCGCTTCGGGCGGCCGGCGGCCGCGACGATCGCGCACGCGCAGGAGCAGGGCACGCCCAGCGCGCGCGACTCGCGGGTCGACGAGCACAACAACCGCGTGGGCCAGGACCACGGCGAGGCCCATGCCGACGACCTGAGGGCACTCTCCACCGCCGACGCGATCGCGCTGCTGGTGCCGGTGGCGCTGGCGAAGTGGGAGTCCGACGAGCTGATCTGGGTCAGGCCCCACTGATCACGGCGCCAGCAGGCGCGCCACCGCGTCCTCGAGGACGGGCGCCTGGCCGGCCGCGGTGAAGTCGTCGTCGGTCGCGAGCCGGCCGAGGAAGCCGTCGACCACGAGCAGCACCCAGGCCGTGAGGTCGCGCGACGAGAGGTCCGTCCGGACCGCCCCGTCCTGCTGCGCGCGGGCCACCCACGGCTCGAGGCCCTTTTGGAGGGTGCGCGCGTCGTGCGCGAGCGCGGCCGCGACCTCGGGCACCGCCATGACCGCGCCCACCGCTCGCACGAAGCCGGCGACCCGCGGGTCGGCGAGCTCCGCCACGGCGTGCCGGACGTAGGCGTCGACGACCGCCCGCGGCGACGCGGCCGGGTCCTGCGCGGCGAACCACTCCGCGGTCTCCGACGTGCCGAGCTCGAGGATCGCCAGCAGCAAGGACTGCTTGGTCGGGAAGTAGTGGAAGAACGTGCCCGAGCCGATCCCGGCCTCCCGGCAGATGGCGGCCGTGGTGGTGCGCTCGTAGCCGTCGGCGGCGAACCGGGTGAGCGCGGCGTCGATGATCACGAGGCGCCGGGCCAGGTGCTTCTCGGGGTCGACCGTGCGGGCCATGCACCACTTCCTATTAATGGAGCGCGTGCTCTAGTATTGCACGCATGGGGGACACCGAACGATGGCACCTCGTGCACGACGGGCACGAGCACGTCGCCGCGGTCGAGCACGGCGCGCTGACCCGCGAGGTGGTGTGGACCCGCGACGGCGCGGAGGTCGGGAGGAAGAAGACCTCCGACGAGACGATCGTCCTGTCGCCCGAGGGCGAGGACGGGGCGCTGCGCCTGAAGCTCGCCATGGTCGGCCCGGCCCGCCGGATCACCCTCCACGGCTCCGAGGCCGAGGCGCACGCGGGTCTGGGCGGCACCGACCTCGAGCCCGAGCCGGGGTCACGGGCGGCGCTGCGGGCGGAGTGGATCGGCCGGCACCCGCACCTCCACACCGCGCGACAGACGGCGCTGGCGGCCGCCGGAGTCGGCGTGCCGGTCCTGCTGGTCTGGCTGCTCTCGATGGTGCCGTGGCCGAGCCTCGACGTCCCGTGGCCGGACATCTCCCTGCCGTCGATCCCCTGGCCCGACCTGCCCTCGATCCCGTGGCCGGACATCTCGCTGCCGGCGATCCCGTGGCCCGACCTGCCGAGCCTGCCCGCGTGGACGGAGCCGGTGCGCAAGCTCCTCGTCCCCGTGCTCATCGCGTTCTTCGTCGCGCGGGGCGAGGTCAAGCGGCGGCGGAAGGCGGAGGAGCGACGCCGGCTGGGCGTTGAGTCTCCTGGAGACTCAAGGTCCAGTGCGCGCGAGGACTGAGGGTCTCGTCACGCTCGTGCCTCGCTACTCGGCCACCTGGGTGGCCCAGGCGGTGAGGCCCTCGCGGTCGTGCTCGCCGTGGGGCCAGACCGCACGGACGACACCAGCGGCGGCCAGGGCCTTGCGGCATCCCGGGCACGGCGGGTCGGTGATGTAGGCGGTCGCCCCCTTGGTGTCGCGCGTCGCGAAGAGCAGCGCGTTGACCTCGGCGTGGATGGCGATGCAGAACCCGGGCGTCCCGGGCCGGTCGTAGTCGCCGAGACCGGGTACGGCGTCGTACCCGAGCAGGCCGCGCGGGCAGGCGCCCTGGAGGCAGTCCTCCTCCCCCGGCGCGGCACCGTTGTAGCCGGTGGCGATGATGCGGTGGTCGATGGTCAGCACGGCCCCGACCCGACGACGGGTGCACTTGGCGCGCGCGGAGACGGCGGCGGCGATGCCGAGGAAGTACTCGTCCCAGCCCGGGACGGTGGTGGGCTCGAGGTGGTCGCTCACGGGAGCACAGACTGCCCGATCTCCCCGGGGTTGTGGGCGACTTCCCAGCGGAACCCGTCCGGGTCGGCGAAGTAGCCGGTGTAGCCGCCCCAGTCGCGCTGGACCGCCTCCGAGACCTCCTTCGCCCCGGCCGCGGCCGCCTGCTCGAGGACGGTGTCGACGCCCTGAGGGGTGGCGACGTTGTGGGCGAGCGTGATCGGTGGCACGCCCCCGCGCGCGGGGCGCTGCCCGACCTCCTCGACGAAGAACGCCTCGGCCCACAGGCTGAGCACGACCTTCTCGGCGACGCGGAACATCAGCACCTCGCCGGGCTCGTGGAGCTCCGGCTCCCACCCGAGGCCGTCGACGTAGAAGCGCCGGGTGGCATCCATGTCGGTCACGACGAGCGTGATGAAGCTGACCCGCTGGTCCATCTCAGCGCTCCTGCTCGGCCTGCTGCTCGGGCGGTCGGGCGGCCAGCCGCACGCGCTGGCGACCCATGGCGTCGAAGTTGCGGTCGTCGAGCCAGTCGTCGAGCGCCGTGCGCACCCGCGGCCACTCGCGATCGGTGATCGAGAACCAGTCGGTGTCGCGGTTGCGGCCCTTGTAGACCACGGCGTTGCGGAAGCGACCCTCCCAGATGAAGCCGAGCCGGATGGCGGCCCGGCGCGAGGGCGCGTTGAGGCTGTCGCACTTCCACTCGTAGCGCCGGAAGCCGAGGTCGTCGAAGACGTGCCGCATCAGCAGCGCCATCGCCTCGGTGGCGGCCCGGCTGCGCTGGAGCTGGCGCCCGAAGGCGATGCCGCCGACCTCGACGGAGCCCATGGCCGGGTCGATGCGCATCAGCGAGCAGAAGCCGGCGGCACGGCCGGTCTCGACCGGGACGATCGCGTACATCACCTGGCCCGGGTCGGTCACGCCGTGCTCGACGATCGCGGCCATCTCGTCCCGGTCGCGGGGCCGCTCCCAGAAGAGGTAGGTCCACAGCGGGTCGTCGTCCGAGCCGCAGACCGCGACGTACAGGTCGTCGACGTGCTCGGGACCGATCGGCTCGAGCCGGACCCCCTTGCCGTGGAGCACCGTGTCCTTCGCCGGCGACGTGGCCGGGGACCAGTCGACAGGGCGCCCGAGGCGCTGGCCGTGCGCGTTGGTGCGGGGACTGGGCGATGAGCTCACCCGCGCCAGCCTACGGGCGCGGGTTTGGGTCGAGCTCAGCGCATCGGCCGCGAGGCGCTCGACGCCAACCAGGCACGCAACCTCACGCGGTTCGAGAAGAGCTCCCGGGAGGCGCGGAGGAGACGGCCGTGTCCAAGCTGCCCCACGGCAACACACGGGCCGGATGGGAAGACCATCCACATCATGGACAAGCTGGGAGGCTGAAGCATGAGCGCCAACGACACCTCGCGCCTGCAGGTCCTCGAGGACCTCGTCGAGCACCGCGTCCCGGCTCGCGAGTCCCAGGCGCGGCTGGCCGGGTTCGTCTGGGACGAGGAGGAGCTCGTCGACCTCGAGGTCCGGCACGTCGTCGCGGTGCTGACGCAACTGGTCGACGGCGGGATCGACGCAGCCGAGGCCACCGAGTGGGCCGACGCGGTCGACCTGCGCGACGACCTCGGGCGGCAGCGCGGTCGCGAGACCCAGATCAACGACGCCCTCCTCGCGATGTCCAGCCCCGAGCTCCTGGACGAG
>JAYSEC010000003.1:34557-41614 GCA_041914085.1 Nocardioides sp.
GACCCAGATCAACGACGCCCTCCTCGCGATGTCCAGCCCCGAGCTCCTGGACGAGGACCTCGTCGTGGTCGCGCGCCGGCTGCTCACCGACCTGCAGAGCACCCCGTGAGCGAGGACCCGCTGGTCGCCTTCACCGGCGACCGGGCTGCTGCGGAGGTGATGCGGCGGAGCCTGCGTGCCGTGGCCGACGACTACGCCGACCGACCCCTGGGCGCGATGGTCCGTGAGGTCCTGGCGGGGCGTCGAGACGTGCGCGACCTCGCCACCGACCCGGACTTCGCCGAGATCTCCGCTCCCGGCATGCGGGCGCAGGAGGAGGCGTGGGCTGCACTCACGCCGGAGGAGCGAGCGGAGCAGGTGCGCCTCGGGGAGGCCTACCTCGCCGGGCTCGACGAGGAGCTGGGCTCCTGACCCGACGCGGTCAGCCGGCCAGGGTGGTCGCCACCGCAGCCATCCCGCGCTCGACCTCGTCGAACGACGTGGACAGGGGCGAGAGGCCGATGCGCAGGCCGCCGGGGTCGCGGTAGTCGGGGATCACGTCGCGCTCCCACAGGCGCGCGGTGACCTCGCGCATCCGGTCGTGGTGGAGCGTGACGTGGCCGCCGCGCCGGGCGGGGTCGCGCGGCGAGGCGACGGACACCTCGGGCAGGGTCGCGTCGGCGAGCTCCACGGCGTACGACGTGAGGGCGACGGACTTGGCCCGGATCGCCTCGATGCCGGCCTCCTCGACCAGCTCGAGCATGCTCTGCATCGCGATCATCCCGAGGATGGGCGGGGTGCCGGAGATGAAGCGGCGGATGCCCGTCGCGGGGGTGTAGCCCGGGCCCATCAGGAACGGGTCGGCGTGGCCCATCCACCCCTGGATCGGCTGGGTGAGCTCGCCCTGGAGGCGGGCGTTGACGTAGCCGAAGGCCGGCGACCCGGGGCCGCCGTTGAGGTACTTGTAGGTGCATCCGACGGCGAGGTCGACGTCCCACGCGTCGAGGTGTACGGGCACCGACCCGGCGGAGTGGCACAGGTCCCACAGGACGAGGGCGCCCGCCTCGTGGGCGATCCGGGTGAGGCCGGGCGCATCGGCCAGCCAGGCGGAGCGGTAGGCCACGTGGTTGAGCACGACGAGCGCCGTGCGCTCGCCGACGGCGGCCGCGAGCTGGTCGGCGGTGACGCCCTCGGACGTGTCGACCTCGATCCACCGCAGCGTCAGCCCGCGCTCCGCGGCGATCCCCTCGGCGACGTAGCGGTCGGTCGGGAAGTTGTCGGTGTCGATGACGATCTCGGTGCGGTCGGGGTCGCGTCGTACGGCGGCGTCGACCGCCGCGCGCATCAGCTTGTAGAGCCAGACGGTCGTCGAGTCGCCGATCGTGGTCTGGCCGGGCGCGGCGCCCAGGCAGATCCGGCCGAGGTCGTCGCCGAGGGTCGTCGGGAGGTCCATCCACTGCTCGTCCCAGCCGCGGATCAGCCGTCCGCCCCAGTCGTCCTGCACGAACGACGCGAGGCGCTCGGCCACGGCCGCGACGGGGCGACCGAGCGAGTTCCCGTCGAAGTAGACGAGGTCGCTCGCGGCGCCGACGAACCGCTCACGGAAGTGGGCGAGCGGGTCGTCGGCGTCGAGCTGGGCTGAGGTCGTCACGTGCGCAACCTATCGGGCACCGGCACGTGGAGGACCGTCAGGAGCAGACCGCTCCGTGGGCGGCGGACTGCACGACCTTGCGGTACTTGCCGAGCACGCCGCGGGTGTACTTCGGCGGGAGCGGCTCCCAGCCCTCGGCACGTCGGGCGAGCTCGTCCTCGTCGACGTGGACGTCGAGGGTCATGTTGGCGACGTCGAGGGTGATCCGGTCGCCGTCGCGCAGGAAGGCGATCGGCCCGCCGTCGCTGGCCTCCGGCGCGATGTGGCCGACGCAGAGGCCGGTGGTGCCGCCGGAGAAGCGACCGTCGGTGATCAGCAGGACGTCCTTGCCCAGCCCCGCGCCCTTGATCGCGCCGGTGATGGCGAGCATCTCGCGCATGCCCGGGCCGCCCTTGGGGCCCTCGTAGCGGATGACGACGACGTCGCCGGCCGTGATCGTGCCCTCGGCCAGTGCGTCCAGCGCCTTGCGCTCGCCGTCGAACACGCGGGCGGTGCCGGTGAAGGTGGAGTCGTCGAAGCCCGCGCTCTTGACCACCGCGCCGTCCGGGGCGAGCGAGCCCTTGAGGATCGTCAGCCCGCCGGTCGCGTGGATGGGCCTGTCGAGCTGGCGCAGGATCTCGCCGTCGAGCGGCTTGGGGTCGAGGGCCTCGAGGTTCTCGGCCATGGTCTTGCCGGTGCAGGTGAGCACGTCGCCGTGCAGGTGGCCGGCGTCGAGCAGCGCCCGCAGCAGGACGGGGATGCCGCCCACGCGGTCGAAGTCGGTCCACACGAAGCGGCCGAACGGCTTCATGTCGGCGAGGTGCGGGACCTTGCGGCCGATCCGGGTGAAGTCGTCGAGGGTCAAGTCGACCTCGGCCTCGCGGGCGATGGCCAGGAGGTGCAGCACGGCGTTGGTCGAGCCGCCGAGGGCCATCGCCATCGCGATCGCGTTCTCGAAGGCGGGCCGGGTCATGACCTGGCGCGCGGTGATGCCCTGGCGGAGCATCTCCACCACGGCCTCGCCGGACTTGTGGGCGAACCCGTCGCGCCGACGGTCGACGGCCGGCGGGCTCGAGCTGCCGGGCAGCGACATGCCGAGCGCCTCCGCGACGCTGGCCATGGTGTTGGCGGTGTACGCCCCACCGCAGGCGCCCTCGCCGGGACAGATCGCCCGCTCCACCTTGTCGACCTCCTCGCGGCTGATCTTGCCGGCGAGGCAGGCACCGACGGCCTCGAAGGCGTCGATGATCGTGACGTCACGACCGTCGACCTGGCCGGGCATGATCGTGCCGGCGTAGAGGAAGACGCTGGCCAGGTCGAGCCGCGCGGCGGCCATCAGCATGCCGGGCAGCGACTTGTCGCAGCCGGCGAGCAGCACCGAGCCGTCGAGGCGCTCGGCCATCATCACCGTCTCGACCGAGTCGGCGATGACCTCGCGGCTGACCAGCGAGAAGTGCATGCCTTCGTGGCCCATCGAGATGCCGTCGGAGACCGAGATGGTGCCGAACTCCAGCGGGAACCCACCGGCCGCGTGCACGCCGTTCTTCACGGCCTTCGCGAGCCGGTCGAGGCTGAGGTTGCAGGGGGTGATCTCGTTCCAGCTCGACGCGACGCCGATCTGGGGCTTCTCCCAGTCGTCGTCGCCCATGCCCACGGCCCGGAGCATCCCTCGCGCGGCGGTCGCCTCGAGGCCGTCGGTGACGGCGCGGCTCCGGGGCTTCAGGTCGGGTGCGTCGGCTCTGTGGCTCATGCCGTCAGGCTAGTGGCCCCTCGCTCGCACCCGACCGCGTGTCTCAGCGCCGGCAGGTCAGGCGCGCTCGGCCTCCTGCTTGAGGGCGGCCAGGCCCTTCTCGAAGTCGCCGCCGATGGCCTTGTCGAAGAACAGCCGTCCCATCACCGACATCACGGCGCTGCGCCGGCCGGTCATGGTCCAGGTCACGTCGGTGCCACCGCCGGACGGCACGAGGCTGAACGACGTCACGTTGGTGGCCTTGAAGGGCTTGAGGAACTGCAGGTCGACCACGACGGAGGCCGGAGTGGACTCCGTGATCTCCATCTGCCCCTCGCCGGCCAACTTGTTGCCCGACCAGCGGGGGTGGCGCGAGCCGACCCCGTGGTCGGGCCCGGTGTACTCGCGGCCCATGTCGGGGTCCAGCCCCTCCCACGGCGACCACTTCTGCCACTCGCGGAAGTCGTCGAGGAGGGCGTGGACGTGGGCGGGCGGCGCCTCGATGCGGGTGCTGCGCGAGAGCGAGAAGTCGGCCATGTCGGCGAGCCTAGAGCTCGTGCGGACCCCCGTCAGGGGAGCCGAGCGGCGCGGACGACGAGCACGTCGGGCAGGTCCTTGTGGATCTCCTGCCACGTCCCGCCCTCGTCCGGCGAGGCCCACACGCCGCCGTTGCGCCCGCCGAAGTAGAGACCCGCCGGCTCGTGGTCGTCGACGCACATCGCGTCGCGCATCACCGCGGTGAAGTAGCCGTCGGGCAGCGCGCCCTCGCCGAGCGGCTCCCACGACGCGCCGGCGTCGGTGGTGCGGTAGACCCGTGCCCTGCCGTCGACCGGCCACCGCGCCTCGGCGCCGGTGATCGGGAAGTTGTACGCCGTGTCGGCGCGGTGCGGGTGGGCGACCATCGCGAACCCGAACTCGGTCGGCAGCCCCGGCGCGATGTCCTGCCAGCTGGCACCGCCGTCGTCGGAGCGGTACACGCCTCCGTGGTTCTGGAGGTAGAGCCGGTCCGGGTCGACCGAGTCGCGGGCGACCTTGTGGACGCACTGGCCGAACTCGGGGTAGTTGCGCTCGCCGGGGAAGAACTCCGCCTTGACGCCCGTGTTGGACGGGTCCCAGGACTTCCCGCCGTCGGTGGTGGCGTAGACCCCACCGGTCGACAGGGCGGCGAGGACGCGGTCGCCGTCGCGCGGGTCCGGGAGGATGGTGTGGAAGGCCTGGCCACCGAAGCCCTCGTTCCACTCGGGCCGGTGGGGGTGGTCCCAGAGGCCGCGGACCAGCTCGAAGGTCTCGCCGCGGTCGGTGGAGCGGAAGACCGCCCCGGGCTCGGTGCCGGCCCACACCACGTCGTCCTCGAAGCCCGGCTGGAGCTGCCAGATCCGGGCGAGCGTGGCGCCGGTGTCCTCGGGGAAGCGGGCCGCCCCGTTGGGGGTCTCGTCCCAGCTGGCGCCGAGGTCGTCCGAGCGCCACACCTGCGGGCCGAGCCAGCTCGACGAGGCACCGGCGAGCAGGCGCGGGGTGTCCCCGCGGGTGTCGATCATGACGGAGTAGACCTCCTCCATCGGGAAGTGCGGGCCGGTCCACTCCCAGGACGTGCGGGCCTCGTCGGAGGTCCCCAGCCACATCCCCTTGCGGGTCCCGACCATCAGCAGCGTGCGCGACATGAGAGCTCCTTCGAGTGTGTTCGACCAGCTGGTGGTCACTGCAGGGTGCGGTTGCGGAAGACCTTGAGCGCGAGCGGCGCGACGACCGCCGTGATCGCCACGGTCCACAGCACGGTGAACAGCACGGGGTGCTGCATCGGGAGGTGGGCGTCGGCCGGGGCCGGACCGGTGTTGCCCCACAGCTCGCGCACGGCCTGCACGAGCGCCGAGATCGGGTTCCACTCGGCGATGGCGCGCAGCACCGTGCCCATCTTCTCCGACGGCGCGAACGCGTTGGAGAGGAACGTCAGCGGGAACATCGTGGTGAACATGACGCCGTTCACCGCCTCGACCGAGCGCATCGCCGAGCCGACCAGGATGCCGACCCAGACCATCGCGAAGCCCCACAGCAGCAGGAGGCCGTACGCCGCCAGCGCGTCGAGGACGGACCCGCGGATGCGCCACCCGACCACCAGGCCGGTCAGCGACATCACGATGATGCCGATGAACGAGTGGGTGATGCTCGACATGCTGCGCCCGACCAGGATCGCGGCCGGGTTGATCGGCAGCGACCGGAACCGGTCGACGATCCCCTTGTCGATGTCGGCGGTGAGCCCGATCGCCACGACGAACGAGGCGAACGCGATCGTCTGGCCCATGATCCCGCCGAGCAGCCACTCCCGGTAGCCGGTGGGTGCGGAGACCGCGATGGCCCCACCGAAGACGTAGGCGAACAGCAGGACGAACATCACCGGCTGGATGGTGACGTCGAGCAGCATCTCGGGCATCCGCTTGATGTGGATGAGGTTGCGCCGGAAGATCGTCACCGACTGGTGCCACAGCGAGGTGTGCCGGATCTCGGGGCGCTCGATGGCGCCGTAGGTCGTGTGGCTCATGCGCGCACCTCCGCGGGCGAGGGGGCCGGGTCGCCACCGGTGCCGGCACCGGGGTCGTCGGGATCGGGGGCCACGTCCTCGGCGCGGTGCCCGGTGAGGTGGAGGAACACGTCGTCGAGGCTGGGCCGCTGCAGGCCGAGGTCGTCGATCTCGATGCCGCTGCCGTCGAAGAGGGCGGCGATCCGGGTCACGTCCGAGAGGCCGTCGGCCGGGGCGGTGATCCGCCGAGCCGCCTCCTCGACGTGCACCTCGAGGCCGGCTCCGCGCACCCGCTCGACCGCGGCCGGCAGGTCGTCGGGGCGTGAGACGGTGACGACGAGCGCAGCCTTGCCCGAGGAGTCCTTGAGCTGCAGCGGCGTGCCCTGGGCGATGACGGTGCCGCGGTCGATGACGACGATGTCGTCGGCGAGCTGGTCGGCCTCCTCGAGGTACTGCGTCGTCAGCAGCAGGGTGGTGCCGTCCTCGACCAGGTCGCGCAGGACGTCCCAGAGCTCGACGCGGCTGCGCGGGTCGAGCCCGGTCGTCGGCTCGTCGAGGAAGAGCACGGGCGGCGTGGCCACCAGGCTCACCGCGAGGTCGAGGCGGCGGCGCATGCCGCCGGAGTACGTCTTCACGACCCGGTTGGCGGCATCGGTGAGCGAGAAGCGCTCCAGCAGCTCGCCGGCCACCCGGTCGATGGTGCGGCGGTCGAGGCCGTAGAGGCTGCCGATGAGCCAGAGGTTCTCGCGGCCGGTGAGCAGCTCGTCGACGGTGGCCGACTGGCCGGTCAGCCCCATCGAGCGGCGCACGGCGGCCGGGTCCTCCAGGACGTCGTGCCCGGCGACCCGCGCGGTCCCGCTGGTCGGGCGGGTCAGGGTCGTCATCATCCGCACGGTGGTCGTCTTGCCGGCGCCGTTGGGGCCCAGCAGGCCGAGCACCGACCCCCGTGGCACCGCGAAGCTGACGCCGTCGACGGCCCTCGTCTCCCCGAACTCCTTGACGAGGTCGATCGCCTCGATCGCATGGTCGTGTGCCACTGAGTCTCCCCTGCTCGGTGTCCACTGCGTCGTCACGGTCCTGCGTGACTATTCCGATTAGGAACACTACTCTGGTACGGCGATGAGTCAAGACATCCCGGTGACCGGTTACGCGATCCTCGGCCTCCTCACGTTCGGCGACGAGCTGACGGGCTACGAGATCAAGC
>JAYSEC010000004.1:0-41084 GCA_041914085.1 Nocardioides sp.
TTGAGGTGCTAGTGCCCGTATTAGGGCGTGGGGGTTCAAGTCCCCCCTCGGACACAGGGAAGAACCCCAGGTCACCGACCTGGGGTTCTCTGCTTCTCCGGCGCAACCTGCGGGGGCTGGGCTGCGTCTGTAGGAGGACTGGCCGAACCGCGGCCACCCTCCCGGGAGTCGCCTCATGCGCCGCACTGCCACCGTCCTGACCTGCTTCCTGCTGGCCGCCCTCGGCCTCCTCGCACCCGCGTCCTCCGGGAGCGCTGCTCACGCCGAGTCGGTGCGCACCGTGACCTACAAGGGCTTCGGCGCCACCGTGACGCTCGATCACCTCGATCGCATCTCGCGCACCTCACCTGCGTTCCAGGACTTCGTCGAGCGGAGGCTGACCCGGCTCTGGAAGTCCAGCGACCCGCGCCCGAGGTGCCGCACGGCCGCGACGATGGTCGTCAAGACCTGGCGCTCGGACGGCTTCGCGCTCGTCAGCAACATGGGCAACTTCGCCCCGTGCCCGGCCGGTGGCTGGGTGCAGATCGCGGTCCGGACCGACACCGGGTGGCGCACGCCCGTCCGCCTCGGCGCGCAGGAGCCGTTCCGCTGCCGCGTGCTCGACTCGTTCGACGTGCCCGGAGCGATCGTGCCGGACGGCAGGTGCTTCGCCGGCAACGAGCTGGTGTCCTACGAGGAGTGGCTCGCGGGCCGCTGACCCCGTGAGGGTTCCGGGACCTTGGTCCCGGAGCCCGCGGCACCTCGCCCCTGCCGCCCGCCGCCGCCTCGCTGGAGGCTGGGAGCAGGAAGGCGGGTGGCCGCATGAGCACCACGATCGAGCGCAGGCCGAGCCTGCGCGCGCCCGTCCGCCTCACGCCGCGCGCCGCGGTCGTACGTCGCCTGGTGGGCGGCTTCTTCCTCGTCATGGCCGGCGTCAACGCCGGCATCGTGGCCGCCGACCCGCAGACCTACCGCCCGTTCGCCGACGGTGCCTACTGGTCGTTCGTCACCACCACTTGGCACGACCTCGTGATGCCGCACGCGCGGGCGTGGTTCCTGCTGCTCGCCGCGGGTGAGCTGGTCCTGGGCCTGCTCCTGCTCCGCGGCGGACGGGCTGCCCGCGCCGGGTGGGTCGGGGTGATCGCCTTCCACGTCCTGCTGATGGCGTTCGGCTTCGGCATCTGGACGTGGAGCCTCCCGGCGCTCGCCCTCCTCCTCCCTGCTGCCCGGGCCGACTGGCCGGCCCTGGCCGGTGCCCCTGCAACGGTGCCGCGCGAGCCCGCGCCGGAGGTGGTCCCCGTCCCCGGTGGCCTCCGCCGCACGCCCGTCCTGCTCGCGTCGACCGTGGTGCTGGCGACCGCCGTCGTCGCGGCCTCCGTCTACGGCCTCCTCGCCGAGACGCCGTACCGCTCGCTGCCCGAGGCCACCGTCCTCGGCGCCCGCGCGCAGGACGCGTGCAGCCTCCTCGTGGCCGTCCTGCTCCTCTGGCTGGTCCGGCGGCCGGTGCTGTCACCGGCCGCCGACCTCGCTCGCCTCGGCCTGCTCGGCTACCTGGCCTACAGCTACCTCATCTACGTCACCGGCGTCCCGATGAACCGCGCCTTCCTGGCGTACGTCGTCATCGTCGCGCTGTCGGTGGCCGGGCTGGCGACCGGGCTGGCGCGCATGGCGGTCCGCGCCGTGCCGACGAGCACCGCCTCGTCGCGACTGGTCCGCGGCACGGGGTGGATGCTCGTGGGGACCGGCGTCCTGTTCGCCGGACTGTGGCTCTCCACGCTCCTGCCGTTCGCGCTGGGCGGCGCGCGCCCCGACCCCGAGGGCGTGGGTGGCACCCCCTACCCGGTGTTCTGGCTCGACCTCGCGATCGTGCTGCCGGCGATCGTCGCCGTCGGCGTGCTGCTGCTGCGCGGCCGACCTGCCGGGCCCCCGCTGGCGGTCGTGGCCCTGATCAAGGTCGTGACCCTGTTCACCGCCCTCTGGGCGGGTCCGGTGGTCGCGCTCGTCACCTCGACGGAGGTGCACCTGGGTCCCGACGCCGGCCCGAGCCTCGTCCTGCTCGCCGCCAGCGGCTGGCTCGCCAGCCGGTGGCTGTCGTCGTTCACCCCACCACCACACTGAGGAGCCAGCCATGTCCACGCTCGTCGTCTTCGAGTCCTACTGGGGAAACACCGAGACGGTCGCCCGCGCCGTCGCGGACGGCATCGGGGGGCCGGTGGAGGTCGTCGGCGTCGCCGACGCCCCCACGCCACTCCCCCGCGACGTCGACCTGCTCGTCGTCGGCGGACCGACGCACGCCTTCGGGATGACCCGGGCGACCACCCGCCGCGACGCCGTCAAGCAGGGCGGCCGGCCGGGTCACGAGGAGACCGGGATCCGCGAGTGGCTGGCGGCGCTGGCGCCGGTCCCCGGCCTCGACGTCGCGACCTTCGACACGAGGGCCTCGTCGGTCCGGCGGCTGCCGGGATCGGCGGCGCGGGGCGCGGCCCGGACCGTGTCGCACGGGCACGTCGGCCGCGTGGTCGGCACCGAGTCGTTCTACGTCGAGGACACGCCCGGTCCGCTGCTCGACGGCGAGGTCGAGCGGGCGCGCGCCTGGGGCGGCACGCTCCGCACCTGACGCCTAGGCGGCCGCCCGCCGCGCCTCGCGCTCTCGGCGCCTCCGGAGCGAGGCCGGAAGGGTGAGCAGGAGTGCCAGGGCGATGCCGACGAACATGCCGATGGAGTTCGCGGCGACGTCGCGGGGGTCGGAGACCCGGCCAGGGATCGAGCGCTGCACGCTCTCGATCATCGACGTCAGCACGATGCCGGCGGCGAGCGCGACCAGCCAGAGCCGCGATCCCACGAGCAGGAGCAGGAACACGCCAAGCGGGACGAACAGCCCGATGTTGGCCAGGAACTCGATGCGGTCGACGTTCAGCCGGCTCGTCAGCGCATCGAGCTCCCGATAGCGCTCGAGCCGGGCGAGGACGCGCAGCGCGAGGTCCTGGTAGTCGGGCTGGTCCTCGGCGGGGGTCAGCGTCACCAAGCCCACGAACCCGAGGTAGAGGAGGGTCAGCAGGCTGAGGAACGGATGTCGGTGCAGCACGCCACCATCTTCCGGGAGGCACAAGGCGTCGCCCCCAACGGCACGGGAGCGCGGCGGGCGTCGGTGGGGTCGGCGAGGCTGTCCTCCATGACCCGCGTCCACCTCTCCCGCCTGCCGGGTGAGCGTGTCCTGGTCACGGACGAGACGGGCGACGCGGAGGTCCTGCTCGCCGACCTGCCGGGCGTGGTGGGCGACCGTGAGGCCCGCGACGCACCGCGGTGGGTGTGGGACGACACGGCGCGCTGGTACCCGTCGCTGCTGGTGGCCGGGGTGCGGGTGCGGCGCTGCCACGACCTCCGCCTGTGCCGCGCCGTCCTGCGCAGGGCGCCCGCGGTCGACGGCCGGCTCCTGCAGGGCGCCGACTCCGAGACGTGGGACCACCTGGGACCAGCGGTGCCGGCCGACCCGGCGCTGTTCAGCGCGGACGACGCGGCCGAGCACCTCCGGGCGGACGTGGAGGACGCCCGGCAGCTCGCGGCGGTCGCCGCCTCGCCCGACGCCGTACGGCTCCGGCTCCTGCTGGCGGCCGAGTCGGCCGGCGCGCTCGCCGCTGCCGAGATGACCCGTGCCGGCGTGCCGTGGCGTGTCGACGTGCACGAGCAGCTGCTCGAGGAGCGGCTCGGCCCCCGGCCGCCGCGCGGCGCCCGGCCGCGCCTCCTCGAGGAGCTCACCGCTGACGTACGACGACTCCTGCACGCCCCGGGCCTCAACCCCGACTCCCGGCCCGAGCTCCTCGCGGCGCTGCGCCGCGCCGAGGTGGAGGTGCCCGACACCCGAGCCTCGACGCTGCGCCGGGTCGACCACCCGGTGGTCGAGCCGCTGCTGCGCTACAAGCAGCTCGCCCACCTCTTCCAGAACAACGGCTGGGCGTGGATCGACCAGTGGGTCAGCGGCGGACGCTTCCGACCGTCCTACCAACCCGCCGGCTCGGCCACCGGTCGCTGGTCCTCCAACGGCGGCGGCGCCCTGTCGTTCCCCGTCCAGGTCCGCTCCGCGGCGGTCGCCGACCAGGGCTGGGTCCTGGTCGTGGCCGACGTCGCCCAGCTCGAGCCCCGGGTGCTCGCGGGCATGAGCGGCGACCGCGAGCTCGCCCGCGCGGCGCGCGGGGCCGACCTCTACCAAGGCATGGTCGACGCCGGGGCCGTGGCGAGCCGTCAGGACGCCAAGCTCGGCCTGCTCGGTGCGATGTACGGCGCCACCAGCGGCGAGAGCGGCCGCATGGTGGCCGGGCTGACCCGGCGCTACCCCCAGGCGTTCGGCCTGGTCGAGGACGCCGCCCGCGCGGGTGAGCGCGGCCAGGTCGTGCGCACGCTCCTGGGGCGCGGGTGCCCCGCGCTCGGCGGATCGTGGGACGAGTCGCCCGACGGCCCGCCGGCCGACCTGGACCAGCAGGACCGGCACCGACGCGCGTACGGCAGGTTCACCCGCAACTTCGTGGTGCAGGGCACCGGCGCGGAGTGGGCGCTGTGCTGGATCGCCGAGCTCCGCAACCGGCTCTGGGCGCTCGGCGGCACCGGGTCGCTCGAGGCTCGTCCCCACCTCGTCTTCTTCCTGCACGACGAGGTGGTGGTGCACAGCCCCGCCGAGCTGGCCGACGCGGTCACGCGCGAGGTCGTCGGCGCGGCGGCGACCGCCGGCGCCCTGCTCTTCCGGCACGTCCCCGTGGACTTCCCGCTCAACGTCTCGGTCGTGCGCTCCTACGCGGAGGCCGGCAAGCCCGGGGCGAAGGCTGGTCCGCCCGCCACAGCCGACCTATCGTGAGCAGATGAGCCAGGGTGACGGCGGGAGCGCCGCGCAGGGGATGGTCGACATGTTCGACGAGGGAGCCGGGACGGGCCCGGTGTGCCGCGTGTGCGGGTCGCTCGTCGCCCCCGACGAGCTCTACCGCCAGGCGCACTGGGACTGGCACGAGGCGTCCAACGGCGCCTGACGCCTCAGGCTCCCTGGCCGAGCGGCTCGATCTCCCCACGTTCGACGAGCTCCTCCAGCGCCAGCCGACAGCCCGACGACCAGCCGCCCGTGCCGTCCTCGAAGGACACCACCGCCTCGCGCGCGCACTCGTCCGGCCGGCCACCCTCCCCGGCGTGGTACGAGCAGCCGCCGTCGGCCGCCACCGACCCCGGCTCGTGGAGTGCGGGGTCGAAGGTCTGGGACAGGTGTTGCGCCATGGTGCACCTCCGTGTCCACCGTGCCACCGCCCGGTGCCGGCACGGACCACCCCTGTGGGCCTTGTCTCACCGCGAGCGGGGAGCTCCGCGCGCCGGGTTGCTCGACGCCGAGATTCTTGATGTGGTCGCCGAATGGCCACAGGAATCGAACACCCACGCGACCTGCCCACACCCGACGAGATCCACCCCGCCCTCGACGCCGCCATCGAGCCGAGCGCACCACGCGAGACCGGTCTCGACAAGCTCGTCTTCGGGGTGACCGCGGTGGTCAGCCTGGCGTTCCTCGCCTGGGGGTTCGTCAGCACCGGCAGCCTCGCCGACGCCTCCGCGAGCGGCCTGGGGTGGACGATGGAGAACACGGGCTGGCTGTTCGTGCTGACGTCCAGCGCCTTCGTGGTCTTCGTGATCTGGCTGGCGCTCGGCAAGTTCGGCAACATCCCGCTGGGCCGCGACGACGAGGAGCCGGAGTTCCGGACCATCTCGTGGGTCGCGATGATGTTCAGTGCGGGGATGGGCATCGGGCTGATGTTCTACGGCGTGTCCGAGCCGATCACCCACTTCGTGACCCCGCCGCCGGGCACCGGCGAGCCCGGCAACCCCGAGGCCGCGCAGACCGCGATGGCGACCACGATGTTTCACTGGACGCTGCACCCGTGGGCGATCTACGCCGTCGTCGGCCTGGCGGTGGCGTACGGCGTCTACCGCAAGGGCCGCCTCCAGCTGATCAGCTCGGCGTTCGAGCCCCTCCTGGGCCGTCACGCGCACGGGCTCGGCGGCAAGGCGATCGACATGTTCGCCATCTTCGCCACGCTCTTCGGCTCCGCCACCTCGCTCGGCCTCGGCGCGCTCCAGATCGAGTCCGGCCTCCAGATCGTCGCCGGCCTCGGCGACACCGGCAACGCCGTGCTGGTCGGCATCATCGCCGTGCTCACCGCCGCGTTCGTGCTCTCCGCGGTCTCCGGCGTCGCCAAGGGCATCCAGTGGCTGTCCAACATCAACATGGTCCTGGCCGTCGCGCTGGCCCTGTTCGTGTTCGTCGTCGGGCCGACCGTCTTCATCCTCAACCTGGTGCCGACCTCGATCGGCAGCTACGTCGCGGACCTGCCGATGATGGCGGCCCGCACCGCGGCCGAGGGCACGGAGACCAGCGACTGGCTGTCCAGCTGGACCGTCTTCTACTGGGCCTGGTGGCTGTCGTGGACGCCGTTCGTCGGCATGTTCATCGCCCGCATCTCGCGCGGTCGCACGATCCGCCAGTTCGTCACCGGCGTGCTGCTCGTCCCGAGCCTGGTCAGCGTCGTGTGGTTCTGCATCTTCGGCGGCGCTGCGATCGACCTCCAGGAGGCCGGCACGGACGTCGCCGGCGCGGGTGGGCTGGAGCAGCAGCTCTTCACCACCCTCGAGTCCTACCCGCTGGCGACCGTCTCCAGCATCGCGGTGATGGTGCTGGTCGGGATCTTCTTCGTCTCCGGCGCCGACGCGGCGTCCATCGTGATGGGCTCGCTGTCCGAGCGCGGCACCATCCACCCGAGCCGCCCGACGGTGATCTTCTGGGGCGTCGCGACCGGCGCGGTCGCCGCGGTGATGCTGCTCGTCGGCGGCGCGGACGCGCTCAGCGGCCTCCAGACCATCACGGTGATCGCCGCCCTGCCGTTCGTGCTGATCATGATCGGCCTCGCGGCCGCGCTCGTGAAGGACCTCGGCCAGGACCCCATGGTCGTGCGCCGCAAGTACGCGCTCGAGGCCGTCGAGGCTGCGGTGATCACGGGTGTCACCGAGCACGGCGACGACTTCATCCTGTCCGTCGAGCGCGACCCGGACGCCTGACGGCCTAGGGTCGGGCACATGGTGGCACCCCTGCGCATCGGCTTCGTCACCGGCGCGACCCCTGACAAGTGGGCCCGCCACTGGCGCGAGCGCCGGCGCGAGCCGCTGGAGCTCGTGCCGGTGACGGAGGCCGGTCAGCTCGACGGCGTGCGCGACGGCACCCTCGACATGGCCATCGTGCGCCTCCCGGTCGACCGTGAGGGGCTGCACCAGGTGCGCCTCTACGACGAGCTGCAGGTCGCCGTCGCGTCCAAGGAGCACGTCCTCGCGGCCGCCGACGAGGAGGTCACCACGGCCGACCTCGTGGACGAGCAGCTCGTCCGTCCGCACCCGAGCGGCTGGACGCCCAGCGCCGACCAGCTCGACTGGCCGCCGATGACCGAGCAGGAGGCGATCGAGACGGTCGCCGCCGGCACCGGGGTCGTCATCCTGCCGATGTCCGTCGCGCGCCTGCACCAGCGCAAGGACGTCGTGACCCGGGTCGTCTCCGACCTCGAGCCGACCACCGTCGCCCTGGTGTGGCAGGTCGACCGGGACGACGAGGTCACCCAGGCCTTCGTCGGCGTCACCAAGGGACGGACGGCCAACACCTCGCGCTGACGACGCTCACCCGCGACGCCCGAGCGACGCCAGCGCCTGCCCCAGGAGCAGCAGCGGGAGCGACGCCGCGACCACCAGGGGCGCCGCGATGATGAGACCGACGAGGAACAGTCCGCTCTCGTCCTCGCTCGACCACCAGAGGAAGAGGGTGCCGAGGGTGGAGAGCACCGCGGCCGCCGCCGGCCACAGCAGCCGTGCGCCGCGAGGCGCGAGGGCGCCGGCCAGCACGCAGCCCACCGCGACGGTGGCGAACCAGGCCACGTGCTGGGCGTCTCCGGCCTTCCCGTCGCTCCACGAGATCCACGCCGCCCACGCCGCCGGTGGCGCGAGCAGCGCCACCACGGTCGAGGCGGCCACCGACGTCGTACGTGTCGTCACCATGGGGCGAGTATCGAGGGCGCCACCCCGGCACGCCTGAGGTCCCGTGCTCAGACGTGCCGCCCCAGGACCTCGGCCCGCAGCCAGTCCCCGAGCACGCGGGCCGAGGCCTCGACCAGGCTCGGCCAGTCGAGGGCCGACTCGTCCGCCGCGTCGGAGACGTGCTTGACCAGCCGGACCGGCACGCCGAGCTCGCGACAGGCGTACGCGACGGCGTACCCCTCCATGTCGACGAGGTGGGCACGCTCGGCCAGGGCGTCGCGCACGGCGGGGTCGCTCACGAACACGTCGCCAGTCGCCAGCACCACCTCCGACTCCCCCACCTCGAGGCGCTCCTGCGGGTCGTAGCCGAGGGCACGGACCACGTCGGCGCTCAGGTCGTGGTTGAGCACCGTGCCCGGCTCGAACACCCCGGACAGCCCGGGACGGAGGGCGCCGGCGGTGCCGATGTTGACCACCGTGAGGCCGGCGAGGTCGTCGTACGCCGCCAGGGCGCGCGCGGTCGTGACGGCGGCGGCGACCTTCCCGAGGCCGGTGATCACCAGAGGCAGGTCGGCCGGGACGTGCGCGGCCTCGGCCGCGGTGGCGGAGACGACCAGCACGTGCGGCGTCACTCGGCGTCCCGGTGCTTGCCGATGCGCGAGTGGGGGGTGGCCATGACCGCCTCGATGCGGTTCTGGTCGTAGACCTCACCCAGCCAGTCGAAGAGCCCGCGCAGCACCGAGGGGTCGGCGACGTAGTCGTCGTAGTGGACGCGGTAGGCCGCGTCGCCGAGACCCTCCGCGGTGTTGAGGATCTTCTCCTCGATCGCCCGCACCTGCGAGAGGGGGTCGTCCTTGTGGGTCCAGTAGTTGCTCGCCGCCACGTCGTCGACGTTGCGGGTGTTGACGACGAACCGCGCCCCCGGGAACACCTGGCGCAGGAACTCGACGTACTCCGGCAGGTCGGCGTCGTACCAGCGGATCTCCTTGTAGCCGCTGACCCGGGTGTCGTGCTCGGGTCGCAGCAGCGTCGCCTCGGCGAGGGCGCGGATGTGCTGGAGCGACGCGATCTCGGGGAAGCCCTCGATGCCGAACCACGGGTGGGTGGGCTGGCTCGCGCGGCTCGGGTCGACGCGGGCCCGCTCGGCGAGCCCGCTGCGGTGGAAGTCGTAGAGGTGCCGCATGGCGTGGCGGTTCTCCCCCCGCAGCAGCCACCCCGGGATCGAGTTGAGGATGCCCATCAGCAGGGTCGAGCCCGACCTGCCGTAGGTCATCACGAAGACGTGGTCGAGCTCGCGCACGGCCGTCACCAGGACTTCTCGAGGGGCCGCCCCTCGTGGAAGCCGGCCGCGGACTGGACGCCGACGAGCGCGCGCTCGTGGAACTGCGCGAGGTCGCCGGCGCCGGCGTAGGTGCAGGAGGACCGCACCCCGGAGCAGATCTGGTCGATGAGGTCCTCCACGCCCGGGCGGTCGGGGTCGAGGTACATCCGCGAGGACGAGATCCCCTCCTCGTAGAGGCCCTTGCGGGCCCGGTCGTACGACGACTCGGCCGCCGTGCGGTTGGCGACCGCGCGGGCCGAGGCCATGCCGAAGGACACCTTGAAGGGGCGGCCGTCCGCGTCGTGCATGAGGTCGCCCGGGGACTCGTGGGTACCGGCGAACCACGAGCCGATCATCACCGAGGAGGCCCCGGCGGCCAGGGCCAGCGCGACGTCGCGCGGGTGTCGTACTCCCCCGTCGGCCCACACGTGCTTGCCGAGCTCGCGGGCGGCTGCCGCACACTCGAGGACCGCGGAGAACTGCGGGCGCCCGACGCCCGTCATCATCCGGGTCGTGCACATCGCGCCCGGGCCGACCCCGACCTTGACGATGTCGGCGCCCGCCTCGATGAGCGTCCGCGTGCCGTCGGCCGACACGACGTTGCCCGCCGCGACCGGGACCTCGGGCGACAGCGCCCGGACGGCCTGCAGCGCCTGGACCATCCGGTCCTGGTGACCGTGCGCGGTGTCCACCACGAGGCAGTCGACGCCCGCCTCGAGCAGGTCCGCGGCGCGCTCCTTGACCTCGCCGTTGACCCCGACGGCCGCGGCGATGCGAAGCCTGCCCCCGTCGTCGACGGCCGGCGTGTAGAGCGTCGCGCGCAGCGCGCCGAGGCGGGTCAGCACGCCGACGAGCTCACCCGTCTCGGACACCGCGACCGCCAGCGGCGCCTTGGCGCGCTCGATGGCGTCGTAGACCTCGCGCGGCTCGGTGCTTGCTGCGACGGTGACCACGGAGCGGTTCATCACGGCCTGGACCTGGGCGAAGCGGTCCACCTCGGCGCAGTCCGCCTCGGAGACCACGCCGACCGGTCGACCGTCCTCGACCACGACGGCGGCCTTGTGGGCGCGCTTGGGGATCAGCGCGAGCGCCTCGGCCACGGTCTGGTCGGGCCGCAGCTCGATCGGGGTGTCGAAGACGGTGTGCCGCTGCTTGACCCAGGCCACGACGTCGGCGACGACCGGGATCGGGATGTCCTGGGGGATGACGGTGATGCCGCCCCGTCGCGCCACGGTCTCGGCCATCCGCTTGCCGGCGATCGCGGTCATGTTGGCGACGACCAGCGGCAGGGTGGCGCCGGTGCCGTCCGAGGTGGCCAGGTCGACGTCGTAGCGACTGGCGACGGAGGAGTGGCGCGGGACCATGAAGACGTCGTCGTAGGTGAGGTCGTGGCCCGGGGTGTCGTGGAGGAACTGCACTGGCCGGAGTCTACGCAGGCACGGAGACCGGGTCGGTGGCGTCGCGGCCTCAGCCGTGCGCGGCTGCGGCCTCCTGCAGCGCGCGCCAGGTGCGGTCGACGTCGTCAGGTGTGGTGCGCCAGCTGCCGACGGCGAGGCGGATCGCCGCCCGCCCGTCGACCGTGGTGTGGCTGAGGTAGGCCTCGCCCGACGCGTTGACCGCCTCCATCGCCGCGAGCGTCTGCTCGTCGCCGGACCGCAGCCGGAGGACGACGAGCGAGAGCGCCGGCTCGGTGACCAGCTCGAAGCGGTCGTCCGCGCGCACGAGGTCGGCCACGTGCTGGGCCAGCGCGACCCCGCTGCGGATGTGGGCCCGCAGCCCGCTGAGGCCGTAGGTGCGGAGCACCGCCCACAGCTTGATCGCCCGGAAGCGGCGGCCGAGCTGGGGGTGCCAGTCGCGGTAGTCGACGACCTCGCCCGACTCTGTGGCTGCGTTGCGGAGGTACTCGGGCAGGATCGAGAGCGCGCCGGTGAGCGCGGCGCGGTCACGCACCCAGAAGGTGCTGCAGTCGAACGTCGTGAGCAGCCACTTGTGGGGGTTGGTGACGAACGAGTCGGCCGCCTCGACCCCGGCGAGGTGGTCGCGGTGCTCGGGGCAGACGGCGGCGACGCCGGCCCATGCGGCGTCGACGTGCAGCCACACCCCCCACTCGCGCACGACCTCGGCCACGGCCGCGATGTCGTCCATCGCTCCCGTCGACGTGCTGCCCGACGCGACGTGGACCATGACCGGCCGCAACCCCGCCTCCACGTCCTCGACCATCGCGGCGCGCAACGCACCCACGTCGATGGCCTGGATGGCCGGGTCGACGTCGATGGTCCGCACGGCGTCCTCGCCCAGCCCGGCCATCATCGCGGCCTTCACCAGCGACGAGTGGGCCTGGGTCGAGCCGTAGACGCGCCACCCCTGGACGCCGACGCCGTGGACGCGTGCCTCTCCCCCGCTCGCGCGGTGCAGCGCGGACAGCAGCGCGGTGAAGGTCGCCGTCGACGCGGTGTCCTGGATGACGCCGCCGCCAGGCCCGTCGCTGCGGAACGCCGCCGGCAGCCCGAGCGCCTCGGCGAACCAGTCCAGGACCACCTGCTCGACCTCGGTCACGGCCGGACCGGTCGCCCAGATCATCCCCTGGGCCCCGATGCCGCTGGAGATCAGGTCACCGAGGATCGCGGCGGGGGACGAGTTGGCCGGGAAGTAGGCGAAGAAGCGCGGGTGCTGCCAGTGCGTCAGCCCGGGTACGACGACCCGGTCGAGGTCGGCCAGCACGGCGTCGAACGGCTCGCCGTCCTCCGGGGCCGACGCGGGCAGCTGACGTCGTACGTCACCGGGGGCGACCTGGGAGCGCACGGGCAGCTCGTCGAGCGAGGCCCAGTAGTCGGCGATCCAGTCGATGGCCGCATGACCCTGGCGGCGGAACTCCTCGGGCGACATGTGGGGCGCGGCGGCTGGCAGGTCGGCTGGCACGTCGGGCATGGTCCGAACGTACCGGTGCGGATCGGGTGCTCGTACTCAGCACTGATCGGGTAGTCGGGCAGATCCCCTCGGCCCGCGCCGCGAGCACGCTGCTGCCATGACCTCCAAGAACGACTCCACCGCCAAGAACACCGCCGCCTTCGCCGCCCAGGCCGCCATCTCGTTCGGCGCCGCCCTGTTCGCCATGCTGGTCGCCATCTACTTCATGAGCGCCGACCCGTGGATCAAGGGGTTCCTCGCCCTCGGCACGCTCTACCTGACGACCTCGACGTTCACGCTCGCCAAGGTCGTGCGCGACGCCCAGGAGGACCAGCGGGTCTTCCACCGCCTCGACCAGGCCCGCGTCGACAAGCTCCTCGCCGAGCACGACCCCTTCAAGAACGTCTCCTGACCACGCACGGCGTCTCCTACCCGGTGGTCGAGGTGCGAGGAGCGCCAGCGACGAACCTCGAGACCACGCCGTCCGTGTGGTTTCGACGCTCGCTGCGCTCGCACCTCAACCACCAGCAGCAGGTGGCGTCACGACGTCTCCTACCCGGTCGTCGAGGTGCGAGGAGCGCCAGCGACGAGCCTCGAGACCACGCACGGTCCGTGTGGTTTCGAGGCTCGCTGCGCTCGCACCTCAACCACCAGCAGCAGGTGGCGTCACGGCGAGCCGGCGTCAGCGCTACTTCAGCTCGGCGCTGGTGAGCCCCAGGACGCGGCGGGCCACGATCAGCTGCTGGATCTGCTGGGTCCCCTCGAAGATGTCGAGGATCTTGGAGTCGCGGGCCCACTTCTCCAGCAGCTCGGCCTCGCTGTAGCCGAGGGTGCCGCACAGCTGGACGCAGGACAGCGTCACGTCGGAGCCGACGCGGCCCGCCTTGGCCTTGGCCATCGAGGCCTCCAGCGAGTTGGGCAAGCGGTTGTCGGCCATCCAGGCCGCCTGCATCATCAGCAGCTGCGCGCCCTCCCAGTCGGCCTCGAGCTGGAGGAACTTCGCCGCAGCAGCCGACTGGCTCTGGGCGGGCCGGTCGTAGTCGATGACGACGCCCGCCTGCTCGAGCAGGTCGCGGGTCAGGTCGAGGGACGCGCGGGCGCAGCCCACCGCCATGCCGGCGACCAGCGGCCGGGTGTTGTCGAAGGTCGCCATGGCGCCCGCGAAGCCCGACCTGGTGTCGATCTCCGGGGAGCCGAGGAGGTCCTCGGCCGGCACGCGGCAGTCGGTGAACGTGATCGCCGCGGTGTCGGACGCGCGGATCCCGAGCTTGTGCTCGAGCCGCTCGACCTTGAGCCCCGGGTTGTCCTTACGGACCAGGAACGACTTGATCGCGGCCCGGCCGAGCTCCTTGTCGAGGGTCGCCCACACGACGACGCTGTCGGCACGGTCGCCGGAGGTGACGTAGATCTTCTCGCCGTTGATGACGTACTCGTCGCCGTCCTTGACGGCCGTCGTCGTGATGTTGGCGGAGTCCGAGCCGGTGCCGGGCTCGGTGATCGCCATCGCCGCCCACGTGCCCTTGTAGCGCTCGAGCTGCTCCTCGTTGGCCACCGACGCGATGGCCGAGTTGCCCAGGCCCTGGCGCGGCATGGACAGCAGCAGGGCGGTGTCGCCCCAGCACATCTCGGCGATCGAGAGCACCGACGCGAGGTTGGCACCGTTGCGCACGGTGCCGTCGTCGGCCGCGCGCTCGTCACGTCGTACGCCGCCGGCGCCGGCGCCGCTGGTCGCGCCCGTCTCGCTGACGCCGTCGATCAGCGCGGCGAGCATGTCGAGCTCCTTGGGGTACTCGTGCTCGGCGCGGTCGTACTTGCGGGAGATCGGGCGCAGCATGTTCATCGCCAGCTGGTGGGCCTGGTCGACGAGCGCCGCGTGCTTCTTCGGGGTCTCGAGGTTGATCGCCATCAGATCATCACCGCGCCTTCCATCACGCCGACGGCCCGCAGGTCGCGGTACCACCGTTCGACCGGGTGCTCCTTCACGAAGCCGTGCCCACCGAGGAGCTGCACGCCGTCGAGGCCGATGCGCATGCCCTTCTCGGTGCACAGCTGGCGGGCCAGGCCGACCTCGCGGGCGAAGTCCTGGCCGCGGGCGGCGCGCGAGGCCGCCTTCCAGGTGAGCAGGCGCATCGCCTGCAGCTCGATGGCGATGTCGGCGACCATGAAGGCGACCGACTGCCGGTGGCTGATCGGCTCGCCGAAGGCCTCGCGCTCGTTGACGTACTCCTTGACGTAGTCGAGCACCGCCTGCCCCGTGCCGACCGCGAGGGCGCACCAGGCGAGCCGCGAGAGGCGCACGCACTCGGTGTAGGCCGCGCCGTCGGTGTCGCCGAGCAGCGCTTCGGCCCCGACGCGTACGCCGGTGAGGTGCAGGCGCGCGAGACCGGCGGCGCGCACTCCCATCGAGGGGTCGGCCTCGACCTCGAGTCCGTCCGCGCCGGACTCCACGAGGAAGAGCGCCGGGGTGCCGTCGAGCGACGCCGCCACCACGAACAGCTCGGCCTCGGCGCCGCGCACGACGGCGGACTTCACGCCGTCGAGCACGAAGCCGTCGCCGTCGCGCAGCGCCGTGGTCGACAGGGCGAACGGGTCGAAGAGGACCGTCGGCTCGGCGATCGTGAGTGCGGCCACCGGCACGTCGTCACCGGTGAACGAGGGCAGGTAGGTCTGCTGCTGGGCCTCCGTGCCCCAGAGGCTGATGGCCGTGGCGACCGCGCCCGGCGCGAGCGTGGCGACGGCGAGGCCCATGTCACCCTTCGCCAGCGCCTCGGCGACCAGCGTGCCGGCCATCGCCGAGCGCTCCTCCATGATGCCGCCCAGGGACTCCGGCACCCCGAGCCCCGGCAGGCCGACCTCCTGCGCCGCGCGCAGGACCTCCACGGGGGCGGCGCACGCCTCGTCGGCGCCGGCGGCGGCCGGGCGCAGCACCTCGGCCGCCAGCTCGGCGACCACGTCGACGAGCATCTGCTCGTCCTCGGTCGGGGTCAGGTCGAAGACGCCGCGGGAGGCCGCCGGCGCCGGCCGCTCGCCGTCGGTGCGACGCCCCGCCCGGGCGAAGGTCCGCCCGGCGGCCGTCGCCACCCTGAACCCGTTGCGGGTGGCCGAGTAGACGACGTGCTCGGTCTGGCGTCGCAGGCCGACGCGGTCGATGAGGTCGCTCTGCGCCAGCCGGTTCACGGCGGCGACGGCGAGGCCGATCGGGTCGCGGGTCTCCCGGGAGGACAACCCGTGGCGGCCGCCCGGCCGCAGGCTGTTCATGATGGACATGGCCAAACTGTAACTCTGAGTTACACCTTTCGCCAGAGGCCGACCCGTGCTGCCCGTCACTCCCCCACCACCTCGCTAGGATCCACCGCATGCCCGACGACGAGCAGACCGTCCACCCCGATGTCCGGGCGCCGCACGGCCCACTCCCCGAGGGTGGCACGGTCCGTCCCATCACGCGGTGGGGCACGCCCGTGATGCACCGGCCGCAAGCACCCGTGACGTCGTACGACGACGCGCTCGCGACGCTGGCCGCCGACATGGTCGCCACGATGTACGCCGCCGACGGGGTGGGGCTCGCCGCCTGCCAGATCGGCGAGGACGTCGCGATGTTCGTCTTCGACTGCCCCGACGACAGCGGCGAGCGCACGGTCGGCCTGGTCTGCAACCCCGTGCTCACCCTCCCCGAGGGCAAGGACCGCCACCTCGAGGACGACGACGAGGGCTGCCTGTCGTTCCCGGGGTCCTTCGAGCCGTGCGCCCGGCCCGACTGGGCGCGCGTCGACGGCACCGGGCTGGACGGCGAGCCGGTGAGCTTCGAGGGCGACGGGCTGCTCGCCCGCTGCCTGCAGCACGAGACCGACCACACCCTCGGCACGGTGTTCGGCGACCGGCTGTCGGCGAAGTCGCGCAAGCGGCTGACCAAGAAGCACGACGCCGCCGCCGAGGACTACCCGCCCACCTGGCCCGCCCGGGCATGAGCGACCTGAGGATCACGCGGGAGAACGCCCGCTTCCAGCAGTGGGAGGCGCTGCTGACCAACCGCACGAAGCGGCACCGCAACCGCGAGTTCCTGGTGCAGGGCGTCCGCCCGATCACCCGCGCGGTCGAGGAGGGCTGGACCGTCCGGGCCCTGCTGCGGGCCGACGGGTCGGGGTCGGCCTGGTCGGACGACCTGTGGGCGACGACCGACGCCGAGCGCGTGGTGCTCGCGCCCGACCTCCACGCCCGGCTCAGCGGGCGCGAGGAGGGCGCGGAGCTGGTGGCCGTCGTCGAGATGCCCGAGGACGGCGTCGCGCGGCTCGGCGAGTCCGCACGGCCGCACGGACCCGTCGTGGTCTTCGACCGGCCGTCCAGCCCCGGCAACATCGGGACGCTCGCCCGCTCCGCCGACGCCTTCGGCGCCTCGGCCCTCGTGGTCACCGGCCACGCCGCGGACCCCTACGACCCGCAGGCCGTCCGGGCGAGCACCGGGTCGCTGTTCGCCCTGACCGTCCTCCGGGTCCCCGCGCACGGCCCGGTCGTGGACCACGCCCACACCAACGGCTACCGGATCGTGGGCACCGACGAGCACGGCACCGCCCTCGCCGACGCACCGCTCGACGGCCGCGTCGTGATCGTGGTCGGCAACGAGACACACGGCATCTCCTCGGGCTGGCGTGCGGCCTGCGACGACATCGTGAGCATCCCCATGGTCGGCAGCGCCTCGTCGCTGAACGCGGCGGTCGCCGGCTCGATCGTGCTCCACGAGGCCCTGCGCCGGCGCGGCTGAGGGGGAACCATGGAGGCGGTGCTCGACTGGGTCGTGCTGGTCATGCGGACGGTCGGCTCGCCGGGCGTCGGTCTGGCCACGGCGCTCGAGACGGTGTTCCCGCCCGTCCCGAGCGAGCTGGTGCTGCCGCTCGCCGGCTACACCGCGAGCCAGGGCCACTACGGGCTCGTCGCGGCGATCGCGTGGGCCACGGCGGGATCGCTGGCCGGCGCCCTCCTGCTCTACTGGCTCGGCGCGGCCTGGGGGCTCGAGCGGATCTGCGCGCTCGCCGACCGGATCCCGCTCATGCACGCCGGCGACGTGCGCAAGGCGGTGTCGTGGTTCGGCGACCACGGACGGACCGCGGTGTTCGTGGGCCGGCTGGTGCCGGGGGTGCGCAGCCTGGTCTCGATCCCGGCGGGCGTGGACCGGATGCCGCTGGCGACGTTCTGCCTCTACACGACGGCCGGCAGCCTGGTGTGGAACGCCGCGCTGATCCTCGCCGGCTACGAGCTCGGCGCGCAGTGGCACCGCGTCGAGGCGTACGTCGGCAGCGTCGGCAACGTGGTGTGGGTCCTGCTCGCGGTGGCGCTGGTCGTCGTGGTCGCCCGGCGGCTCCGACACCGCGTGGTCCGCGGGAACAGCACGGACGACGGCACCGGGGTCAGCGACGGGCCGCGACGTAGCAGGCCACCGCGCTCGCCGCGGCGACGTTGAGCGAGTCGATGCCGGCCCGCATCGGGATGATCGCGCGGCGGTCGGCGGCGCTTTCCCAGCGCGCGGAGAGCCCGTGCCCCTCCGAGCCCAGGACGAGGGCGAGCCGGTCGACTCCGTCGACGGCCTCCTCGATCGGCACGGAGTCCGCCGAGAGGGTGAGGGCGACGGTGGTGAACCCGCGCCGCGACAGCTCCGGCAGGGCGTCGTACCAGTCGGGCAGGCGGGTCCACGGCGTGCTGAACACGGCGCCCATGCCCACCTTGATCGAGCGCCGGTAGAGCGGGTCGGCGCAGCGCGGCGCGAGGAGCACCGCGTCGAAGCCGAGCGCGGCGCCGGAGCGGAAGACGGCGCCGACGTTGGTGTGGTCGACCAGGTCCTCGAGCACGAGCACCGAGCGGGCCCCCTCGAGCACGTCGTCGACGGGCGGGAGCGGACGGCGGCGCAGCGAGGCCAGGGCTCCGCGGTGCACGTGGAAGCCGGTCACCTGCTCGATGAGGTCCTCCGACAGGACGTAGCAGGGGCCGTCGCTGGCGGCGAGCACGTCGTGCAGGCCCTCGAGCCACCGCGGCGCCATCAGGAAGGAGCGCGCCGCGTAGCCGCCCTCGACCGCACGGCGCACCACCTTCTCGCCCTCCGCGAGGAACAGTCCGTGCTCCGCCTCGAGGTGCTTGCGGAGCTCGACGTCGCGCAGGTCGCGGTAGTCGGCGAGGCGGGGGTCGTCGGGGTCCGTGAGCTCGACGACCTCCACCCCGCGGCCGTCAGGCACGACCCTGCACGTGGTCGGCGTAGTGGGAGGGACGGGCCACGGCCACGACGTCGCCGATCACGATGATCGCCGGCGGCACCACCTCGTGCGCCGCGAGGTCGTCGGCCAGGGAGCCCAGCGTGGTGAGCACCGTGCGCTCGGTCGGCATGGTGCCGTCCACGATCACCCCCACCGGCGTCGAGGCGGGACGCCCGCCCTCGACCAGGGTCGCGGCGATGGCCGGTGCGTTGTCGACCGCCATCAGCAGCACCACCGTGCCCCGCATCCGGGCGACCGCGCCCCACTCCACCAGGGAGTCCGGGTGACCCGGCGGGATGTGCCCCGAGATGACCGTGAACTCGTGCGCCACGCCACGGTGCGTCACCGGGATGCCGACCCGGGCGGGGACGGCGATCGCGGAGGTGAGCCCGGGTACGACGGTGACGGGCACGTCGGCCGCCGCGCAGGCCAGGAGCTCCTCGAAGCCGCGGCCGAAGACGAAGTTGTCACCGCCCTTGAACCGCACGACCCGCTTGCCGGCGCGCGCCCGGTCGACGATCACCTCGTTGATGTAGTCCTGCGAGGCCGAGCGCCCGCGCGGCAGCTTGGCGACGTCGATGAGCTCGACGTGCGGGTCCAGCTCGTCGAGCAGCTCGCGGGGGGCGAGCCGGTCGGCCACCACCACGTCGGCGGACGCCAGCGCGTGGCGCGCTGCCACGGTGACGTACTCGGGCTCCCCCGGCCCGCCGCCGACCAGCACCACGCCCGGCGTGCGGTCGAGGGCGTCGGAGGCGGTGAGGTGGCCGTCGCGCAGGGCGGTGACGATGTCGTCGCGCAGCGCCGCGGACTTGCGCGGCTCGCGGTTGCCGAGCACGCCGACGGTGACGCTGCCGTGGTGCCCGACGGCCGGGGTCCAGGCAGTGCCGCCGAGCGCGTCGTCGGCGCGGACGCAGAACGTGTGGCGGGCCTCGGCCGCGGCCACCACCCGGGCGTTGACCTCGGGGTCGTCCGTGGCGGCGACGACGTACCAGGCGCCGTCGAGGTCGGACTCGGTGAAGTCGCGCAGCACCAGCGTGAGCTCGCCCGACAGCCCCTCGATCGCCGGCGTCACCTCGGGGCTCACCACCGTCACCGCGGCCCCCGCGGCCAGGAAGGCCGGCACCCGGCGCTGCGCGACGTGTCCACCGCCGACGACGACCACCGAGCGGCCGGTGAGCACCAGCCCGGCCAGGTAGGGATGGGCCGCCGGCGAGCTGTGGTCGGTCATGGCCACATTGTCCCTACCCACGGCCTGGGCCCGATCGCTAGGTTCGAGGAATGAGCACAGGCATCGAGCGACCCGTCAGCCCGAATCCCTACGACTACCTCCCGGCGACCGAGTCCTTCACCGTCACCAGCGACGACGTCACCGACGGCGCGCCGCTCAAGGACGACCAGGTGGCCGACAAGGGCAACACCTCACCCCAGCTGAGCTGGTCCGGTGCGCCCGAGGGGACCCAGTCCTACGTCGTCACCTGCTTCGACCCCGACGCACCGACCCCCAGCGGCTTCTGGCACTGGTGCCTCGTCGACATCCCCGCCGACGTGACCTCCCTGGACACCGGCGCGGCGTCCGGCGACCTGCCCGGCAACGCCTTCCACGTGCGCAACGACGGCGGCGAGGCGGGCTTCATGGGAGCGGCGCCGCCGGAGGGCGACCAGCCGCACCGCTACTTCTTCGTGGTCCACGCGGTGAAGGACGCCACCCTCGGCGTGGACGAGTCCGCCTCCAACGCGGTGGTCTCCTTCAACCTCGCGTTCAAGACCCTCGGTCGCGCGATCATCCACGGCACCTACCAGCACTGAGCGCTGGACCCCGCTGTCGCGGCCCCGCCGGGCCGCGCGGCACCCGGAGGCCCCTCCGGTCCGGACCCGACGCGGTCCAGACCAGAGGGGCCTTCTTTCGTCATTCCGCTCATGCGGCCCCGCGCCGACCGCTTTCATTCCTCCAGGCGGTTCTCCGATGCTTTCCCGGCGAATGTTGACGAAGCGGGGGCGTGCCGCCCGCAACCACGCCCAGAGAATCGACTTCCAGCACAACTTCGTCGTACTCTCAAGCGGGAATCTTGAAAGATTCTCTCAAGATTCGCGTCCACCCCCACCCCGCGGATCTTCCCCGGAGGAGCCCCCGTGCAGTCCCGACCCGTCTCCCTGCTGGCGACCCTGGTCGTCTCCCTGACGGTGCTGGTCGCTGCCCCGGCCGCCGCCCGCACCGCGACCTGGCCGGTCCCCACCGGCGCCCTGGCGGCCGCGAACAGCGCCAAGGACGTCAGCAGCCTGTCGATGGACGAGCTCGAGGACCGGCTGATGGCCGAGATCAACCAGGCGCGGGCCGCCAACGGCCTGGCCAAGGTGTGGGTCTTCGACGCGTGCACCGACCGCCTCGCCGAGCAGTGGGGCGAGCGCATCGCCCGCACCGGCCTGTTCGAGCACCGCGACCAGAACGAGGTCATCAACCGGTGCGACAACTCGTGGGCCGGCGAGACGCTGGTCCGCGGCTCCGGCCTGACGCCCCGTGAGATGGTCGACCTCTGGCTCGACTCCCCCGGTCACCGCGCGATCCTGCTCAGCCCGCGCGCCAAGCGCGCCGGCATCGCGATCACCCGCGACTCGCAGGGACGGATGATCGGCGTCGTGAACCTGGTCCGTCACACCTGACCCCTCACCTGACCCCGCACCGGGCCGGCCGCGATCCGGGGTGCGCCGCACCCCGCCGGTGTGAGACGATCCCCGGCCCCCTCTCAGCGAGGTGGTGTCCGGGGATCGATCGCGTCGAGGGGGAGGACGGATGCTGCACGTCGCCGTCGCGACCCGCACGTTCCGGCGCTACTCCACATACCGCGCCGCCACTCTCGCCGGGATCTTCACCAACTCGGTCTTCGGCATCATCTACTCCTACGCCTACCTCGCGCTGTGGGACGCCAACCCCACCGCCGGGGGCTACGACGCGCAGGACGCGGTGACCTACGTCTGGCTCGGGCAGGCGCTGCTGATGACGATCGCGCTGTGGGGAGGCGGCACGACCGACGACCTCGCCGAGCGGATCCGCACCGGCGACGTGGCCATCGACCTCTACCGCCCGGTGGGCCTCGTCGGGTGGTACCTCGCCGCAGACCTCGGCCGGGCGGCCTACCACCTCCTCACGCGGGGCGTCGGGCCCACGGTCATCGGCCTGGTCGTCTTCGACATCGCGCTGCCAGCCTCGCCGCTGGCCGGTCTCGCCTTCGCGGTGTCGCTCGTGCTGGCGGTCGTGGTGAGCTTCGCGGTCCGCTTCCTTGTCGCCAGCACCGCCTTCTGGCTGCTCGACCAGTCGGGCGTGAAGGTGATGAGCGGGGCGTTCGCGATCTTCTTCAGCGGGATGATGCTGCCGCTGGTGCTGTTCCCGGGCTGGCTCGGCACGCTCGCGCAGGCGCTGCCGTGGGCGTCGTACCTCCAGGTCCCCGCGGACATCTGGCTCGGCACCCACGCCGGCTCCGGCCTGGCCACCGCCCTCGGCTTCCAGGTCGCCTGGGCGTTCGTGCTGCTGCTCGCGTGCCAGGCGGTGCTGCGGCTCGCGACCCGCAAGGTGGTGGTGCAGGGTGGCTGACCTCGCCGCCACGGCCGGCGGGCACGCGCGTGCCTACGGCCAGATCGCCTGGCTCTGGATCCGGGCTGCCTGGCAGTACCCGACGTCGTTCGTGCTGCTCGCGATCGGCAACGGGCTGATCACCGGGCTGGACTTCGTCGGGCTCTGGATCATGTTCGCGCACCTGCGTGACCTCGCCGGGTTCTCGCTGCCCGAGGTCGCGCTCCTCTACGGCAGCGCCTCCCTCGCCCTGGCGGCGGCCGACACCGCCATCGGCAGCGTCGAGCGGATCGGCACCTACATCCGCACCGGCCGGCTCGACCAGATGATGACCAAGCCGGTGCCCCTGCTCGTCCAGGTGTGCGCCGACCAGTTCACCCTGCGGCGCCTCGGCCGGCTGACGCAGGCGGCCGTGGTCTTCGGCTGGGCCTGCACGTACGTCGACTGGTCGCCGCTGCGCGCCCTGGTGGCGGTCTCGATGTTGGCCAGCGGCGCGCTGGTGTTCTTCGGACTCTTCGTCGGCTTCTCCTGCATCCAGTTCTGGACGACGGACGCGAGCGAGTTCGCCAACGCGTTCACCTACGGCGGGGCGACCGTCACCCAGTACCCGCTGAGCATCTTCCCGCGCGAGGTGCTGGTCGGACTGACCTTCGTCATCCCGGTCGCGTTCGTGAACTGGTACCCCTGTCTCTACCTCCTCGGGCGCACCGACCCCTTCGGCATGCCCGGCGCCCTGCAGTTCGCCTCCCCCGTCGCCGGCGTGCTCACCCTGGCGCTCGCGCTGCTGGTGTGGCGCTCGGGCGTCCGCCACTACACCTCGACCGGGAGCTGACCATCTCCGCCACCACGTCCTCGCAGCAGCCGCTCATCGACGTCCACGACCTCCAGCGCACCTTCGACGTACGCCGTCAGGTGGAGGGCCGGCGGCGCCGGACCCGCGAGCAGGTTCAGGCCGTCCACGACCTCACGTTCTCCGTCACCGCGGGCGAGATGGTGGGCTACATCGGCCCGAACGGCGCCGGCAAGTCGACCACCATCAAGATGCTCACCGGCATCCTCGTGCCGACCGGCGGTCGGGTCAGGGTCGCCGGCCTGGACCCCAGCCGCCAGCGCGTCGAGCTGGCCCGGCGCATCGGCGTGGTCTTCGGGCAGCGGTCGACGCTGTGGTGGGACCTCCCGCTGCGCGACTCCTTCGACCTGCTGCAGAAGATGTACCGCATCCCGCCCGCGCGCTACCGGGAGAACCTCGACCGGTTCATCGACCTGCTCGACCTCGGCGGCCAGCTCGACACCCCGGTGCGCCAGCTCAGCCTCGGCCAGCGGATGCGGGGCGACATCACCGCGGCACTGCTGCACGACCCCGAGGTGGTCTACCTCGACGAGCCGACCATCGGCCTCGACGTGGTCAGCAAGGGTCGGCTGCGCGAGTTCCTGCGGGCGCTCAACGCCGAGCGCGGCACCACCCTCCTGCTCACCACCCACGACCTCCAGGACATCGAGGCGCTGTGCGACCGGGTGATCGTGATCGACCACGGCACCGCGGTGTACGACGGCTCGCTCGCCGGGCTGCACGCGCAGGGCGGCTCGACGCGCACCCTCGTCGTCGACCTGGTCGACGAGGCCGACCCGATCGAGGTGCCGGGCGCGACGGTGCGCAGGGTGGAGGGCCCGCGCCAGTGGCTGTCCTTCCCGGCCGAGGCCAGCGCCGCGCCCGTCGTGGCCGCGGTGGCGGCGGCGTACGACGTCGCGGACCTGTCGATCCAGGAGCCCGACATCGAGGACGTCATCCGCGACCTCTACTCGCGCGGCACCTGAGCGGAGCTCAGTCGGCCAGGCCGGGGTGGTTCGCCGCGTCCCGCTCGGGCGAGGTGAGCGGCAGCCGCTCGAGCACCAGGAGCGCCCTGTCGTCGTCGCCGCGCGGCACCTTCTTGAGCACGCGCTTGGGCATCCCCGTGAAACCGCGCGCGTCCACCGCCTGCAGCGCCTGGTCGCGGAGCCAGTCGATGCCGTCGTCGAGGTCGCGGTCGGACGTCTCCACGACGCCGTCGGTGTAGAACATCAGCGCCTCGCCCGGCTGCAGGCGGCCCCGGCTGGGCGTGAAGTCGGCCTCCTCGATGACGCCGAGCGCCATCCCGCGGGCGTTGTCGACGGTCCAGCCGCGCTGGCCGAGGTGCCAGTGCAGCGCCGGCGGGTGCCCGGCGCTGGTGATCGTGTAGTCGCCGGTGACGAGGTCGACCTTGAGGTGGACCGCGGTCGCCAGTGACTCGTCCGACTCCTGGCGCAGCAGGAAGTGGTTCGCGGCGGACATCAGCTCTGCGGGCGGCAGCGCGCCGATGAGGCCGCCGAGCGCCCCGGCGAACTGGAGCGCCTGCGGGCCGACGGACGTCCCCTTGCCGCAGACGTCGACCAGCGCCATCTCCAGCCAGCGACCGTCGCGCAGGTCGGCGACCAGGAAGTCACCGGCATAGCTGGGGCCGTTCGCGGTGATCGTCGCGGACTGCGACCGCCACCCCACCGGCAGCGGCGGCACCACGCCCTGGCGCTGCAGACGGTCTCGCAGCTGGGTCAGCACCGCCTCGCTCAGCGCCATCGGCAGCCCGGACCGCTGGCGGCTGGACTGGTAGAGCACGAGCACGGCACCCAGGGACAGGATCAGCAGGCCGAGGACCGCGCGCTCCCCCACCAGCCCGGACTCCACCGAGCTCCACACCGCAGCGGCGATGACGCACGGCGTGAGGACCAGGAGGGGCCCGAAGCGCAGCAGCATGACGCCGAGCATGAGGTAGAGGAACCACAGCGTGACGGGCACGGACGTGCCGGCGAGCAGGACGGGCGTCATGGAGAGCCCGACCATGCCGATCAGCAGGCCGAGCAGGAAGAGCTGGCTGCCGCGGGAGCCCGTGCGCCAGCCCTCGATGCGCTGCTGGACGTACGAGGAGAACCCTCGGACCATGCTCCCTCGCGCGCTCGACACCGGCCAAGACTAGAGCGGCACGCGTGACAGCCGAGGCCTAATGGGGAAACTGTTGCTGCGTCGTGAAGGTCCTCACAGCAGCCGTGGGGACGCGCGGTCCGGACCGCTCGGCTGGATAGTCTCGCCCCATGTCGCTGGTCCCCCTGCAGGCCGACCTCCTCGGCCCTGACTACCGCGTCGAGACCTTCTCCCTGCCGCCCGACGAGGAGGGTCCCGTCGTCGCCACGCTGGTGACGCTGGCGCCGGAGGAGCCGAACGGCCGGGCGGTGCTGCACGTCCACGGGTTCGCCGACTACTTCTTCCACACCGAGTACGCCCGGTGGTGGGCCGACCGCGGCTACACCTTCTACGCGATCGACCTCCGCAAGTACGGCCGCTCCCTGCGCGAGCACCAGACGGCCAACTACGTCGCCGACCTCAACGAGTACTTCGGCGAGATCGACCTGGCGTGGTGGCGCATCACCCAGCGCGACGGCCACCGCGAGGTCGTGGTCTCGGGCCACTCGACCGGTGGGCTGACCGTGTCGCTGTGGGCGCACGAGCGGCGACCGGCCGAGCTCCTCGCCCTCGTGCTCAACTCGCCGTGGTTCGACATGCAGGGGGCGGCCTGGCTGCGCAGCCCGGCGACCCGCGTCGCCCTCGAGCGCATCGGCGGCAGCCGCCCGCTCCAGGAGATCCCTCGCAAGATCAGTGGGGTCTACGGCCGCACGCTCCACCGCGACCACGGCGGCGAGTGGGACTACGACCTGGCCTGGAAGCCGCTGGAGTCCCGTCCCGTGTACGTCGGCTGGCTCCGGGCGGTGCGCCGCGGGCACGCCCAGCTGCACGCCGGACTGGACGTGCGGTGCCCCACCCTCGTCCTCTCCTCGGCGCGCTCGGCCTTCGGCGACGACCTCGGCGAGGACGCGTTCACCCACGACATCGTGCTCGACGTCCAGCAGATCCGCCGCTGGGCGTCCTCGGTGGGCCGGCACGTCACCTCGGTCGCGATCGACGGCGCGATGCACGACGTGGTCCTGTCCCGCCCCGAGGCCAGGGCGCGGGCGTACGCCGCCCTCGACACCTGGCTGCGCGCCTGGGTAGAGACCCCGTCAGACGAGCAGGGCGACGAGCGCGGTCAGGCCGACGACGGCGATCACGGCGCGTAGCAGGTTCGGCGCCAGCCGGCGACCGACCGTCGCACCGACCTGGCCGCCGACGACGGAGCCGAGCGCGATCAGCCCGGCGACCAGCCAGTCGATGTCGGCCACCGCGACGAAGACGAGCGCCGCGACCGCGTTGACGATCAGCGCGAGCACGTTCTTGGTGGCCGTGTGCCGCTGCAGCGAGTCGGCCACCCCGATGCCGAGGATGGCCATGAGCAGCACGCCCTGCGCAGCGCCGAAGTAGCCGCCGTACACGCCGGCCAGGGCCACCGCCGGCCACACCCACCACACGCCGTGGTCGGGGATGCCGCCGCGCGACTCGGCGCGGGCTGCGACGGCCCGCTGGATGCGGGGGCCGAAGATCACCAGCAGCACCCCGAGCAGGATGAGGGCCGGGACGATCGCGTCGAAGGCCGCGGACGGCAGCCAGAGCAGCAGCAGCGCGCCGGCGATCCCGCCGAGCAGGGAGGCGGCGCCGAGGCGGAGGACGCGGCCGCGCTGGCCTGCCAGCTCGCGGCGGTAGCCGACGACGCCGGACATGCTGCCGGGCACCAGGCCCACGGTGTTGCTGACGTTGGCGGTCACCGGGGGTACGCCGAACGCGAGCAGGGTCGGGAACGTGATCAACGTCCCCGACCCCACCACGGTGTTGATGGTGCCGGCCGCCACTCCGGCGAGGGTGACCAGCACCATCTCGAGTGGACTCATGCGATCGGACTCACTGGCCGGCAGGTGCCCCCGGGTCGAGCGGGTCGACAGGGCCCCCGGAGCCGGCGGACGGGTCGGTCGTCGCGTCGGACGAGGGCAGGGACTTGCCGGGGTTCGCGGCGCTCTCGGCCTCGGCGATCGCCTGCTGCACGGCCTCGCTCGTCGCGCGGGTCTCCGGGTCGTCGGACCCGCGCGGGAGCTGCGGCTCGGACGCGCCCATGTCGACCCGCTTGCGCGGCGTGGCCTCGCGCGGGATGCCGGCGACCTCGTGGATCGAGGAGCCGAGTCCCTCGAGCGCCTTGGTGATCTCGGAGGGGATGACCCACACCTTGTTGGCGTCGCCCTCGGCGATCTTCGGCATCATCTGGAGGTACTGGTAGGCCAGCAGCGACTGGTCGGGCTGGCCGTCGTGGATGGCCTGGAAGACCGTCTGGATGGCCTGGCCCTCACCCTGGGCGCGCAGGATCTGCGCCTCCCGGTCGGCCTGGGCGCGCAGGATCTGCGACTCCCGGTCGCCCTCGGCGTTGAGGATCGCCGACTGCTTGTTGCCCTCGGCGGTCAGGATCGCGGACTGCCGCTGGCCCTCGGCGGTGAGGATCAGCGCCCGCTTGTCGCGGTCGGCGCGCATCTGCTTCTCCATCGCGTCCTTGATGGACGGCGGCGGGTCGATGCCCTTGATCTCGACACGGTTCACGCGGATGCCCCACTTGCCGGTCGCCTCGTCGAGCACCCCGCGCAGCCCGTTGTTGATCTCCTCACGGGAGGTCAGCGTCTGCTCGAGGTCCATGCCACCGACGATGTTGCGCAGCGTGGTCATGGTGAGCTGCTCGACGGCCTGGATGTAGTTGGCGATCTCGTAGGTCGCGGCCACCGGGTCGGTGACCTGGAAGTAGATGACGGTGTCGATGGACACCACGAGGTTGTCCTCGGTGATCACCGGCTGGGGCGGGAAGCTCACGACCTGCTCGCGCAGGTCGATGAGGTAGCGCACCTTGTCGATGAACGGCACGACGATGTTGAGCCCCGCCGGCAGCGTCTGCTTGTACTTGCCGAACCGCTCGACGATGGCCGCGCGCGCCTGGGGCACGATGCGGACCGTCTTGGCGAGCAGGACGACCACGAACAGGACGACGAGCAGGAACAGGACCAGCAAGGCGGTCGGCATTCGGTCTCCCCCGATCTGTGTGGGTCTGCGTGTGGTGCTGGGTGCGTGCTGGGTGTGGAGGCGGCCGCGGCGCTCAGGGCTCGAGGGTGGCCACGGGGTGGACGTAGGCGGTCGCGCCCTTGATCTGGAGGATCTCGACCGTCTCGCCCGGTGCGATGCGGAGGTTCTCGTCGTAGGGCAGTGCGCTCCAGATCTCGCCGCCCGCGCGGATCCGGCCGGCCGAGAGACCGGTGATCTCCTCGGTGACCAGACCGCGGGTGCCGACGAGCTTGCCGTGACCGAGCGCGAGCTCGGGTCCGCTGTGCAGGCGCTTGACGAAGGCGGGCCGGACGAGCGCGAGCATCGCCACCGACGTCGCGAGCGCGGCGATGACCTGGACGGCGACGGGCAGGCCGATGATCGCCGCGACCATCCCGACCGCCGCTCCGGCCGCGAGCATGGCGAGGATCAGGTCGAGGCTGAACATCTCGGCCACGCCGAGGACGATCGACAGCGCCAGCCAGCTCTCCCACAGGTGGTCGCGGATCCAGTCCATGGCCAGACCCTATCCACTCACTGCCAGCGGATTCAGCGCGACGGGCGGCGGCGCGCTGCGAAGCGGTCGTCGGCCCGGCTGAGCAGCAGCGGCATGGCGAAGGTCTCGGACAGCGACGCCTCGGTGACCACGTCGTCGACCGGCCCTGCGTCGACCACCCGGCCCGCGCGCAGCAGCAGTGCGTGGGTGAAGCCGGGCGGGATCTCCTCGACGTGGTGGGACACCAGCACCGTGGCCGGGGAGTCCGGGTCGAGGGCGACCTCGGAGAGCGTCGCCACGAGGTCCTCGCGGCCGCCGAGGTCCAGGCCGGCAGCCGGCTCGTCGAGCAGGAGCAGCTCGGGGTCGGTCATCAGCGCGCGGGCGATCTGCACCCGCTTGCGCTCGCCCTCGCTGAGGGTCCCGAAGGTGCGCTCGAGCAGGTGGCTCGCCCCGACGTCGGCGAGCAGCCGGGCCGCACGGTCGTGGTCGAGGTCGGCGTACTCCTCGCGCCAGCGGCCGACGACGCCGTAGGACGCGGAGACGACGACGTCCTTGACGAGCTCGTCGCGGGGGATCCGGTCGGCCAGCGCAGCGCTCGTGAGGCCGATGCGCGGACGCAGCTCGAAGACGTCGGTGGTGCCGAGCACCTCGTCGAGGATCCCCGCGACACCGGAGGTGGGGTGCAGCTGGGCTGCCGCGACCTGGAGCAGCGTGGTCTTGCCGGCGCCGTTGGGGCCGAGCACCACCCAGCGCTCGTCCTCCTCCACCAGCCAGCTCACGTCGTCGAGGAGCAGGGTCCGGCCACGGCGCACCGTGACCCCCGCGAACTCGATGACGGCGACCATGCCGGTCACCCTATCCAGCACGCCGCGCGCGGCCGTGACCAACACGACGGGCGACGACCGGCGAGTAGCCTCGCCCGCGATGTCCGCGCACCCGTCCTCCTCCCCATCCCCCGCCTCCCCCGCCCTGCCGCACTCCGCCGCCCTGGCGTGGTGGCTGACTGCATGGCTGCGCGGGCACGAGCAGACCGACCACGTCCTCGACGTGCTGGCCGAGGACACGCACCTGCTCGAGGGCGGTTCGGCACTCGACCTCCTCGCGCGCGCCCGCGCCACCGGGGCGTCGTACGCCGGTGTGGCGCTGCCCGTCGACGGCGACCCGCTGGGCCTGGGCGGACCGCGTTCCTTCAACGAGGAGGCGCTCGAGGCGGGACAGGCCGTGGTCGCCGGCACCCTCGGCCTGGTGCCGGTCGAGCAGGGGGACACGGTGCAGTGGCGGGCCTTCGAGGCCGCCCCACGGCAGGTCCCCGACGTCGGTGAGGCGGACCGGGCACTGCGCGAGACGCTCCTCGGCGCGGCCGGGGACCTCGCCGAGCTCGACGTGGCGCGGTGGCGCCCCGAGGCGGCGGACGCGTTGATGAACCTGCACCACCGCCCGAGCCTCGCGGCACCGCTGGGCACGCCGCCGCGCTGCGTCGACCTCGCGGCACGCGGCCTGCAGGCCTGGGCGATCGTGGACCTCGCCCTCGTCGACGACGGCGGGGCGCTGTCGTCCTACGAGGTCGAGCGACGGCGGGGCCTGCTCCAGCCGCTGGCACGCAGCGCCCGCCGGGCGATCGTCGCGGCCTGCTCCCCCGAGGTGTGGCCGCCCTCCTGAGCGGAGTCGGTCAGTGCTCTCCGGCGCTGGCCCACACGCCGAGCACGTTGCCAGTCGGGTCGGCGAAGAGGAAGCGCCGGCCTCCGGGGAGGTCGTAGGGAGCCTCGGTGATGGTGCCGCCGGCCGCCTCGACCGCCGCGACGGTGGCGTCGAGGTCGTCGGAGTACAGCAGCACCAGGGAGCCCCCGGGCCCCGTCGGACCCGCGGGGTTGAGGCCACCGACCTCCCCGTCACCCGCGGGGTCGCGGATGCCGGAGTAGTCGGGGCCGTAGTCGTTGAACTCCCAGCCGAACGCCTGGCCGTAGAACGACTTGGCGGCCGCGAGGTCGCTGACGCCGAGCTCGATGTAGTCGATGGTGTGGTGGATCTGGCTCATGTCGCGACGCTAGGGCGCAGCACCGACAGTCCCGACCGATGCGCGGACCGCGCATCACGGGCGGCGGCGACCGGACTAGCCTTCGGACCACCATGGAAGACGAGCCGAAGACGCTGCTGGTCACCCTCACGGGCAAGGACCGACCGGGCGTCACGTCCGCGATGTTCGACGCGCTCGCCGCCGCAGGTGTCGAGGTCGTCGACATCGAGCAGATCGTGCTGCGACGCCGGCTGCTGCTCGGCATCCTGGTCACCGCGCCGCGCGACTGGAAGAAGCTGCGCGACGTGATCGAGCGCACCGCCGCCGAGCTCGACATGACCGTCGAGGTCGACCGGGGCGCCGGTGACAACCGCAGCCGCGGCGGCGACCGTTCGCACATCACGCTCATCGGCAGCCCGCTCAAGGCCTCGGCCGTGGCCGCGGTCGCCGGGCGGATCGCCGACTCCGGTGCGAACATCGACCGGATCGAGCGGATGGCCCGCTACCCGGTGACGGCGATCGAGCTGCACGTGTCGGGGGCCCCCGCCGACACCCTGCGGCCGCTCCTCGCCGCCGAGGCGGCCCGGCTCGGCATCGACCTCGCCGTCCAGCGCGAGTCGCTGCACCGGCGCGGGGTCCGGCTGATCGTGATGGACGTCGACTCCACCCTCATCCAGGGCGAGGTGATCGAGATGATCGCCTCCCACGCCGGCCAGGAGGCCGAGGTGGCGCGCGTCACCGAGGCAGCGATGCGCGGCGAGCTCGACTTCGAGGAGTCCCTGCGCGAGCGGGTGGCGCTCCTCAAGGGGGTGCCGGCCAGCGCCCTGGACGAGGTCTACGACTCGATCGTCCTGGCCCCCGGTGCCCGCACGATGGTGCGCACGCTGCGCCGGCTGGGCTACCGCTTCGCGATCGTCTCCGGCGGCTTCACGCAGATCACCGACCGGCTCGCGGCCGAGCTCGGCATCCACTTCGCCCGGGCCAACGAGCTCGAGATCGTCGACGGGCTGCTGACCGGTCGCATCGTCGGCGACGTGGTCGACCGCGCCGGCAAGGCGGCCGCGCTGCGCGAGTTCGCCGCCGAGGTCGGCGTGCCGCTCGACGCGACGATCGCCATCGGCGACGGGGCCAACGACCTCGACATGCTCAACGCGGCCGGGCTCGGCATCGCCTACAACGCCAAGCCGATGGTGCGCGACGCGGCGCACACCTCGGTCAACGTCCCCTACCTCGACACCGTGCTGTACCTCCTCGGCATCTCGCGCGAGGAGATCGAGCAGGCGGACGCCGAGGTCGGCATCGTCACGCCGTCGCCGCCGCTGCTCGACTGAGCCTTCCCACGGCGACGCAACCGTCCACCTCGGGGTCGGTCACGACCTCCGTCGCCAGCCCGGCCCGCTCCATGGCCTCGGTCGTCAGCGCGGCCTGCCCGGGACTCGTCTCCACGACCAGCACCCCACCGGGCGCCAGCCAGCGCGGCGCCCCGACGGCGAGGCGGCGGTGGAGGTCGACCCCCTCCTCCCCGCCGTCCAGCGCGGCACGCGGCTCGTGCTCGCGCGCCTCCGGCGGCATCGACGCGATCCGGCGGGTGGGGACGTAGGGCGCGTTGGCGGCGAGCACGTCGACCCGTCCGAGGAGGTCGGCCGGGAGGGCGTCGTACAGGTCGCCGAGGTGGAGGCGGGCCGTCGGCGCGTTCTGCCGCGCGCAGGCGAGGGCGGGCTCGCTGAGGTCGGCGGCGTGCACCTCGGCCGTCCCGTCGAGGACCGCCGCCACCGGCGCGACCCCGCAGCACATCTCGACCACGACCGGGCGCTCGACGAGGGCGGCTCGCGCGAGCGCGGTCCGCGCCAGCAGCTCGGTACGACGCCGCGGCACGAAGACGCCGGGCGCGACCACCAGGCGCCGACCCAGGAACTTTGCCCAGCCGAGCACGAGCTCGAGCGGCTCGCCGGCGACCCGGCGGGCCACCAGCGCGTCGAGCTCCGAGGCGGACCCCGCCGCCTCCTGCAGCAGGGCGGCCTCGTCCTCGGCCCACACGCAGCCGGCCGTCCGCAGCCGGGCCACCACGGCCTCGTCGGGCGGGGGCGTCACCCGTCGCCGACGTGGAACGACGTGAGGCGGCAGGCGCCCGGCCCGACCGTGCTCCAGTCGCCGTCGAGGGTGAAGACGGCCAGGCCGGACGTCGGGAACCCGCGCGTGATGAGGGCGGTCGTCGCGTCGGCGTCGCCGTCGCCGTCGTCGAGCAGCTCGGCGACGTAGGCCATGGTCGGGTTGTGCCCGATGACCAGGAGCGTCGTCGTGGCGGGGTCGGTCTCGCGGAGCAGGTCGATGGCGGCGTCCGGCCCGGCGGCGTAGAGGGCGGAGGAGAGCTCGGGCTCGAGGTCCCACCCGGCCCCGTCGGCCACGGCCGCCCAGGTCTCCTGGGTGCGCAGGGCGTCGGAGACCAGCGCGGCGTCGGGGTCGACGCCCTGCTCGCGCAGCCAGCGACCGGCCTCCGCGGCGTCGGCGCGTCCCCGGGGCGCCAGCGCGCGCTCCCGGTCGGAGGGACCGGTGGCCTCCGCCTTGCTGTGGCGCATCACGACGAGTCGTCGCACCGCGTTGCTCGTTGACTCCTGCATCCCCCAACCCTTCCAGCCGCTAGCCTGCCTGTCATGCCCAACGGACCACTCATGATCATCGGTGGTGCCGAGGACAAGGTGCGCAAGCCGACCATCCTCAAGCACTTCGTCGCCCTCAGCGGTGGCCGGGACGCACGGATCGCCGTCATCCCGACGGCCTCCTCGCTCGGGCGCGAGGTCGTCGACGTCTACGACGCGCTGTTCACGAAGTTCGGGGCGGCCAGCGTCGACGCCGTACGCCCCGAGACGCGCGACCAGGCCCACGACCCCGCCCTCGTCAAGGCGCTCGACGACGCGACGGGCATCTTCATGACCGGCGGCAACCAGCTCAAGCTGTCGTCCGTCGTCTGCGGCACGCCGGTGGGTGAGGCGATCGTGCGCGCCCACCAGCGCGGCGCCGTCGTCGCCGGCACCTCGGCGGGTGCGAGCATCCAGTCCTCGCACATGGTCGCCTTCGGCGTGGGCGGATCGACCCCCAAGCAGCGGATGACCCAGGTGGCCGCCGGGCTCGGCCTGGTCGACACCACGGTGATCGACCAGCACTTCGACCAGCGCAACCGCTACGGCCGTCTGCTGATGATCGTCGCCCAGAGCCCGCAGCTGCTGGGCATCGGCGTCGACGAGGACACCTGCGGGCTCGTCGAGGTGGTCGACGGCGACTCCGTCATGCGGGTGATCGGCAAGGGCGCGGTGACCGTCTTCGACGGCGCACGGATGGTCTCGAACGCCTACGAGGCCAAGCGCTCCAGCCCGCTGCTGGCCAGCGGCGTGGTGTTCCACGTGCTCCCCGAGGGCGCGGCCTTCAACCTCACCACCCGCGCGCTGGTGCCGCAGGAGCCGACCGTCGACCCCGAGGAGGCGGTCGAGCTCGCCGAGGCGAGCCGCGACCTGCGCCAGCTCGCCCGCGACATCGCCGCAGCCGACGCGGCCCCCGAGGCGATCAAGCGCCGGCTCAAGCTGCGACGTACGCGCTCGCCCCAGACCCCCGACCCGACCCAGGGAGACCACTGATGAGCGAACGGCCCACGCCGGACCTGCAGATCGTCGAGACCCGCGTCTACCGCGGGCCCAACGTGTGGTCCTACGACAAGTCGATCCACCTCGTGGTCGACCTCGGGTCGCTCGAGCAGTTCCCCTCCAACACGATCCCGGGCTTCTCCGAGGACCTCGTCGCGATGCTGCCCGGGCTGCGCGAGCACTCGTGCTCGCGCGGACGCCGCGGCGGCTTCCTGGAGCGGCTCAACGAGGGCACCTGGCTCGGGCACGTCGCCGAGCACGTCGCCCTCGCGCTGCAGCAGCTCGTCGGCCACGACATCCGGCGCGGCAAGACCCGTCAGGTCAAGGGCCACGTCGGCCGCTACAACATCATCTACGGCTACATCGACGAGAACGTCGGCCTCACCGCGGGCCGGCTCGCAGTCCGCCTCGTCAACCACCTCGTCGAGGGCGACCCCGACTTCGACTGGGAGGCCGAGCGCGACGACTTCATCCGGCGGGCCGAGCGGACGGCGTTCGGGCCGTCCACGCAGGCGATCGTCGACGAGGCGGTCTCGCGCGACATCCCGTGGATCCGGCTCAACCAGTACTCCCTCGTCCAGCTCGGGCAGGGCGTCCACGCCAAGCGGATCCGCGCCACCATGACGTCCGAGACGTCGTCGATCGCCGTCGACATCGCCTCCGACAAGGACCTCACCACCAAGCTCCTCGGGGCGGCCGGCCTCCCGGTCCCCAAGCAGGAGTCGGTGCGCAGCGAGGACCAGGCCGTCGCGGCGGCACGCCGGATCGGCTACCCCGTCGTGCTCAAGCCGCTGGACGGCAACCACGGCCGGGGCGTGTGCCTCGACCTGCAGGACGAGGACGACGTACGCGCTGCCTTCCCGGTCGCGCACGCGCAGTCGCGCCGCGGCAACGTCATCGTCGAGTCGTTCGTCACCGGCAAGGACTACCGCTGCCTCATCATCGACGGGCGCATGGTCGCGATCGCCGAGCGCGTGCCCGCCTCGGTGACCGGCGACGGCACGTCGACGGTCCAGGAGCTCGTCGACCTCACCAACGCCGACCCGCGCCGCGGCGTGGGCCACGAGAAGGTGCTCACCCGGATCAAGGTCGACGAGGCCGCGATCGAGGTGCTCGCCGACCAGGGCCACACGCTCGAGTCGGTCCCGGCCGAGGGCGAGATGGTGAAGCTCGCGCTCACCGGCAACATGTCCACCGGCGGCATCTCGATCGACCGCACCTTCGAGGCGCACCCGGAGAACGTCGAGATCGCCGAGGAGGCCGCGCGGATGGTCGGCCTCGACATCGCGGGCATCGACTTCATCTGCCCCGACATCACCCAGCCGGTGCGCGAGGCCGGGGGCGCGATCTGCGAGGTCAACGCGGCGCCGGGCTTCCGGATGCACACCCACCCGACGATCGGCGAGCCGCAGTTCATCGCCAAGCCGGTGGTCGACATGCTCTTCCCGCCCGGCGCGACGTCGCGGATCCCGATCGTGGCCGTGACCGGCACCAACGGCAAGACGACCACCAGCCGGATGATCAGCCACATCTTCAAGGGCATGGGCCGCAAGGTCGGCATGACGTCCACCGACGGCGTGGTCATCGACGAGCGCCTGGTCATCCGGGCCGACGCGTCGGGGCCACGCTCGGCACGGATGGTCCTGCAGAACCCCAGGGTCGACTTCGCCGTCTTCGAGGTCGCGCGCGGCGGCATCCTGCGCGAGGGCCTCGGCTACGAGCGCAACGACGTCGCGGTCGTGCTCAACGTGCAGCCCGACCACCTCGGCATGCGCGGCATCGACACCGTGGAGCAGCTCGCCGACGTGAAGGCCGTGATCGTCGAGGCCGTGCCGCGCGACGGTCACGCCGTGCTCAACGCCGACGACCCGCTGGTGCGCGAGATGCGCCGGCGGTGCTCGGGGCAGGTGGTGTGGTTCTCCATGGAGGAGCCGGGCAGCGAGACCCGCGACATGATCGACGCGCACTGCCGTCGCGGCGGCAAGGCGATCGTGCTCAACCCGAGCGACCGCGGCGAGATGATGGTCGTGCAGCACGGGCGCCGGGAGATGCAGCTCGCCTGGACCCACCTGCTGCCGGCGACCTTCAGCGGCCGGGCGCGGATGAACGTCCAGAACGCGTTGGCCGCGGCCGCCGCGGCCTTCGCCGCCGGCGCGCCCCTGCACGACATCCGCCAGGGCCTGCGCACCTTCTCGACCAACTACTACCTCTCCCCCGGCCGCCTCAACGAGGTCGAGGTCAACGGCGTCAACGTGATCGTCGACTACTGCCACAACGCGCCCGGCATGAAGATGCTCGGCGACTTCGTGGACCGCGTCGGCGACTCGATCGCGTCCTCTCACGACCTGGCCCGCCCGTCGCGCATCGGCATCATCGCCACGGCCGGCGACCGCCGCGACCAGGACATGCGCGAGCTCGGGCACATCGCGGCGCAGCACTTCGACGTCTGCATCGTCCGCGAGGACGTCGCGCTCCGTGGCCGCCAGCGGGGCGAGACGGCCGACCTCGTGCTCGAGGGCGTGCGCGCCGCGATGGCGGAGGGGGCGCGCTGCAAGCAGGCGGAGCTGGTCCTCGAGGAGATCGACGCCGTCCGCCACGCCATGAGCCGGGCCAACCGCGGCGACCTGGTCGTGGTCTGCGTCGACAAGCACGCCGAGGTGATGGCCGAGCTGGAGAGCTGGTCCGGCGACGCCCAGGCCGGCTCCGTCGCCAACCCCGACGCGCCGTCGGCCGACCCCGACTACTCCCCGCCCGCGGACTCCTGAGCCGCCCGGACCTTCGCGGAGAGCACCTCGGGGGTGTCGGCCGTGCCGCCGTGGGCGGCGATCCACTCGTAGGCCTGCTCGCGCTCGGCGTGGCACATCAGCCCGACCACGTCGCCGGGCCGCGCCCGCTCGACGAGGGCGGCGAGGCACTCGACCTCGGTCGGATAGGTGTCGATGTCCGTGACCCCCACCCGGGCGGCGCCGGCGCGGAGCAGGCGGTCGATCTCGTCCATGGTGCGCCCGCGCAGGTAGTGCGCCTTGTGGCCGATCGCCACCACGTCGCTGCCCTTCGCCCCGATCTCGCCGAGCGCGTCGATCAGCTCGTCGGTGCGGTCGCCGACGGCGCCGAGGCCGAGGAGCAGCCGGGCACCGGGGCGGCGTACGCCCGACATGATCTCCAGCAGCGCCTCGAGGCCCGCCTCGTTGTGGGCGAGGTCCATCACGACGGACACCTCGCCGGGTAGCGAGAAGAAGTTCATCCGCCCGGGGTTGTGCTCGGGGTCGGGCCTGAACGACGTCAGCCCGGCGACGACGTCCGCCCTCGGCAGGCCGATCGCGAGTGCGGCGGACGCCGCGGCCAGCGCGTTCTCGATGTTGAAGCGCGACAGGCCGGCGAGCGTCATCGGGACGTCGACCAGCTCGACCAGCGGGTCAGGGTCGGCCCCCGGCGCGAGCACGGTGACCCAGCCGTCGATCACCGTCGTCGCGCGGCCACCGTCGGTGAGCACCTCCCGGACGGCCGGCGAGTCCGGGTCGCGGCTGAAGATCCAGGGCTGGGCAGAGATCACGGCGCGCATGGCGAGGACGCGTGGGTCGTCGCCGTTGAGCACCGCCCAGCCGTCCTTGCGGGTGATCCGCGGGACGACGGACTTCACCTCGGCGAGCTGGTCGACGGTGTCGATGCCCTGGAGGCCGAGGTGGTCGGCGGTCACGTTGGTCACCACCGAGACGTCGTTGCGGGTGATGCCGATGCCCTTGAGCAGGATCCCGCCGCGCGCGGTCTCGGTGACCGCGAGCTGGACGCCCTCGAGCCCCAGCGCGCGACTCGCGCCCGACGGGCCGGAGTAGTCGCCCGCCTCCACCAGCACGCCGTCGCGGTAGATGCCGTCGGTGTTGGACCACCCGACGACCAGGCCACTGGTGCGCGCGATGTGGGCGATCATCCGGCTGGTGGTCGTCTTGCCGTTCGTGCCGGTGACCGCCACGACGGGAATGCCGGGAGTGATGGTGGTGGGTCGCTCTCCCCGCTCGGCGTCGGCGACCTCCGCGGCCACCGCGCTCACTGCCGCGTCGAGGTCCGGGGTCGGCAGCGCGTCGAGCGCGTGGGCGACGGCCTCGCCGAGTGCGCGCGCACGTCCGCGGTTGCGCCACGGGAAGGCCACGACCAGCACGTCGGGGTCGGACGTCGGGCGCACGCGCACCGCGAGCCGCCGTGTGCCCGCCTCGCTCGCGATCGCGCGCACCAGCCGCTCGACGGCCCGCACCGCGAAGCGGGCCCGGAAGCCGGACCCGGCCGCCCCGGGCCGCGTCGTGCGCAGCCCGATCCGGCGGGCGAAGCGCAGGACCGCCTCGTCGCTGGCCTCGGTGATGGTCGAGACGTCGAGCGTGAGCTTCACCGCGGCACGCGGGAAGTAGAGGTTGGGGCCTTCGAGGATGCGGAGCTCGACGAGGGAGGTCACCGCAGGAAACTAGCGGACCGTGGGCCCGCCGCCACAGGCCCGGTCAGAGACCCATCGCGTGGAAGCCGCCGTCGACGTGGACGATCTCGCCGGTGGTCGCCGGGAAGAAGTCGCTGAGCAGCGCGACCACGGCCTGGGCGGTCGGGGTGTGGTCCGACTCGTCCCAGCCGAGCGGGGCACGGTCCTTCCACGCCGACTCGAGGTCCTCGAAGCCGGGGATCGCCTTGGCCGCGAGCGTCTTCAGGGGCCCGGCCGACACCAGGTTGCAGCGGATGCCCTCCGGACCGAGGTCGCGAGCGACGTACCGGCTGGTGTTCTCCAGCGCCGCCTTCGCGACCCCCATCCAGTCGTAGGCCGGCCACGCGGTGGTGGCGTCGAACGTGAGCCCCACGATGGAGCTCCCCCGCGTGAGCAGCGGCTTCGTCGCGACGGCGAGCGACTTCAGGGAGTACGCCGACACCTGCACGGCCTGCGCCACGTCGTCCCACGGCCCGTCCATGAACTTGCCGCCGAGCAGCGTCTCGGGGTTGCCGTAGGCGATGGAGTGGACGACGCCGTCGAGGCCGTCGACGTGCTCGCGGACCTGGTCGGCGAGGCCGGCGAGGTGGTCCTCGTCGGTCACGTCGAGCTCGAGGACCGGCGGCTCCTGCGGCAGGCGCTTGGCGATGCGCCTGGTGATGCCGAGCGCGCGCCCGAAGTTGGAGATCAGGACCGTCGCGCCCTGCTCCTGGGCGATGCGGGCGGTGGCGAAGCCGATGGAGCTGTCCATCGTGACGCCGGCGACGAGGATGCGCTTGCCGTCGAGGATTCCCATGTGCGTGTGTCCTTTGCTGTCGCGTCGGGCAGGTGAGGGATCGGTGGCCGGGTCAGTGGCCCATGCCGAGACCGCCGTCGACCGGGATCACGGCCCCGGTGACGTAGGCGGCGCCGTCGGAGGCGAGCCAGGTGACCGCGGAGGCGATCTCGGCGGGCGAGGCGTAGCGACCCAGCGGCACCTGGGTGCGGATGGCGGCCTTCTGGTCGTCGGTCAGCACGTCGGTCATGTCGGTCTCGACGAAGCCGGGGGCGACCACGTTGGTGGTGATCGAGCGGCTGCCCAGCTCGCGGGCGAGGGAGCGCGCGAGGCCGACCAGCCCGGACTTGGAGGCGGCGTAGTTGACCTGACCGGCGGAGCCGAGGAGCCCGACGACCGAGGAGATCAGGATGATCCGGCCGCGGCGCTGGCGCAGCATGCCCTTGGCGGCGCGCTTGGCCAGCCGGAAGGTGCCGGTGAGGTTGGTGTCGATGACCGACGACCAGTCGTCCTCGCTCATCCGCAGCACCAAGGTGTCCTTGGTGATGCCGGCGTTGGCCACCAGCACCTCGACCGGGCCGTGCGCCTCCTCGACCTGCGCGAAGGCGGCCTCGACGGCCTCGGGGTCGGTGATGTCGCACCGCACGTCGAGCGCACCGTCAGGGGCGCCGCCGTTGCGGGTGGTCACGGCGACCTTGTCGCCGAGCTCGATGAACGCCTCGGCGATCGCGCGGCCGATGCCACGGTTGCCGCCGGTCACGAGGACGGAGCGGGGGGCGGGGCTGGATCCGGAAGTCTCGGTCACGCCCACGACGCTAGTGATTACCGCTGGGTACGGGGAATCACTCGTCCTCGAGGCGGAACCCGACCTTCATGCCCACCTGGAAGTGCTCGACCCGGCCGTCCTTGGCCTGGCCCCGGATCTGGGTCACCTCGAACCAGTCGATGTGGCGCAGGGTCTGGCCGGCGCGCTCGATGCCGTTGCGCACGGCCTGGTCGATGCCCTCCGGCGAGGTGCCGACGATCTCGGTGACGCGATAGGTGCGGTTGGTCATGGCGTGCTCCTTGACGTGTGGCGAGGTCCTGCGGTGCCGGCCCGGCCGGCCGTTCCCCGTCGAGACTAGCGACGTACGATGGGAGGCATGGCCAAGCACGACGCCGTACGCATCACCACGGCTCGCAGCAGCGCGGCCGAGGACATGAAGTCTCGCCAGCGCCGCTACGCGCTGTCCATGACCATCCGCCTGGTGTGCTTCGTCGCCGCCGTGGCGGTCGGTCCGGGGGTGCTGCGCTGGGTCCTGGTCGGGGCCGCGGTGTTCCTGCCGCTGTTCGCGGTGATCATGGCGAATGCCGGCGATCAGCGCGACGACGGATTCACGCTTCCGAACGCGCCCTCTGCACATGAACTGACGGCCGGCGACCGCGAGGACTGAGGAAAAATCGTCCCGCGCGTGTCGCTGCTGGAAGTTTGGTTTTCACGGATCTGCCGTGCAATGATCCCCGACAGCGATCGCAGCATCCCCCGTCTGCGGTCGTTCGAAGTGCCGGCCAACGTACCCCCCCGGGGGGGGCGCCCCTTACATTTTCCCCCCCGCCCCCCCGGGTAGGGCGGCGGGGAGGGGGGGGCACCCCCGTCCCGGCCCG
>JAYSEC010000005.1:0-39754 GCA_041914085.1 Nocardioides sp.
CCCCCGCCTGCACCAGCGCCCACAACCGCGGCAGCCGATGACGCAGCTCCAACGCCTGGCCGATGAGCTTCTTCGCCCCCGTCGACGACATCCCCAGCACCGCACCCAGCTCGGGGATGCAGAACTCCGCCACCAACGGCGCACCCACACCCGCGATCGGTTCCTCGTGCTCACACCCCGCCACCGCGAACGTCGCAGCCGAGTGGATCGACTCCGGCGGATGAAGGTCAGCCCATCGCGCCGCGAGGTCCAGCTGGCGTGCCGCTTCGGCGTGCTCGACCTGCCGAGAGGTCCTGATCGAGGCGAGCAGGGCAGACGCCGAGAGGTCGTCCGCGACCTCCACCGCCTCCCGCTCCAGCACTTCGATCATGTGTTCGACACTAGAGCACGCCACCGACACTCGCCCCGCACCGAACCCGCCGCTGTGGAGGCGGCGAGAACTACCGCCAGGCCTTGGCCAGACGCTCGACGATCTCGGTGAGGCGGTCGGGCGAGGTGGCGATGTTGAGGCGGACCTGGCCTGTGGTGCCGGGGGCGTAGGAGGCGCCGGGGCTCAGCATCACCCGGCCGCGCTCGAGGGCGACGGCGGCGGCGTCGTCGTGGCCGTAGGCGGAGGCGTCGAGCCAGGCGAGGTACGTCGCCTCCAGCGGGCGCATGCGCACCTCGGGCAGGTGCGCGGCGAGCAGCTCCCCGAGGAGGGTGCGCTGCTGGTCGAGGCGCTCGACGAGCGAGGCCAGCCAGGGGTCTCCGTGCTCGTAGGCCGCGCGCGCGGCGACCACGCCGAGGGGCGACCACGAGTCGTTGCGCGACATCGGCTCGGCCGCGAGGTGCTCCCGGTCCGCCTCCGAGGGCACCACCAGCTGCGCGCAGCGCAGGCCCGCGGTGTTGAAGGCCTTCGACGCGGCCACCACGGCGACGGCGTGGTCGTGGGTGCCCTCGATCGAGAGGTACGACACGTGCTCGGCGCCGGGCAGCACCAGCGGGGCGTGGATCTCGTCGCTGACCACCCGCGCGCCGTGCGCCACCACCACGTCGCGGATCCCCTCGAGCTCCGCGCGTGTGAACACCCGGCCCCACGGGTTGTGCGGCTGCGTGAGCAGCAGCGTCTGGGCGCCCTGGGCGAGGAGGCGGTCGAGCGCGTCGAGGTCGATCTCGCACCGCTCCGCCGACGTTGGCACCGCCAGGAGGTGCTCCGTGCGACCCGTGACCTGGGCGAGCCCGTGCTGCGCGTTGTAGCCGGGCGTCGGGAACACCACCCCGCCGGGTCCGCTGAGCACGTCGATGGCGAGCCGCACCCCGGCCGTCACGTCGACGACGGGCTGCACGGCCTCGGGCTCGGGCGCCCAGCCGAAGTGCCGCCCTGCCCACGCGGCGTACGACGTCGCGAGCGCCTCGTCCCGCAGGACGGGGTAGCCGGTGATGCCGTCCGCCAGCGCCTCCTGCACCGCGCCGAGCACGACCGGGTCGACGGCGTAGTCCATCTCCGCGACCCAGGCGGGGATGACGTCGTCGGGCACGCCCCACTTGAGGGGCAGCGCGCGGCGCGCCTCCTCGTCGGTCAGGTCGACGACGGGACGACGCGGTTCCGAGGCTCGCTGCGCTCGCACCTCAACCATCGATCAGGGGCTCAGACCTGCTCGCGACTCGCCACCGCCGCGGCCACCCGCTCGATCGCGTCCGCCAGGGGTACGCCGTTGTCCTGGCGGCCGTCGCGGTAGCGGAAGCTGACGGCACCCTTCTCGACGTCGTCGTCACCGGCGATCATCATGAACGGCACCTTCTGCAGCTGCGCGTTGCGGATCTTCTTCTGCATCCGGTCGTCGGAGTCGTCCACCTCGACGCGCAGGCCCTGGGCCTTCATCTGCTTGGCGATGTCGAAGAGGTAGTCGTTGTGGCGCTCGGCGATCGGGATGCCCTGGACCTGGACGGGCGCCAGCCAGGGCGGGAACGCGCCGGCGTAGTGCTCGACCAGGACGCCGATGAACCGCTCGATCGAGCCGAACTTCGCGGAGTGGATCATCACCGGCTGCTGACGGGACCCGTCGGCGGCGACGTACTCCAGGTCGAAGCGGTCGGCGGCCGGCTGGTTGAAGTCGTACTGGATGGTCGACATCTGCCAGGTCCGACCGATCGCGTCCTTGGCCTGGACGGAGATCTTGGGTCCGTAGAACGCCGCGCCGCCCGGGTCGGGCACGAGGTCGACGCCGAACTTGCGCGCGGCGGTCTCGAGCACCGAGGTCGCGGTCTCCCACTGGTCGTCGGAGCCGATGAACTTGTCGGGCTTCGAGTCGTCGCGGGTCGACAGCTCGAAGTAGTAGTCGTCGAGGCCGAAGTCGCGCAGCAGCCCGGTGACGAAGGTGAGCAGGTGCTCGACCTCGGCCGGGGCCTGCTCCGGGGTGACGTAGGAGTGCGAGTCGTCCTGGGTCATCGCACGCACGCGGGTCAGGCCGTGCACGACGCCGGACTTCTCGTAGCGGTAGACCGACCCGAACTCGAAGAACCGCAGCGGGAGCTCACGGTAGGAGCGCTGGCGCGAGCGGTAGATGAGGTTGTGCATCGGGCAGTTCATCGCCTTGAGGCGGTACTCGGCGTGCTCCATCTCCATCGGCGGGAACATGGTGTCCGCGTAGTAGGGCAGGTGCCCGGAGGTGTGGAACAGGCCGTCCTTGCTGATGTGGGGGGTGCCGACGTAGTCGAAGCCCTCCTCGAGGTGCCGGCGGCGGACGTAGTCCTCCATCTCCCGCTTGATCACGCCACCCCTGGGGTGGAAGACGGCCATGCCCGACCCGATCTCGTCGGGGAAGGAGAACAGGTCGAGCTCGCGCCCGAGCTTGCGGTGGTCGCGGCGCTCGGCCTCCTCGATGCGGTGGAGGTGCTCCTCGAGGGCCTCCTTGGACTCCCAGGCGGTGCCGTAGATGCGCTGGAGCTGCTTGTTCTTCTCGTCGCCGCGCCAGTACGCCGCAGCGCTCCGCATCAGCTTGAACGCTGGGATCCGCTTGGTGGTCGGCAGGTGGGGTCCGCGGCACAGGTCGGACCACTTCGCCTCGCCGTTGCGCCCGATGTTGTCGTAGATGGTGAGCTCACCAGCCCCCACCTCGACGCTGGCGCCCTCGGTGCCCTCGGTGCCGGCGCCGCCCTTGAGCCCGATCAGCTCGATCTTGTAGGGCTCGTCCTGGAGCTCGTCCAGGGCGTCGGCGTCGGTGGTGACCCGGCGCTCGAAGCGCTGGTTCTCCTTGATGATCTTGCGCATCGCGGACTCGATCTTCACGAGGTCCTCGGGCACGAACGGGGTCTCGACGTCGAAGTCGTAGTAGAAACCGTTCTCGATCGGCGGGCCGATGCCCAGCTTCGCCTCGGGCCAGAGCTGCTGCACCGCCTGCGCCATGACGTGGGCGGTCGAGTGGCGCAGGATGTCGCGCCCGTCGGGGCTGTCGATCGCGACGCCCTCGACCTCGTCGCCGTCGGCGAGCTCGTAGGAGAGGTCCTTCAGCGCGCCGCCGACGCGGGCGGCGACGACGTCGGCGTCGTCGCGGAACAGCTCCCAGGCCTTGGTGCCCATCGTGACCGCGGTCTCCGCACGCTGCTCGGCGTGGATGCGGACGACCTTGATGTCGGACACGAGGGCTCCTCCTGGGAGTGATGTGGATGGTGTGGTGCGCGGACCGGGTCGGTGGTGCGGCCCCGACGATGCTATCGGCCGCGGCAGCGCCGGCTCACCCCGGTTTCGCGTTCACCCGAGCGGGTGGGCGACGCGGTGAGGAGAAGCGCTTCTGGGTACGACACCGCATGACGATCGCTCAGCGCCGGGTGGCGGGCGCCCCGACCCGGCCACTCACCGTTGCCTCCGTACCCTCCGGGCACGTCTACGTGCGGCACCTGTCCCCGCTCGACGGCCGTGGCGCCGTACGCCTTCCCGACCCCGACCCCGGGCGCCCCGACCGCCCCGCGGGCGCGACGTGGTGGCCGCCGGTGATGCTGGACCCGGACTGGGCCCGCCAGGCCGACTTCGACGTGTTCCACCTGCACTTCGGCTTCGACGCCTGCCCGCCCGAGCAGCTCGACACCCTCACGCGGGTCGTCCGCGGGCGCGGCAAGCCGTTCGTGTTCACCGTGCACGACCTGCGCAACCCGCACCACACGGACCAGCAGCTGCACGACGCCCAGCTCGACGTCCTGGTGGCCGCCGCTGACGCCCTCGTCACCCTCACCCCGGGCGCCGCCGCCGAGATCGAGCGCCGGTGGGGCCGGACCCCGTCGGTCGTCCCCCACCCGCACGTCGTGGACCTCCCGACGATCTCGCGGGCGCTGACCGTGCGGCCGCTGCTGCGGAACCGGCCGTTCCGCGTCGGTCTCCACCTCAAGAGCCTGCGGGCCAACATGGACCCGATGCGGCTCCTGCCGACCCTCGTCGAGACGGTGGCGCAGCTCGACGACGCCGTGCTGCAGGTCAACTGCCACCGCGACATCCTGGACGCGGACGGCGCGCGACGCGACGCCGAGCTGTCGGACTGGCTGCGGGCGGAGGCGGAGGCGCGCCGCCTCGAGCTCCACGTGCACGACTACTACTCCGACGAGGACCTCTGGTCCTACCTCGCCTCGCTCGACCTGTCCGTGCTCCCCTACACCTTCGGCACGCACTCGGGCTGGCTCGAGGCCTGCCGGGACCTGCAGACCACCGTCCTGGCGCCCAGCTGCGGCTACTACGCCGACCAGGGACCGGTGCTGACCTACACCAACGACGGCGACGACTTCGACGCCGACTCGCTGCGGGACGCCGTGGTCCGGGCGCACACCGAGCGCCCCCGGTGGGGGGCGACCCTCGACGAGCGCACGGAGCAGCGGCGCACGGTGGCCCGGGTGCACGAGGAGCTCTACCAGGAGCTGAGCAGGTGACCGCTCTCCCCGTGCGCGAGCGGTTGAGCATCTGCCTCGTGGCCAACAGCCGCTTCCCGATCGTCGAGCCGTTCACCGGCGGCCTGGAGTCGATGACCTGGCACCTCGCGCACGAGCTCGTCCGGCGCGGGCACGACGTCGCGGTCTTCGCGGCGCCGGGCTCGGACCCGTCGCTGGGCGTGAAGGAGCTCGAGGTGGACGCGCTGCCGGAGCACGCCGGACGCCACGACGTGGGCGCACCGCCGTACGTCGAGGTGGCCGAGCACCACGCCTACCTCTCGCTCATGCTCGGGCTGGCCGGGCAGGACGCCCAGCGCTTCGACGTGCTGCACAACAACAGCCTCCACTACCTCCCCGTCGCCATGGCCCGGACGCTGCCGATGCCGGTGCTCACCACCCTGCACACCCCTCCCCTGTGGTGGCTGGAGTCGGCAGTGCGCCTCGACGGCGGCGCCAGCTCCTTCGCCGCGGTGTCGCGCTACACCGCGTCGTCGTGGTCGTCGGTCGCCGACGTCACGTGCGTGCCGAACGGCGTCGACGTCAGCCGCTGGCCCGTCGGCCCCGGCGGCGCGACGGCGGTGTGGTCGGGACGCATCGTCCCGGAGAAGGCGCCCCACCAGGCCCTCCAGGCGGCCCACCTGGCCGGCATCCCGATCGTGCTGGCCGGCCCGGTCCTCGACCTCGACTACTTCCACGAGGCGGTCGAGCCGCTGCTCGACGGCGAGGCGACCTACGCCGGCCACCTCGCGCAGGCGGACCTGGCGACGCTCGTCGGGGCCGCCGCCGTCGCGGTCGTGACACCGGACTGGGACGAGCCCTACGGGCTGGTCGCCGCCGAGGCGCTGTCCTGCGGCACCCCGGTCGCCGCCTACGCGCGCGGTGGCCTGCCCGAGGTGCTCACCGCCGAGACCGGTCGGCTGGCCCGCCCCGGTGACGTCGCGATGCTCGCCCGGGCGATGGAGGAGGCGGTGACGCTGGACCGCGTCCAGTGCCGCGCCCACGCCGAGCGCGACCTCTCCCTGACCCGGATGGTGGACCTCTACGAGGGCCTCTACGTCGACCTGCTCGCCGGGGGCCTGGCGGCGTGATCGGCTACTACGTCCACCACCAGGGCAGCGGGCACCTCCATCGGGCGGTCACCGTCGCACCGCACTTGCCCGGCCCCGTCACCGGGATCAGCTCGCTGCCCCGCCCCGACGCCTGGACCGGGCCGTGGCTCCAGCTGGCCCGCGACGACGCCGCGTCGTCGTACGCCGAGGCGGACGTGAGCGCCGCCGGGCGGCTGCACTGGGTGCCCACCGGTGACCAGGGACTGCGCAAGCGGATGGCGGCCATCGCGGCCTGGATCGAGCGCCACGCTCCTGCGGCGCTGGTGGTGGACCAGTCGGTGGAGGTCGGCCTGCTGGCCCGCCTGCACGGCACGCCCGTGGTCGCCATGACGGCACCGGGCGTCCGCACCGACTCCGCCCACCTGCTCGGCTTCGGGGTCGCGTCGGCGGTGGTGGGCGCCTGGCCCGACGGCTGGACCGACCGGCTCCTGCCCGGCCTCGGTGTGCCGGACGAGCGGATGCACACGATCGGTGCCGTCTCGCGCTTCCCCGTCGCGACGGACCGGGTCCGGACCCGGCGCCGGCCCCACGCGGTGCTCCTCGCCGGCACCGGCGGCGACGGGTTCACCGCGCAGGTGGTCGCCCGTGCCCAGGAGCAGACCCCGGACTGGGACTGGACCGTGCTCAGCCGCACCCTCGGCTCCTGGCACGCCGACCCGGCGGCGGTCCTCGCGGACGCGGACGTCGCGGTCCTGCACCCGGGCCAGAACTCCCTCGCCGAGGTCGCCGCGATGCGGGTCCCCGCCGTGGTGGTGCCGGCGGACCGGCCCTTCCACGAGCAGCACACCACCGCGCGTGCCCTCCGCGACGGGTGGCCCGCCGTCGTGGTCGACCGCGTGCCGCGGACCGGCTGGCGCGACCTCCTCGACGAGGCGGTGTTCCTCGACGGGCAGGGCTGGGCGGAGTGGTGCGACGGCTTCGCCCCCACGCGGCTCGCCGACGTGGTCAAGCAGGTCGCCCACGAGGGGCTCGCATGAGCGTGGCGCGCACCGCCGTCGTGACCGTCGTCCACGGCCGGCACGAGCACCTCGCCCGCCAGCGAGCGTCGCTCGCCCGGTCCACGGCGTCGTACGAGCACGTGGTGGTCGCCGTCGACGACCCCGAGGTGGCCGGCAGCAGCGTCACCGTGCCGCCCCATCCCCTGGGCCTGCCCGTGGCCACGGCCCGCAACCGCGGTGCGTCCCACGCGCTCGAGCGCGGCGCCACCACCCTGGTCTTCCTCGACGTCGACTGCCTCGCGGCGCCGGGCCTGGTCGAGGCGTACGCCGAGGTGGTGGCCGAGGAGCCGCGGACGGTGTGGTCGGGCCCCGTCACCTACCTCGACCCGCCACCGTCGGGGGGCTACGACCTGACCGCGCTCGGCGCTCTGGACGCGCCGCACCCGGCCCGGCCCGCTCCGGCACCGGGCGAGCGGCTGCCCGACGCGGACCCGGACCTGTTCTGGTCGCTGTCCTTCGCCTGCTCGGCCGAGGCATGGCGGGCGACGGGCGGGTTCTGCGAGGACTACGTCGGCTACGGCGGCGAGGACACGGACTTCGCCCGGGTGGTCCGGGCCGCGGGGCTCGACCTCGGCTGGGTCGGCGCGGCCCGGGCCTACCACCAGTGGCACCCCGTCTCCCGGCCGCCGGTCGAGCACGTCGCCGACATCGTGCGCAACGCCGAGGTCTATCGCCGCCGGTGGGGCGTCGTGCCCATGCGCGGGTGGCTGGAGGCCTTCGAGGAGCGGGGCCTCGTCCGCCGCGACGGCGACGGGCGCTGGCTCCTGGCGGCCTGAGCTGGAGCCTGCGCCCGTCGTCGTACGGGCCTCACGGCGCGGGTGTCACACCCGGGTCGCGAACCGCTCCCACGACCGGTGCCCGCCCAGCAGGGTGAGCAGGTCGTCGTGCAGGTCGCCGGCGCCGTCGCCGGTCACCACACCGGCGCCCGCGAGGCCGAGCTCGTCGATCACCGACCGTCCCTCGCCGAGGGCGAGGACCGCCTTGCAGTGGCGGAAGCACTCCTCGACCAGCAGGCCGACGCGCGGGTCGGTGGCGACGGTCGAGGCGTCCCCGGCCTTGCTGTCCCGGTTCACGATCGCGTCCGGCGCCGGCGGGGCGGCGCCCGCCACCACCAGGGCGTCGAACTCGACGGAGCGGGCGGTGGCGAAGGTGCGCTGCGCCACGAGTCCCGCGCCCAGCTCGCCGCCGCGGGGGGCGATCAGCAGGGGCAGCACGCCGGCGGCGAGCAGGCCCTCGCGGAGCTCGGCGACCGCACCGAGGTCACCGGCGGGGTCGACGACGACACCGACCAGGCGGCCGTCTGCGGGCCAGGTCTCGCCCACCTGGGAGAGGGCGGGGCTGGGAGCCGGGTCCGCGACCTCGACGGTCGGCCGGGGGGCGGGCAGGCCGAGCGCGGTGGCGACCTCCGCGCACAGCGTCGCGTCGATGTTGGCCAGCGCCAGCAGCTGGCGCTCCTTGATCGCCTGCTCGTAGCACTTGCCGAGCTCGAAGCTGTAGGCGTTGATGATGTGCTGCTGCTCGACCGGCGACATGCTCCGCCAGAACAGCCGCGCCTGGCTGAAGTGGTCGTCGAACGAGGCGGGGTTCTCGCGCACCTTGGCGGCAGCGGGCACCTCCACCGGCACGTCCACGAACGCCCCCTCCTCGGCGCCGGCGAAGAACGGGCAGCCGGCGTCCAGCGAGTTGGGCTTGTAGGGCGCCACCCCGCCGTGCACGGCCTGCTGGTGGAAGCCGTCGCGGTGGTTGTCGTTGACCGGCGCGTGCGGGCGGTTGATCGGGATCTGGTTGAAGTTGGGTCCGGCCAGGCGCGTGAGCTGGGTGTCGAGGTAGGAGAAGTTGCGCGCCATCAGCAGCGGGTCGTCGGTGCCGTCGATGCCCGGCACCAGGTGGCCGGTGTGGAAGGCGACCTGCTCGGTCTCGGCGAAGAAGTTGGTCGGGTTGCCGTTGAGGGTGAGCGAGCCGATCACCTGCACGGGGGCCAGCTCCTCAGGCACCAGCTTGGTGGCGTCGAGCAGGTCGATGCCCTCGAACATCTGGTCGGGGGTGTCCGGGAAGGTCTGGATGCCGAGGTCCCACACGGGGAACGCGCCGGACTCGATGGCGTCGTACAGGTCGCGGCGGTGGAAGTCGGGGTCGACTCCCCCGGCGAGCTGCGCCTCCTCCCAGGTCAGCGAGTGGACGCCGAGCCGGGGCTTCCAGTGGAACTTGCACAGCGTGGTGCCGCCGTCGGCGTCGACGAGCCGGAACGTGTGGACGCCGAAGCCCTCCATCATCCGGTAGCTGCGCGGGATGCCGCGGTCGGACATGTTCCAGATCGCGTGGTGCTGCGCCTCGGTGTGGAGGGACACGAAGTCCCAGAACGTGTCGTGGGCGCTCTGGGCCTGCGGGATCTCGCGGTCCGGGTGCGGCTTGCCGGCGTGGATGACGTCCGGGAACTTGATGCCGTCCTGGATGAAGAAGACCGGGATGTTGTTGCCGACGAGGTCCCAGTTGCCCTCGCGGGTGTAGAACTTCGTCGCGAAGCCGCGGGTGTCGCGCACCGTGTCGGCGGACCCGCGCGAGCCCAGCACCGTCGAGAACCGCACGAACACGGGGGTCTCCTCGCCCTTGGCGAAGACGGCGGCCCGGCTCACCTTCGACGCGGCGCCGTTGGAGACGAAGACCCCGTGCGCGCCGGCGCCGCGGGCGTGCACCACGCGCTCCGGGATGCGCTCGTGGTCGAAGTGCATGATCTTCTCGCGCAGGTGGTGGTCGGCCAGCACGGTCGGGCCACGCGGGCCGACCTTGAGCGAGTGGTCGCTGTCGCCGATGCGCACGCCCGTGGCGGTGGTGAGGTACGCCCCCTGCTGGGCGCTCGCGGTCGGCGGGTCGGCGCTCGGGGCGCCCGTCGGCGAGAGCGGGGTCGGCTGCTGCTGGTCCGGCTTGGGCGGGGGCACCTCGCGCGGCTCGGTCGGCTCCTCGAGCGACGGCGGCTCGCTGCCGGGCGTGCCCGGCACCGGCTTGTCGGCGAGGTTGACGGCCTCCGCGACGGCGTCGGCGATCTCACCGACCACCTTCTTCGCAGCGGCGACGGGCTTCTTGGGGGTCATCCGGGCTCCTCGAGTGCATCGGATCGGGGTCGGGTCGGCACGCCCTGTACCCCCGTGCTCCACCCGGGCATGCGCGCCGCCCGGCCCCGGCGCAGAACGTCTCAGCAGGCGGATGCGCGCCGGTCGTGGCGCCGGACGAAGTCGGCGACCTCCGCGGCCACGACGTCCGGGTGGGTCCGGGCGACCCAGTGGCCGTGGGGCAGCTCCCGGCGCTCGAGCCGGTCGGCCCACGGGTCGCTGGCGGCGAGCGAGGCGTGCCTGATCGCCACGTCCCGGGTGAGCGCGAGCTGGAGCACCGGGACGCTGGTGCGCGGCGGCGCGGACCGGGGCGCACGACGTCGCAGGTTGCCGCGGTAGTAGCGCAGGCCGCTGGCCGCGTCGCGGTCCAGCATCCCGAGCAGGGGCGGCGCCAGGGGTGAGACGAGGAACGGCACGTAGGACGACGACACGGCCTGTGCGAGCAGGGCGGCGACGCCTCGGGGGCTCGGGCGCACCACGGTCCGGCGGACCCAGTGCGCGACGTGGTCGAGGTGAGGTCCGCTGATCGAGGTGAAGGAGGCGATGCGCTCCTCCGCGTCGGGGCGGCACACCGCCTCCCACGCCTGGACCGAGCCCCAGTCGTGCCCGACCAGGTGCACCGGCTCGCCGGGGGCGACGGCGTCGAGGACGGCGAACAGGTCGTCGGCGAGGACGTCGACGGTGAACGCCGCGTCGGGCGCGTCGGTCGCGGACGCACCCTGCCCACGGGTGTCGTAGGCCACGACCCGGTGGTCGGCGGCGAGCAGCTCGGCCACGCCGTCCCACATGCGGTGGGTGTCGGGCCAGCCGTGCACCAGCACGACCACCGGGCCCTCCGCGGCGCCGCCCTCGAAGACCGCGAGGTCGAACGGGTGGTCCGTCTCCTCGCGGGGGACGTGCCGGAGGTGCGGGAGCGGTCCGGCAGACCGGGTCACGACCGTCCGCCCGCCGCGCGGCGCACGACCTCGGCGAGGTTGGCCGCGATGCCGAGCAGCGCGTTGCCCTGGTCGCCGCGCAGCCCGTTGAGCTCCTGGCGGCTCGCCAGCACGTTGCCGGGCCCGTGCACGACCGGCGCGACGAGGTCCTGCGCGACCACGGAGAACAGCGGCCCGACCAGGCGGTCGTACACCCACGGCAGTGCGGTGAACCCGAACCGGATGACGTCGTTGGACAGGCCCACCTGTCCGCCCCGCCACGGCGCGTCGGCGGCCGCCAGCACGCGCGAGGCGGTCTTCTCCGGGCGGTCGACCGGGAAGGGCGGGCGACCCACCGAGTCGCCGTACGTCGCCGCCTGGCGGTAGATCGGGGTGTCCACGCCGCCGGGCGCGACGTAGGCGAACCGGATCCCGGGACGGTCACGGTTGTCGACGCGCAGCTGCCGGAACAGGCCCCGCACGCCCCACTTGCTGAGGACGTACGCCGCCATGTCGGGCACGCCGATGTGCCCGATCACCGAGCCGACCAGCACCAGCGCGCCGTCGTCCTGGTCCCGGAGGACCGGCAGCACGTGGCGGGCGAGGTTCACCGAGCCCAGCAGGTTGGTCGCGACCACCTGGTCGAACACCTCGACCGGGACCTCGTCGATCCCGCCGTAGGCGACGACGCCGGCGCTGCTCACGACGACGTCGAGCCGACCGTGCCGCGCGACCGCCTCCGCCACGGCACCGTCCACCTGCTCGTCGTCGCTGATGTCCGCCGGCGTGACGAGGGTCGAGGCGGCGCCGAGCCGGTCGCAGTCGGCCGCGACCCGGTCGAGCGCCTCACGTCCGCGGGCGAGCAGGACGAGGTGGTCACCGCGCCCGGCAGCCTGCCGGGCGACCGCCTCGCCGATCCCGCTGGACGCGCCGGTGACCAGGAGGACGCGCGGAGCGCTCACCGGTCCCGCTCCGCGTCGGTCTTCGCGTCGGTCTTCGCGTCGGTCTTCGCGTCGGCGTCCTGCCCGCGGGACTCGCGCAGCCGGCGCGCCCGCAGCACGTCCTCGCGGTCCTTCTCGGCGGCCTTGTCGATCTTGCGGGTGTCGCGCGGCGGGAGCTGGATCTCCTCCTCGGCGGGCATGCCGGCCTGCAGCTCGCGGCCACGCTCGAGCTCGGCGTCGAGCTCGCCGCCGAACAGCAGGGCGAGGTTGGTGATCCACAGCCAGAGCAGGAAGACGATGACGCCGGCGAGCGAGCCGTAGGTCTTGTCGTAGGAGCTGAAGTTGGCGACGTAGAACCCGAAGAGGGCCGAGGCGATGATCCAGACCACGATCGCGACCGCGGCGCCGATGCTGATCCAGCGGAACTTCGGCTGCTTGACGTTGGGGGTGGCGTAGTAGAGGAGCGCGACGATGAACACCACGACCAGGAGCAGCACCGGCCACTTGGCGATGTTCCACACGGTGACGACCGTCGAGCCCAGCCCGATGGCGTTGCCGACGGCCTCCGCGGCGGGGCCGGTGATGACCAGGCCGAGGGCGACCACCGCGGCGAGCACGACGGTGACGAGCGTGATGAGCAGCATCATCGGCCGCAGCTTCCAGATCGGGCGGCCCTCGTCGACCTCGTAGATCCGGTTCATCCCGCGGCCGAAGGCGCCGACGTAGCCGGACGCGGACCAGAGCGCAGCCGCGAGGCCGAGGACGAGGGCCAGTCCCGCGCTCGAGCTCTGGCTGAGCTGCATGAGCGTCGGCTCGAGGGTCTTGGCCGCACTGCCGGCGCCGATGTCGCGCATGATCCCCAGCAGCGTCTCCACCGTCTTGGGGCCGTCGCTCACCAGGCCGACGAGCGACAGCATCGCGAGCGCCGCGGGGAACATCGCGAGCACGGCGTAGTAGGTCAGGGCCGCGGCCAGGTCGGTGCACTGGTCGTCGGAGAACTCCCGCAGCGTCTTGCGCAGGACGTAGGTCCAGGACGGCTTGGTCAGCTCCCGGGGCGAGTCGGGCTTGTCGGCGGACTTGTGGGTCTCGGTGGAGGCACGATCCATGCCCTCACGTACCCACCCGCGGCCGGTTCACCCCCTCCCCACGGCTGTGCCGTCGGCAGGGCCCGGCTGCCTAGCGTGTCGTGGGTGCAGACCTTCCTGCCCTACCCCGACTTCGAGCGCTCGGCCCGCGCCCTCGACGCGCGCCGGCTGGGCAAGCAGCGCGTCGAGTGCCTGCAGGTGGTGCGCGGGCTGACCGTGCCCGGCTACGGCTGGCGGCACCACCCCGCGGTGAAGATGTGGCGCGGCCACCTCGAGGCACTGGGTCGCTACACGCTCACGTGCTGCGAGGTCTGGTCGGAGGCAGGACGTGCGGACACCTGCGCCACCACGGTCGTGGCCGACCTGCGCGAGGCAGGGGTGACCCGGATCCGCGCCCAGTCCGAGCTGGCCGGGGCCGACGCGCTGCCGTACTGGCTGGGTGACCCCGACGTCCACCGGTCCCACCAGTCCGCCCTGGTGCGCAAGGACCCGGAGCACTACGGCCCGCTCTTCGCCGACGTCCCGCCCGACCTGGACTACGTGTGGCCGGCGCCGGCAGACGGGCCGCGCGGCTGAGTCCGGGACCTCCGGGGACCAAGGTCCCGCGGAGTTGGTGGCGTTGTCCCCCTCCCGTGGCGCCCGGCACTTCCTAGCCTCGTAGGCGAGGCGGGAGCGACCCACGACTCCCCTGACGGAAGGCACATCATGCGTGCGGTACTCGACAAGCTGATCTCCTGGACCGGGCTGGCGCTCGCCGCCGTGCTCCTGATCGCCGGAGGTCTCCTGACCTGGGCCAACACCTTCATCGGCGACCAGGTCGACCAGCAGCTGACCCAGCAGGGCATCACGATGCCCGAGGGAGAGGCCCTCGCCAGCCTGCCGAAGGAGGACGCCGAGGCGCTCGAGGAGTACGCCGGCAGCGAGCTGAACACCGGCCCCGAGGCCAAGGCGTACGCCGACCACTACATCCTGGCGCACATGAACGCCGCGAGCGACGGGCGCACCTACCAGGAGGTCAGCAGCGAGTTCCTCGCGCTGGACGACGAGGCCAAGGCGAGCGAGGAGGGCCAGGCCCTCGGCGGCCTGCGGCAGACCCTCTTCATGGGCAACACCCTCCGCGGCCTGCTCCTCTACGGCTACGCCTTCGCCACCATCGGCACGATCGCCGGCTACGCCGCCCTCGCGGCCTTCCTCGGAGCGTTCGTCCTGCTCGCCCTGGCCCAGCTGGGCATGCGGCACGCGCGACGCACCGTCAAGACCGAGGAGCGCCAGCCAGAGCTGGCCACGGCCTGACGTCCCGCGTCACGCCGGAGCCGGAGCCCGGTCGGTCACGGACCGACCGGGCTCCGCTCATCCGTCCCGAACGCGCTGGTCGCGACGCTCAGCCGAGCGCGGCGATGATGCGCTCCATCTCCGCGATGGAGGCAGCGGTGTCGACGTGGAGCACGGCGTGCCAGCCGGCAGCGCGGGCCGCGTCGACGTTGACCTCGACGTCGTCGAGGAACAGCACCTCGTGGGGCTCGACGCCGAGGCGCCGCGCGGTGAGCGCGTAGGCCTCGGGGTCGGGCTTGGCCACGCCGACCTCGTGGCTGTAGACGATGTCGTCGGTCACCTGCTCGAAGCCGTGGCAGCGCTCCCGCTCGCGGGCGCCGGGTCCGGAGTTGGACAGGATGCCCGTACGACGCCGGCCGCGCTGCGCGGCGAACCAGTCGAGCAGCGGTCGGTCGAGCGTGCCGACGTACCAGCGCCAGTAGTCCTCGACGAGCTCTTCGACCTGGTCGTCGTCGAGGCCGAGCGCGCGCTGCCACTCAGCGCGGACCTGGGCCTCCGTCGCACCGCCCGTGACCGCGTCGCCGGGGAGCCCGGCCAGGCCGCCTGCGACCGCACCGGGCGCGAGCCCGAGCCGGGCCTCCGCCGGTCCCGGGAACACGTCGTCGTCGATGACCTCGAGGACTCCCCCGATGTCCAGCACCACCGCCCTGATCGCCACGAGAGGACGATGCCATGGATGCGGGCGTCACGCGGCGCCGAGCACGGTGTGGCAGCTGCTGCAGCGCCTGAGCGGCTTGCCCGGCGGCTCGAGCAGGTGACGGCGCTCCCGCCACTCGTAGGCGTCCGTGCCGCCGCACGACGGGCACGAGCCGCTGGTGTCCTCGTCGGTGCGCTCCACCACCACAGGTTCCCGGGACGGGCGGGTCGCATGCGGACGGCGTCGGGAGTGGACCCTGACGATCGACGACTCGCCGAGGATGCCACCGGTCGACCCATACTGGGGCGATGGACGGTGGCACGGGCAGCGCGAGTCCCTCGTCGCCGCCGGGAACCCCTCGAGGTGAACCGGGGCCCACCCACGAACAGCTGCTGCTGACGGCGATGCAGACCTCACCGGACGCGTTCGTCGTCCTGGACCACGAGGATCGGGTCGAGTGGTGGAACCGCGGGGCGGAGCAGCTGTTCGGCTGGCCGGTCGAGGACGCGGCCGGACGGCTCCTCACCGACCTGGTCGTGCCCGAGCAGTACCGGTTCGCGCACCACGAGGGGCTCCGACGTCGTGCGGCGGGCGGGCGCCCGCGCCTGGGGACGGAGCCCGTGCAGGTCGAGGCCGTGTGCCGTGACGGGCGCCGCATCGTCGTCGAGCTCACCGTCGGTGAGCTCGACTGGGAGGGCGGGAGGCGCTTCCACGCCTTCATCCGGGACGTGACCGACCGGGAGTCCGCCCGCACGGCGCTCGAGCTGAGCGAGAGGAACGCGGGCATGGCGTTCGCCCATGCGCCGGTCGGCATGCTCCTGACGGAGGTCGAGGGCAGCGGCTTCGGCCACGTCGTGTCGGCGAACCCGGCGGCCGAGCAGATGCTCGGCTACTCGCAGGACGAGCTGCGGCTCACGACGTGCCGCGACATCACCCACCCGGACGACGTCGGTGCCGACGCCTCGATGGAGCGACGGCTCATCGCCGGCGAGGTCGACCGGCTGCAGTACGAGAAGCGCTACCTGAGGCGGGACGGGACCGAGGTGTGGGTGACGTTCGGCGCCACCGTGGTCCGCGACGTCGGCGGCTCGACGCTGCGCAGCATCCAGCAGCTGGTGGACATCTCCGACCGTGTGGCCGCGGCACGGGAGCTGGTCCGGCTCAATGCCGAGCTGCGCGAGGCGAACGACCAGCTGGCGGCGATGAACACCGAGCTCGACCGGTTCGCCGCGGCTGTGGCACACGACCTGAAGAGTCCGCTGACGGCGATCCTCATGCACGCGGAGCTGCTGAAGGAGTCCCTCGGCGCCCACAGCGGGTCGCGGGGCGCGCGCTCCATCTCGCACGCCGCACGGCGGCTGAACGGCCTGATCGAGGGGCTGCTCCTGTACGCGAGGGCGCAGGGCGCCGAGCTGCACAGGCAGGAGGTGGACCTCGACACTGTGGTCGACGACGTCGCCGCCGAGCTCGCGGTCGCGACCGGACGACCCGTCCGCGTCACGCGCGACGACCTCCCCTCACTCTTCCTCGAACCGACAATGTTCAGGCAGGTCGTCTCCAACGTCATCGACAACGGCCTCAAGTACGTCCGAGCCGGTGAGTCACCGCACGTCCACGTCAGCGCGGAGCGCGACGACTCGACCGGGACGTGGACGCTCCGCTTCGTCGACCGCGGGATCGGCATCTCCCCGACAGCGCGCGAGCAGGTCTTCGAGGTGTTCCACCGGGAGACGTCCGACTACCCGGGGACCGGGATCGGCCTGGCGACCTGCCGCCGGATCGTCGAGCGCCATGGTGGGCGGATCTGGATCGAGGGGCACGCCGCGGGCGGGACCGTGGTGTCCGTGCAGCTCCCGGCCGGCTCCGCTGGCTGACGCAGCCACCGCCCGCGGGGCGGCGCACCGTGCAACGGGCCCCGACCGGCGATCTTTCGCTGGTCGGGGCCCGGCTGCTCTCGGTGGGCGATACTGGGTTCGAACCAGTGACCTCTTCGGTGTGAACGAAGCGCGCTACCACTGCGCCAATCGCCCGAGACGCCGGAACGATATCCCATGGTGGGACCGGACCGGGAATCAGGGGTCACCTGCGCGCCGAACGCTCCTGGTCGTTCTCCTCGATCTCGCGGCTGAGCTGGTCGACCGCGTCGGCGTCACCGTGGAAGCGCCGGTAGCTGTAGACGATCAGCGCGAGGGCGATGATCGCGGACAGGACCTGGGTCACGCCCGTCCAGATGCCGCCCGGCAGCCACCACGTGTCGGAGAGCGGCCACCATTGCGGCGACGGCGGCTTCATGATCCACAGCACACCGCAGCTGGCGAGCACCAGCGCGCCGAGGCAGGACGCGATGATCCGCGGCCAGGTCTCCACGCCCTCGGCGGCGCCCTTGAGGGCGCGCAGCCGGACCGGCTCCACGCGCCGCTCGGCCCAGTCGTACTGCTGGGACAGCAGCGCGAGACCGGCGAAGATCCCGAGGAGGCCCGGGCCGGGGAGGAAGATCGCGGCGATGCCCAGGAGCAGCAGCACCCAGCCGAGGACCTCGAGAACGATGCGCTTGGCTGCCCCCGTCATGGGGAGACCCTAGCGGGCGTACCCAATGCGCCGTGCGCTCGTTGTCATGGGTGAGGACGATCCGGCTGTCTGGACCGCCTCGGATCATTTTTCGCCATTCCGCATCACGAAGGTGCTGCGGTGTCGTCTCATGAGCATCCGAGCAGGGAACCCCCGAAGGAGCCTTGATGAACATGTCCGGTGGCGGGCACACACTGGCCGATGTCGCGTTGGACATCACCGTCGAGTGCATGGACGACCGTGGCATCCGCCACGAGATCGACACCGTGCTCGGCTACCGGCGCAACGACCCCTTCGCCGTGTCGATGACGTTCGTGACGGGCGAGGGCAACCTCGTGTGGACCTTCGGCCGCGACCTGCTCATGCGGGGCGTCCACTCCCCCACCGGCGACGGCGACGTCCACGTCTCCCCGGCCGTGAGCTTCACCGGCCGCGCCATGGTCAGCATCGAGCTCAGCTCGCCCGACGGCCACCTGGTCCTGCTGGCCCGCTCGACCGACGTCAACGACTTCCTGGCGCGCTCCGCGGCGGTCGTCACCCCCGGCCACGAGTCGGAGCACTTCGACGTCGACATGCTCATCAGCCAGGTCCTGGCCTCCTGACCCACCGGTGAGCCCGCGGCACCGCTACTGACGCGAGTGCTGCGCCACCCAGCTGGCGTGGAGTCCGGCGTAGACGCTCCCCGCCTGCGTGACCAGCTCGGCGTGCGGCCCGCGCTGCACGACACGGCCCTTGTCGACCACGATGACCTCGTCGGCGCCCTCGGCCGTGGAGAGCCGGTGCGCGATCGTCACCGAGGTCCGCGCCTGCATGAGCCGCTCGAGCGCGCGCCCGATCTGCATCTCCAGCGCCGGGTCGACGGCGCTGGTGGCCTCGTCGAGCACGAGCAGGTCGGGATCGGCGAGGTGCGCGCGCAGCAGCGCGACCAGCTGTCGCTCGCCGGCCGACAGCGACTCGCCCCGCTGCCCGACCTGGGTGGCGAGGCCGCGCGGGAGCCCCGCCAGCCAGTCGTCGATGCCGAGCTCGACCGCCGAGGCACGGATCTCGTCCTCGGTGGCGTCGAGCTTGCCGTAGCGCACGTTGGCCGCGATGGTGTCGTCGAAGAGGAACCCCTCCTGCGGCACGAGGACCACGCTGCGGCGCAGCGACCGCGCGTCGATGCGGCGTACGTCGACCCCGTCGAGCAGGACCGCCCCCTCGACGGGGTCCATCAGGCGGGTGAGCAGCTTGGCGAAGGTCGACTTCCCGGAGCCGGTCTCGCCGACGATCGCGACGCGGGTGCCGGCCTCGATCACCAGGTCGACGTCGCGCAGCACGGGCGGGCCGTCGGGGTAGGCGAAGGTGACGTCGTTGAACCGGACGTCGATGGGCCCGCGCGGCAGCTGCTCACCCTCGGGTCCGGGGTCGACGAGGTCGGCGGGCGTCTCGAGGATGCCCAGCACCCGGCGCCAGCTGGCGATGGCGTTCTGGGCGTCGGTGAGGATCTGCGTGCCCATCTGGACGGGACCGACGAAGAGCGTGACGAGGAACGCGAAGGCCAGGACCTTGCCGGGCGTCATGTCGCCGGTGAAGCCGAGGAGCACGCCGACGACGATCACGCCGGCGTTGGCGAGGCCGGCCGAGAGCCCGCCGAGGGAGAACGAGGTCACCGTGTAGGTCTGGGCGTGGGTGTAGGCGTCCTGCCAGTCCTGGATGGCGGTGTCGATGCGCTTCTGGGTGCGGTCCTCGACGCCGTAGGAGCGGACGACGGCAGCGCCGACGACCGGCTCGGAGATCGCACCGAGCAGCACGCCCACCTGGTGGCGTACGACGGTGTAGGCGGCCGAGAGCTTCTTCTGGAACCAGCGGATGGACAAGAACAGCGGGGCGAACGCCAGCCAGACGACCAGCGCCAGCTCCCAGCTGTAGACGACCATCAGCACCGTCGCCACGAGCACCTGACCGACGCTCACCACGAAGATCAGGCCGCCGAAGACGAGGAACTGGCTGACCTGGTCGACGTCGGAGGTCACCCGCGAGACGAGGGCGCCGCGGCGCTCGGTGTTCTGGGTGAGCAGCGGGAGGTCGTGCACGTGGCGGAACGCCTTGGTCCGCAGCGTCGCGAGGCCGCGCTCGGAGGTCGTGAAGAGCCGGCTGGTCATGAGGTAGGAGGCCCAGCTGGTCACGCCGATCGCGAGCGCGGCGAGCAGGCCCATCCAGGCGACGTAGTCCAGGCGCGGTCCGTCGGGACCGTTGAGCCCGCGGTCGAGGGTCTGCTGGACCGCGATGGGGACGACGATCTGGCCGCAGGACGCCAGGACGGCGTAGACCAGCGTGAGGCCGATGCCCTCGCGCAGCTCGGGGGAGTACTTCAGGCCGAGCCGGAGGGTGGCGATCCCGCCGATGTCCTCGCCGGTGTCCATCGTGGTGCCTGACGTGGCGGTCGTGGCACTCATGAGCGGCTCCCCTCGTCGACGCTGGGGCCGGGGTCGGCGTCGAGCGCCCGGTCGGTCTCGTAGGCGTTGACGAGCTGGGCGTAGACCGGGCTGGTCTGCAGGAGCTCGGCATGGGTGCCGCGCCCGACGATGCGGCCCTCGTCGAGGTGCACCACCTCGTCGGCGAGGGAGATCGTCGCCTTGCGGTAGGCCACGACGACCAGCGAGGCTGCCGAGCCGTCCTCGTCACGACCGTCGCGCAGCGAGGCGAGGATGCGCGCCTCGACCTCCGGGTCGACCGCCGAGGTGGCGTCGTCGAGGATCAGCAGGCGCGGGCGGCGCACGAGCGCACGGGCGAGCGAGAGCCGCTGGCGCTGGCCTCCCGAGAGCGAGGTGCCGCGCTCGCCCAGCCGGGTGTCGAGCCCCTCGGGGAGCGCGGCGACGAAGCCGTCGGCCTGGGCGGTGCGGAGCGCGGCCCAGACGTCGGCGTCGGGCACGTCGGCACCGAGCGTGACGTTGCCGCGGACGGTGTCGTCGAACATGAACGCGGTCTGCGGGACCAGCGCGACGTCGCGGGGCAGCTCGCCCTTGCGCAGCGTCGTCAGGTCGTGGCCGTCGATGCTGATCCGGCCGGAGTCGGGGTCGACGAGACGGGTCATCAGGCTGGTGAGCGTGCTCTTGCCGGAGGCGGTCGCACCGACGAGCGCGACGGTGCGGCCCGGTCGGACGTCGAAGTCGACGCCGCGCAGCAGCGGCGCCTCCGGGTCGTAGGAGTAGTGGAGGTCCTCGACCTCGAGCAGGGCGCCCGTGGTCGCGGGAGGCAGCCGGTCGTCGCCGTAGGCCATGCTGCCGGTCGCGTCGAGGACCGCCTTGGCGCGGCGGTAGCCGACGACCGAGCGCGGGAACTCCCCGAGCAGCCACCCGATGGCGCGGATCGGGAACGACACGATCGTCAGGAGGTAGGCGACGGTCACCACGTCGCCGGCCTCGGTCGCACCGCTCGCCACCCGGGAGACGCCCACCGCGAGGACGACGAGCACGCCGAGGTTGGGCAGGCTGGCGAGGGTGGGGTCGAAGATGGCCCGGAACCGGCCCGCGCGGATGTTGACGTCGCGCAGCTCGTGGGCCTTGGCCCGGAAGCGGTCGGTCTCCTCGACCTCGCGGCCGAGGGTCTTGACGACCATCGCGCCGTCGAAGGACTCGTGGGCGATCTCGCTGACCTCGGCGCGCAGGCCCTGGGCCCGGGTCATCAGCGGGGAGGAGTAGTGCTGGTAGAGCAGGTTGGCCACGACCACCGCGGGGAACACCAGCAGTCCGACCAGGGCCATCACCACGTCGGCGAGGAACATCTGCACGACCGCGATCACCATCATCACGATCGTGCCGAGCGCCATCGGCAGCGGCATGATCGGCGACCACGCCGCCTCCACGTCGGAGTAGGCGTTGGACAGCAGCTGCCCCGTCGGGTGGCGCTGGTGCCACTCCATGGGCAGGGATAGGTACTGGCGGGTCACGCCCCGGCGGGTGTGCGACTGCATCCGGTAGTACATGATGCCGCCGCCGAGGCGCCGGGCCACGATGCCGACGGCGCGCAGGATCGCCACGCCCATGAAGAGGGCGACGACCCAGACCAGCATGTCGGTGCCGATCTCGCCGGTGTCGAACGCCGGGATCAGGACGTGCTGGGTGGACCAGCCGAGCACCCAGGCGTCGGCCACGGTCAGGACACCGAACAGCACCGCGCCCAGCGTGGCGACCGTGAAGACGGTCGGCTCGCGCTTGATGCCGACCCACAGGACCCGGAAGCCGTCGAGAGTGGTGGTGCCCCGCAGCTCCGCGTCCTCGCCCACCGGTGTCGCCCGCCCCCTCGCCTCGTCTGTCTCGCGTCTCACCGCGTCGGTTGCCGTGCGCAACCACCCGGTCGGGTCAGGCTATTCCCCGGCACCGACAGCGGACGAATCGGATGGCGACCTGTCGTCGAGACGCCGGGCGTAGTGCGCTGGCGCGCCCCACGTCGGTGTCTCGATCAGGAAGCCCGGATGCGCGACAGGAACGCGCGGGTGCGCTCCTGCTGCGGGTCGCCCAGCACCTGCTCGGGGCGGCCCTGCTCGTGGATCCGGCCGTCGTGGAGGAAGCACACCTGGTCGGCGACGTCCCGGGCGAACCCCATCTCGTGGGTGTTCAGCACCATGGTGACCCCCTCGCCCTTGAGCTCGGTGAGCAGGTCGAGGACCTCGCCGACCAGCTCCGGGTCGAGCGCCGAGGTGACCTCGTCGAGCAGCATCAGGCGGGGGTTGGCCACCAGCGCCCGGGCGATCGCCACCCGCTGCTGCTGGCCGCCCGACAGGTCGTCGGGCCGCGCGCCGGCCTTGTCGGCCAGCCCCACCCGCTCCAGCATCGCCAGGCCGCGCGTGCGCGCCTCGTCGGCCGCGACGCCGTGCACCAGGCGCAGGGCGAGGGTGACGTTGCCGATGACGTCGAGGTGCGGGAACAGGTTGTAGGCCTGGAAGACCATGCCCATCCGGGAGCGCACCTCGTCACCGTCCACCCGCGGGTCGGTGATGTCGCGTCCCTCGAAGGTGATGACGCCGTCGTCGACGACCTCGAGCAGGTTGATGCAGCGCAGCAGGGTCGACTTGCCCGACCCCGACGCACCGATGAGCACCACGCACTGGCCCGGCTGCACGCTGAGGTCGACCTCGCGCAGCACCACGTGGTCGCCGAAGGACTTGCGGACCTTCGACAGGGTGAGCACGTCGTGGGGTGTGTTCACAGATGACCTCCCGCGCCGTGGTAGCCCTTCTTCCGGGCGTACCGGTCGGTCAGCCGCGCCATCGGGATGGTGAGGCAGCAGAACAGCACGCCCGCGACGACGTACGGCGTGTAGTTGAAGTCGAGGGCCGTCTCGATCTGGGCCGCCCGGATCGCGTCCACGACGCCCAGCACGGCGATCAGGCCCGAGTCCTTCTGGAGCGAGACCAGGTCGTTCATCAGTGGGGGGATGACCCGGCGCCAGGCCTGCGGCAGGACGACGTGGCGCAGCGTCTGCCCGTAGCTCAGCCCGAGCGACCGCCCGGCCAGGCGCTGGCTGGGGTGCACCGACTCGATGCCGGCGCGGAACACCTCGGCGACGTAGGCCGAGTAGGACAGCACCAGCGCGGCGCCTCCCCAGAACAGCGGCGAGGTCGGCAGCCCCTGGAGGCTGAGCGCCGGGCCGCCGAAGCCGAGCAGGAAGATCACCAGCAGCAGCGGCAGGCCGCGGAAGACGTCGACGTACGCCGTCCCGAGCAGGCGGAGCGGGAACGCGACGGGCCCGCGCAGGGTGCGCACCACCGCGACGGTGAGGCTGAGCACGAGGATCAGCAGCCAGCACACCACCATCACGCGGATGTTGAGCCACAGTCCGTCGAGCACCGCCGGGAACGACGAGACGGCCTTGTCCCAGTCGAAGTACGTCTCCTGCACCCGGTCCCAGCCGGGCGAGCTGACGACCGCTCCGCCGATCGCGCCGAGCAGCAGCAGCGTGCTGCCCGCCGCGATGACGGCGCTGCGCAGGGTCCGTCGACGCCGCCACTCGTCCCGCTCGCGCTGGACCGGCGAGGGCTGCCAGTCGGCCTCAGGGGCCGCGGCGGCCACCTGGTCGGCCATCAGGACAGCTCGGGGGCGCCCTGCTGGGCCAGCCACTCCTGGTTGATCTGGTCGAGGATGCCGTCCTCCCGCAGCGCGTCGACCGCGGTCGAGATGCAGTCGGTGAGGGGGCTGTCCTTGGCCAGCACGGCGCCGAACTGCTCCGGCTCGCCCTCGGGCAGCGGGAGCTGGCCGACGATCATGCCGTCGTCGAGCTGGACCGCGGTCATGTAGTAGGCGGTGGGCAGGTCGACGACGATGCCGTCGATCTGCCCGTTCTTCAGCGCCTGCACGGCCTGGTCGTTGGTGTCGAAGACCGCCGGCTCCTCCGACGGCTGGACCTGGTCGGTGATCGCGGTGTAGCTCGTGGTGCCGACCTGGGCGCCGAGCTTGGCGTCCGCGAGGTCGGCGAGGCTGGTCGCGCCGTCGATGGCGCTGCCCTTGTTGGTGATGACCGTCTGGACGACGTCGTAGTAGCCCGAGGAGAAGTCGACGGCCTTGCGGCGGGCCTCGGTGATCGAGACCTGGTTGACGTCGAAGTCGAAGTCCTTCGGTCCGGGCTGGACGACCTTGTTGAAGGGCACCTTCACCCAGGCGACCTGGTCCTGGGTGTAGCCGAGCTGCTCGGCGATGGCGTACGCCACGGCGGACTCGTAGCCCTGGCCGTTGGTCGGGTCGTTGTCGACGAACCAGGGCTCGTAGGCCGGGTCGTCGGTGGCGATGGTCAGGGTGCCGTCGGCCACGGTCTGCATGGTGTCCGGCGTGCAGGACTCGGCGTCGGGGGACGCCGAGCCCGACGTCTCGTTCGCGGCGTCGGTGCCGCTGTCGGCCTCGTCGGTCGGGGCGCAGGCGGTGAGGGCGAGCGCCGCGGCAAGCGCGGCGACGGCGAGGGGCCGGGAGGTCTTCAGCATGGCCGAATCCTACGACTCCACTCGACTTCAGCGGACCGGATGACCCGCCGTGGACAGACCGGCCTTGACGTCGCGGATGCTGAGGGTGCCGAAGTGGAAGACCGTGGCCGCCAGCACGGCGTCGGCGCCCGCCTCGACGGCCGGCGGGAAGTGCTCCACGGCGCCCGCTCCCCCGCTGGCGATGACCGGGATCGACACCTCGCGGCGCACGGCGCGGATCAGCTCGAGGTCGAAGCCGTCGGTCGTCCCGTCGGCGTCCATCGCGTTGAGCAGGATCTCGCCCGCACCGAGCTCGGCGGCGTGCACGGCCCACTCGATCGCGTCGAGGCCAGCGCTCTTGCGCCCTCCGTGGGTCGTGACCTCGAAGCCGCTGTCCGTGCCCGGCTGGTCGGGGCGAGTGCGGCGGGCGTCGACGCTCAGCACCAGCACCTGGTTGCCGAAGCGGTCGGCGATCTCGGCGACGAGCCCCGGCCGGTGGATCGCCGCCGTGTTGACGGCCACCTTGTCGGCACCCGCGCGCAGCAGCCGATCGACGTCCTCGACGCTGCCGACACCACCGCCGACCGTCAGCGGGATGAACACCTCCTCGGCGCAGCGGCTGACCACCTCCATGGTCGTCGCGCGGCCCTCGTGGGAGGCGGAGATGTCGAGGAAGGTCAGCTCGTCGGCGCCCTCCGCGTCGTAGAGGCGGGCCAGCTCGACCGGGTCGCCGGCGTCGCGGAGCTCCTGGAAGTTCACGCCCTTGACCACCCGGCCGCCGTCCACGTCGAGGCAGGGGATGACGCGGACCGCGAGGCTCATCGCTGCGGCCTCGTGAGCGCGAGGGCGTCCTCGAGGGTGAACCGGCCCTCGTAGAGCGCGGTCCCGGCGATCGCGCCCTCGACGCCCTCGTCGACGAGGGTCATCAGCGCGCGGATGTCGTCGAGGGTGGTGACGCCGCCGCTGGCCACGACGGGCTTGTCGGTGGCCGCGCACACGTCGCGCAGCAGCTGGAGGTTCGGGCCTTGGAGCATGCCGTCCTTGTTGACGTCGGTGACGACGTAGCGGGCGCAGCCCTCCGAGTCGAGGCGGGCGAGCGTCTCGTAGAGGTCGCCGCCCTCGCGGGTCCAGCCGCGCGCCGCGAGCGTCGTGCCCCGCACGTCGAGGCCCACCGCCACGCGGTCGCCGTACGTCGCGATCGCCCTGGCACACCACTCGGGCTGCTCGAGCGCGGCCGTGCCGATGTTCACCCGGCGGCAGCCGGTGGCCATCGCCGCCTCGAGCGACTCGTCGTCGCGGATGCCGCCGCTCATCTCGACCTGGATGTCGAGTGCCCCGACGATGCGGGCCTGGAGCTCGCGGTTGTGCCCGTGGCCGAAGGCGGCGTCGAGGTCGACGAGGTGGATCCACTCCGCGCCCGCCTGCTGCCAGCGCAGCGCCGCCTCCACCGGGTCGCCGAAGCGCTTCTCCGAGCCGTCGACACCCTGCACGAGCTGCACGGCCTGGCCGCCCTTGATGTCGACGGCGGGCAGGAGCTCGAGGTAGCGGTCCTCCGGGGTGCTGGGCATGCCCCGATCCTAGGAGCGCCGCCCGCTCCCCCGGACGCCGCACCGGTGCGGCGAGACGGCGGTCACCACCACTGCGGGTCCTCGAACCAGGTGCCGAAGTCGGAGAACGTGCCGGTGCCGAGTGCGGGAAGCAGGAGGACGGGCAGTGCCACGACGAGGACGACGAAGGCGACGAGGCCGAGCCACGGCCGACCCTTCGCCCCGTGCAGCACCAGACCCGCCCCAGCCGCGGGCACCACGAACGGCAGCGAGGTGGGCAGCTGCCAGGCACACCACGCGACGACGGCGGCATACAGCGCGATCCCCACGAGGCGGACGCGGATCGCCCTGCCCCACGACCGCGAGCGGCGGCCGACCGGGTGGTGACGACGTACGTCGGCGATCGGCAGGTGGCATCCGCGACACGCAGCGGCCGTGACAGGCACGGCCTCGCCGCACAGCGGGCAGGTCAGGGCCGCTCCGGGCACCGAGCTCGTCTCAGGCACGGCGTCACCGTACGTGCCAGCGCGTCTGCTCGCCGGTGGATCGGCGAAGTCGGGCCGAGGCGTTGTGCGCTGCGCAGAACGAGGCGACCCGCGAGGCCTACGAGTGGTTCACTGCGGCATGCGACTCCTGATCCTCGGTGGCACCAACTTCGTCGGGCGGGCCACGGCAGAGGCGGCCCTCGCCCGCGGACACGAGGTGACGTGCCTCGCCAGGGGGACGAAGGGCAGTCCCCCGGACGGCGCTCGGCACGTCGTCGCGGACCGCACCGCCCCCGGGGCGTACGACGAGGTGGCGGGCGAGCGCTGGGACGCGGTGATCGACGTGGCGACGCAGCCCGGCCAGGTCCGGAGCGCGCTCGCCGCGTTGGCGGGCACCACCGACCACTGGCTCTACGTCTCGACCATCAGCGTCTACGCCGACCACTCCGTCGAGGGCGCGGACGAGACGGCAGAGCTGCTCGAGCCGCTGGCCGCCGACGAGATGGGGTCGATGGAGGACTACGGCCACGCGAAGGTCGCGTGCGAGCAGGCGGTGACCGCGGCCCTCGGGACTGAGCGGTCGTTGCTCGCGCGCGCCGGGTTGATCGGCGGTCCGGGCGACCTGTCGGGACGCACCGGCTACTGGCCCTGGCGCTTCGCGCACCCCGCCACCGACGACGGCAGCGTGCTCGTCCCGGTGGACGCGGGCTGTCGTACCGCCCTCATCGACGTCCGCGACCTGGCTGCCTGGCTGGTGCACTCGGCGGAAGCCAGGACGACCGGCGCCTTCGACGTCATCGCCAACGCCGCACCACTGGCCGAGCACCTGGCCGTGGCGCGCGAGGTGGCCGGACACTCGGGGCCGGTCGTCGAGGTCGGCCCCGAGTGGCTGGAGCAGCACGAGGTCGGCCAGTGGTACGGCCCGCGGTCCCTGCCGCTGTGGGTCGGTCCTGAGGACAGCCCGGGACTGGCCGGCCGTCCGACGTCGCGGGCGCTGGCCGCCGGACTGGTGCCGCGCCCCCTGGCCGAGACCCTGGCCGACGTGCTGGCGTGGGAGGCCGATCGGGACCAGCCGCACGGCGCCGGGCTGACGGACGAGGAGGAGCGGGAGCTGGTCGCGGCCGCGCGCGCGAACGCGTGACCCGACCGGTCGGTCCCCTGCGTCAGCGCTCGCAGCGGCGCTCGCGCTCGGCGTCGCACCGGTCACGCCCCTTGCCGCCGTCGGCCCGGTCGCGGCCGCGACCGCCGTCCAGCTGGTCGTCACCGCCGCGGCCGAGGAGAGAGTCGCGCCCCGGGCCCCCGTGGAGCGCGCCGGCACCGTGCGAGTCGACCAGCCGGTCGTCCCCGCGGTCGCCGTGCAGGCGGCTCGAGGCGACGCAGTCGAAGGTGTGGGCCGCGACGTAGGAGCGCGGTCGGTTGGCCAGGTAGTCGTCGCCACCGTTGCCGTCGAGCTTGGCGAAGCACGCGGTGCTGCCGAGCGTGTTCGGCCCGTCGTCACCGAGGATGCGCACGGAGGGAGCCACCAGGGTGACGTCCTCCAGGCCGGTGACGGTGGTGGACCGGCTGTCGAGGAGCCATCGTTCGCGGCCCAGGTTGACGGCCTGCCGTCCCTCCAGCTGGGCGGCGACGAGGAGGTCGCGGCCCGGTCCTGCGTCGAGGCGGCTCCCGGTCGCCACCACGCCTGCCGGCTCGACGATCACCTCGTCGTCGCCGGGGCCCAGGTCGAGGGTGAGGACGCGTGGTGCGTCGTCGGGCCCGGACACGCACACGAGGTCGTCGCCCTCGAGCGCGTCGACGGTGTGGGCCGGGCCGGTGACGATCACGTCGCGTCCGTCGGTGCCGGTGATCGTCGGCCCGGTGCCGACGATCGTCGCAGTCCTGCCCAGGCAGGTCTCGGCGGCGGCGCTCGGCCCCGTCGCCGGTGCGAGCAGGGCCAGGGCGAGCAGGCCGGCGGCGGTCAGTGACGTGGTGGCACGCATGGTTCTCCCGATGGACGTCCAGCGGAGTCGGTGAGCGACGGGATGGTCGTTCACGACCGGTCCTCCGTGTGACGGCCGGCCCGCGTCAGAAGTTGCCTGCTCCTCGCGGTCGTCGCGACGTCGTACGGGACGACCAGCGCTAGTGGCGCCCCTTCTTCTGCATGGGCAGCTCGTAGGCGATCCCGTCCATGGGGTGGGTCGCTCGGATGCCCATCGCCCGCAGGATCGTCGGCATGATGTCGACCGAGCGGACCTCGGCGTGCAGGTCGCGGCTGGAGAGTCCGGCCCCGGCGAAGACGATCGGGACCTGCTGGGCGGCGCGCTGGATGCCGCCGTGGTCGCCCCTCACCGAGTACGTCGTGTCGTCGGGCAGCGTCGCAATCAGGTCAGGCCCGTAGTCCGCGGCCTGCGTGTCGACGAGCTCCTGGGCCTTGCGCGCGAACCACGCGCGCTCGCCGCCGGTGGCCATCCGGTCCCAGCGGACCGGTGACACCCGGTCGTAGTGGTCGCCGTGCCGCTGCCAGACGGCGGTGACGCTCGGCAGCGTCCGCATGACCTCGGCCGCCTCGACCGTCCTCGCGGGCGACTGGTCCTTCAGCCACACGCGGAGCATCGAGTCGCTGTAGGACAGACCGACGTTGCCGGTGCCCACCAGGGGCAGCAGGGCGTCCTGAGGCCTGGTGTAGGCCCCGTCGTTCTCGGGATCGCCGTAGTACCAGTTGTTGTAGCCGTAGTCGCGCTCGGCGACCTCCTTGCCGTGGAACGTCCTGCCCGCGACCGAGCCGTGGTCGGCGGTGAGGACGACGAGGGTGTCGTCGAGGACGCCTTGCGCCTCGAGCTCTGCCATGATCCGGCCGACCTGGCGGTCTGCCTCCGCCGTGGCCGCGGGCATGTGCGTCATCGGGTCGCCGTCGGTGCCGGTCGGGCCGGGGTCGGCCGTGCCGCCCCACATGTGCGCGGCCTTGTCCACGCCGGGCAGCGTCACGAAGATGCCGTTCCAGCTCGCCTCGTTGCGCATCACCTCGATCGCGGCGTCGGCGGCCCACACGTCGCCGCCGAGGTGGGCGGGGTCCTTGCCGGTGACGTAGCGGTCGCTGTCGAGCGGGTAGAGGACCGCCGGGAGCTTGGTGGTGTCGTAGGCGTAGGCCGGGTAGCCGCTGTGCACCCAGAAACGGCTGCAGGGTGCACCGAGGACGTACGACGGCACGTTGACGCCGGTCGGCTTGCGCCACGACCCGCCCGTCGTGCACTCCGGGCCGCTGCCGAAGGTGATGGTCGAGTCGGACCCGGCGCCGCCGAAGGCGTATCCGGCGTACCCCTTGGGGCTGATGGTGAAGGTCTTCGCCGTCGGGTCGGCCGCGCCGAGGTAGTCGGCCAGCTTCGGGTAGCCCGCGTGCTGCTGGAGCTTGACGAGGTCGGAGGTCATGTTGCTGGTGATGTAGAGCTGGTCGGGGTTCAGCGGCTCCGGGTCGCCGAGGACGCCGTCGACGTCGCGGTAGCCCTCGTCGGTCCAGCCCATGTGCTTGGGCAGCTGTCCCGACGTGATGACGTTGTGCGTCACGACGGTGACCGAGCCGGTGTGCCCGAGGTAGGAACGGGGGCTGTCGACCCCCTCGTCCATGAGCGCCTCGACGTTGCGCATGTCGTAGGTCTCGACGATCTCCTTGCTGAGCGAGTCGACCACGATCACCACGACCTTCGTCGGCCGGTCGACCGCCCCATGGCCGTGGCCCGGCCCGTGGCGCCCGCCGGCCTCGGCGCCCGCCTGGGTGCCGGCCAGGCACAGCGTCACGGCGGCCGCCGTGACGAGCGCTGACGTGCGGATGCGTCGCTGGGCCATGGCGATCCCTCCCGGCGCGGCTGCGCTGCCGCGAACCGTGAGCCGAACGTAGGCCCGCCCTCACCGCCCGGCAATCCCCCAGCAGGGGTACGTCGCCCGGGGAGACGGACCGGGAGCGCAACTAGCGCCAGGCGGGGGCCACCTCGCGCCGGTAGCGGCGCGCGACGACCTTGGTCAGGACCGCGACCACGGGCGCGGGGATCGTCGCCCGCAGCGCCGTGCGCTCCCGCTGGCCCGCCCCGTCGTCCATCCACGCCAGCGCGTTGGCCGCGTCGACCATGCTGGCCGGGCGCAGCTTCTTGCTCAGCGCCTTGAACTCGGGGTCGGACTCGAGGTCGCCGAGCGGCGCCTCGACGTCGCGCTCCTCGTGGTCGAGGTGCTGGTTGATCACCGCGCTCGAGCTCGCCACCACGTCGGCGGCCGCGGTGGCGCGCTCGGAGGTCGGGGCGGCGGCCACCTCGTCGATCGCGGCCGACGCCGAGGCGAGGGCCTGCTTCATCGCCCCGTGCTCGGACTCCATCTGGCGGAGCAGGTCGGCGTCGACGCCGCGCTGGAGCAGGAAGGGCCAGAGGATGTCGTCCTCCGCCTCGTGGTGGTGGGTGAGCTCGCGCACGAGGTTCTGCCAGGCGGCGCGGACCTGCCGGGCGCGCTCGGCGTCACCGTCGCGGAGCCCGCGGAGGGCCCGCTCGGTGCGGGCCACGTCGCGGCGCACGGCAGCGTGGATGATCTGGTTCATGCTCATCTCGGCCATGCCGGGACGCTAGCCGCGCGCGGTGGGACGCCTCGACCCAGTTTCTGGGGAACCTCGGGCGGACCTCGGCGGTTCGCGGGACACGACGACGCCCTCGCGGCAGGATCCTCCCGACGACCCAGGGGGATCCACATGAGGCACGTCGCCGTCCGCACGCTCACCACCGTGGCACTCGCCTCGACGCTGGTCGGCCTCACGGCGGGCTCGGCGTCCGCCGACCGCTGGTGGGGTGCCGACCGGTCTGCCGACGTGCGGCAGTCGTCGTACTCCCCCGAACCGCCCCCGTGCGGCACCTTCTCGACCGTGACCACGCCGCAGGACGCGTCGACCGACATCGTCGGGCTCTCGGTCCGGCACGAGGGCGACACCGTGGAGATGCGAGCGCACCTGCGCAACCTCACCGGGTGGGGTGACCGGTGGATCAGCTTCGAGATCCAGACAGACGAGCGTCCCTACTCGGTCGACCTCACCCGCAACCCCGCCAGGCACTCCGAGGACCTGTGGCTCATGGACGCCTCCGACGTGCCCTCTCCCCCGGACGAGTGCGGGAGCTACGCGACCATCAACTTCGGTGTGCCCTGCGAGGGGATGACTGCCGACGCGTCGTCGCGCGACGACCACGTCTCCGTCGTCATCCCCCGCTCCTGCCTCGGCTCGCCGCGCTGGGTCAAGGTCGGCCTGCGGTCCTCCCGGACCGTCGGCGACCGCTACCGCTCCGACACCTGGCGGCGGCCCGAGCCCGACCCGACGCCGACCAGCTCCCTGCTCGGGCCGCTCGGCCCGCGGGTGCGGCACAGCCGCTGAGGTCAGCGCCGCAGCGACGCCACCCAGTTGCGCAGCAGGGCCGCGCCGGCGTCGCCGGACTTCTCCGGGTGGAACTGGGTGGCCGACAGGGGCCCGTTCTCGACGGCCGCCACGAACCGGTCCCCGCCGTGCTCGGCCCACGTCACCAGCGGTGCGGTCGTCCGGTCGTTGGTCACGAGCTCCCAGCGCCGCACGCCGTAGGAGTGCACGAAGTAGAAGCGCTCGTCCTCGACACCGGCGAACAGGGTGGAGCCGTCCGGCACCTCGACGGTGTTCCACCCCATGTGCGGCACGACGTCGGCCTGGAGCCGGTCGACCGTGCCGGGCCACTCGTCGCAGCCCGCGGTCTCGACCCCGTGCTCCACGCCCCGCGCGAACAGGATCTGCATCCCGACGCAGATGCCCAGCACCGGGCGGCCACCCGCCAGCCGGCGGCCGATGATGCGGTCGCCCTTGATCGCCCGCAGGCCCTCCATGCACGCGGCGTACGCGCCGACACCCGGCACGACCAGGCCGTCCGCGGCCAGGGCGGTGTCGAAGTCACCGGTCAGCGTGACCGACGCGCCCGCGCGCTCCACGGCACGCACGGCCGAGCGGAGGTTGCCCGAGCCGTAGTCGAGGACGACGACCTCGGGGGCGCCTGCGTCCGACGGTGAGCTCACAGGGCGCCCTTCGTCGACGGCACGCCCGTTTCGCGCGGGTCGAGCGCGACCGCGTCGCGGAAGGCACGCGCGAAGGCCTTGAACTGCGCCTCCACGATGTGGTGCGGGTCGCGGCCGCCGAGCACGCGCACGTGCAGCGCGAGGTGGGCGTGGAAGGAGATCGACTCGAACACGTGGCGGGTCAGCGAGCCCATGTAGGGGGCACCGGTCCCGCCGATGGCGACGTACTGCTGGCCCTCGGGCTCGCCGCTGTGCACGCAGAACGGGCGGCCGGAGACGTCGACGACCGCCTGCACGATCGCCTCGTCGAGCGGGACCGTGGCGTCGCCGAAGCGCCGGATGCCGGACTTGTCGCCCAGCGCCTCGCGCAGCGCCTGGCCGAGCACGATCGCGGTGTCCTCGACCGAGTGGTGGGCGTCGATGTGGGTGTCGCCGTTGGTGTGGACGACGAGGTCGACGAGCGAGTGCCGGGCGAACGCGTCGAGCATGTGGTCGTAGAACCCGACGCCGGTGGACACCTCGGAGCGTCCGGTGCCGTCGAGGTCGACCTGGACCTCGACCTGGGACTCCTTGGTGGTGCGCGTGATCTTCGCGGTGCGGCTCATCTCGAGGTCCTTACGTCGTTGTTCGGAGGAGCGGAGCGGAGGAGAAGAACGACGTGGGGTGAGTTCATGCCCGCTCCTCCTCACTCGTCTGCCGGATCGTCTCCAGCAGTGCCTGCCTGAATGCTGCCATCTCCTCGCCGGTGCCGATCGAGACGCGCAACCAGCCCTCGGGCCCGGTCTCGCGGATCAGCACGCCCCGGTCGAGCAGCCCCTGCCACACCGCGTGCCGGTCCGCGAAGCGGCCGAACAGCGCGAAGTTCGCGTCGGAGTCGGCCACCTCGAGGCCCTGCCCACGCAACCAGTCGACGGTGCGGTCGCGCTCGGCCCGGAGGTCGTCGACCCGGCCCAGCAGCTCCGGCGCGTGGCGCAGCGCGGCCAGCGCCGTGGCCTGGGTGACCGCCGACAGGTGGTAGGGCAGCCGCACCACCCGGATCGCGTCGCAGATCGCGGGATCGGCCGCCAGGTAGCCCAGCCGGGCACCGGCGAGGGCGAAGGCCTTGCTCATCGTGCGGCTCACCACGAGGTTGCGGTGCCGGGGCAGGAGCTCGAGGGCGCTCGGCGTGCCCGTACGGCGGAACTCGCCGTAGGCCTCGTCGACCACCACCACGCCACCGGGCTCGTAGGACGCCGCCGCCTCGCACAGCATCGACACCGCCTCCGGCGGCAGCGCCGTACCGGTGGGGTTGTTCGGGCTCGGCAGCAGCACCACCGACGGCCGGCGCTCGAGCACCAGGTCGCGCGCCGCGTCGAGGTCGAGGGAGAAGTCCTCGGCCCGGTGGCCGGTCACCCACTCGGTCATCGCGTCGCGGGCGTACTCGGGGTACATGGAGTACGTCGGCGCGAACGACAGGGCCGTCCGGCCGGGCCCGCCGAAGGCCTGCAGCAGCTGCAGCATCACCTCGTTGGACCCGTTGGCAGCCCAGACCATGTCGGCGGTGACGCCCGAGCCACCCGACGTGTTGAGGTACGCCGCCAGCCCCTCGCGCAGCGCGGTGAACTCCCGGTCGGGGTAGCGGTTCAGCGTCGCAGCCGCCGCACCCACCGCCGCCGCGATGTCGGCCGCGGCCTCGGGCGAGGGACCGTAGGGGTTCTCGTTGACGTTGAGCTGGACGGGCACGTCCAGCTGCGGCGCGCCATAGGGCTCGATCCCTCGCAGCTCCTCGCGCAGGGGTGGGAACGCCGCGCTCACCGCCCGGACTCGAATCGAGCCGTCACGGCCTGGCCGTGGCCCGGCAGGTCCTCGGCCTCGGCGAGGGTGACGACGTGGTCGGCGACGTCCGCCAGGGCAGCCTGCGAGTAGTCGACGACGTGGACCGAGCGGGTGAACGCGCGCACCGACAGCCCGCTGGAGTGGCAGGCGCAGCCGGCGGTCGGCAGGACGTGGTTGGACCCGGCCGCGTAGTCGCCGAGCGACACCGGCGCCCACGGGCCCACGAAGATGGCGCCGGCGTTGCGGACGCGTGCGGCGTGCGCGGCCGCCTCGCGGGTGTGGATCTCGAGGTGCTCGGCGGCGTAGGCGTCGACCACCGCGACGCCCTGGTCCATGTCGTCGACCAGCACGATGGCGGACTGCTGCCCGCCGAGCGCCGTCGTGATGCGCTCGGTGTGCCGGGTCGCAAACACCTGCTTGTCGAGCTCGGCCTCCACGGCGTCGGCGAGGTCGAGCGAGTCGGTCACGAGGACCGAGGCGGCCATCGGGTCGTGCTCGGCCTGGCTGATCAGGTCGGCGGCGACGAACGACGCCTCGGCGCTGTCGTCGGCGAGGATCGCGATCTCGGTCGGTCCGGCCTCGGAGTCGATGCCGACGACACCGCGCAGCAGGCGCTTGGCGGCGGCGACGTAGATGTTGCCGGGCCCGGTCACCAGGTCCACGCGCTCGCACGGGCCGGCACCGTGCGCGAACATCGCGATCGCCTGGGCGCCGCCGACGGCGTACACCTCGTCGACGCCCAGCAGCGCGCAGGCCGCCATGATCGTCGGCTCCGGCAGGCCGCCGCGCTCCTTCTGCGGCGGGCTGGCCAGGGCGATCGAGCGCACGCCGGCCACCTGGGCCGGGACGACGTTCATCACGACGCTGCTGACCAGCGGGGCGAGACCACCGGGGACGTAGAGCCCGACACGGTCGATCGGCACCTTGCGGTGGGTCACCGTGGCGCCGGGAGCGACCTGGCTGGTGACGTCGTGCTCGAGCTCGGCCTCGCTGGTCGCCCGCAGCCGGCGGATCGACTCCTCCAGGGCGGCGCGGACCGCCGGGTCGAGGTCGGCCAGGGCCTGGGCCAGCGCCTCGCGGGGCACGACGATGTCGTCGCTCTCGACGCCGTCGAAGCGCGCGGAGAGCTCGGTGATCGCCTCCACGCCGCGCGCGCGGACGGCGTCGATGATGGGCTGGACCTGATGCGTGGCGGCCTCGACGTCGAACGCGGCGCGAGGCACGCTCGCGCGGTAGTCGACGGACGCCCGGTCGGCGCCCCTCAGGTCGATGCGACGGATCAGGGACATGCCTCGATTCTAGGTTCCGGGGCGGCACCCCCGGTCGGCGGCCGCGTGGGATGGACATCCGGTGCGGTCCCGGGGGCTAGGTTGGGCACGTGAGCGAGCCGCTGCCGATGTTCCCGCTGAACACCGTGGTGTTCCCCGGGATGAGCGTGCCGCTCCACGTGTTCGAGGAGCGCTACCGGATGCTCGTCAGCCACCTGCTGACCGTCGAGGACCCGGCGCAGCGCGTGTTCGGCACCGTCGCGATCCGCGAGGGGTACGAGGTCGGGGACCACGGCGCCCAGTCGGTCTACCGCGTCGGCTGCATCCTCCAGCTCACCGAGGTCGACCGGCGCGACGACGGGACCTTCGACATCGTCGCGGTGGCGCGCGAGCGGCTCATGCTGGAGGAGATGCAGCGGGGGGTCGACTTCCCCCAGGGCCTGGCCGCGGTGCTCGCCGAGCCGGAGGTCGACGTCCCCCAGGACCTGCTCGAGCGGGCGCGGGCCACGTTCACGGCGTTCCGAGCGGCGATGACCGAGCTGCAGGGCGACCCGTTCAGCGGGACGCTCCCCCGCGACCCCGACTACCTCGCGTGGACGCTGTCCGCGCTCGCGCCACTGCCGATGGCCGAGCGGCAGGCGCTGCTCGAGGCCGACGACGCCACCGAGCGGCTCGAGCTCGTCACGCGGCTCCTGACCGAGGAGCTGCGGGCCATCAACGTCATCCCGTCGCTGCCGGCCACCCAGGTGGCCCGCACCGCCTGGTCCCCGAACTGAGACGTGCCGTGGCGAAGAAGGCCCGTGGGGTCGGGGGCACGCCCGCGACCGTCGCACTCACCGCGGCAGGGATCGCCTTCGAGGTGCGCGCCTACGACCACGACCCGCGCGCGGCGTCGTACGGCATGGAGGCGGCCGAGGCGCTCGGCGTCGAGCCGGCGCGGGTCTTCAAGACGCTGCTAGCCTCCCTCGACGGCAAGCTCGTCGTCGGCATCGTCCCGGTCTCCGGCCAGCTGGACCTCAAGGCGCTCGCCCGCGCGCTGGGCGGCAGCAAGGCGGTGATGGCCGAGGTGGCTGCCGCCGAGCGCGCCACCGGGTACGTCGCCGGCGGCATCTCGCCCGTCGGACAGAAGCGTGCGCACCCGACCGTGCTCGACGAGTCGGCGCTCGCGCACCCCACGATCCTGGTGTCCGGAGGCCGGCGCGGCTTCGACATCGAGCTCGCCCCGAACGACCTGGTGGCGGTCACCGGAGCGGTGACCGCCACCATCGGGCGCTGAGCTGGACGGCTCGTCAGTCGGTCGTCAGCTTGACGAGGCCGTGCATGACGTCGCCGTCGACCCAGCCGCTGACACCGAAGGCCGACAGCGGCGCGACGTTCTCGCTGACCTCGGGCATGTCCTCGGTGACCCGCACGAGCCAGTCGTCGTCGGCGTCGAAGTTGACGTAGAGCACCGACTGGGCGTCGTCGGACTCGACGACCTCCTGGTAGTCGTCGGTGTCGCCGAGGTCGCCGCCCGACTCGAGCTTGCCGCGGTAGTCGTCCTGGAGCGCGAGCACGGCGTAGCCGTCACCCTCGGTCACCTGCATGAACTCCGCCATCTCCGGCGGCGCCTGGGCGGCGATCTTGTCGAGCACCGCCTGGATCTCGTCGGCGTCGCCCTTGATCTTCAGCCCGACCGGGACCTCGCCCGGGCCACCGTTGGCGATCGCGTCGGGGTCGATGCCGCTGCCCAGCGAGAGCGTCATGCCCTCGCCCATCAGGGTCTCGATGTCCTCGGGGATCGCGAGGCCGGTCTCGGTCTCGAGCTGCGAGAGCTGCTCGTCGATGTCGCCGGCCTCGTCGGGCATGGTGCTCTTGACGTAGTCGAGCATCGCCTCGCCCCAGCCCTCGGTCAGCGACAGCCCGAATGCGGCGACGGTGTCGCCGGGCAGTCCGCCGACCATCGAGACGCCCTCGTCGCTCTCCATGTACGTGGTCATGTCCTCCTGGTAGTTGGACATGGCGTACTCGATCTCGACGGCGCCGTCGTCGAAGCGCACCGTGGCGGCCGCGCCGTCGAAGTCGTCGATGAGCTGCTGGAGCTCCGCCGGGACCTCGTCGGTCGCGGTGTCGTCGGTCGCGGTGTCGTCGGAGGACGACTCCTCGCTGAAGCAGGCGTCCATCTCCTCCGGCGTCGTCGCCTCGCTGAAGCACTCCTCGTCGAACGCGGTGTCGCCCATGGCCTCGTCGGCGCCCTGCATCATCAGCGGGCCGCCCATCATCGAGCCCATGCCGCCGAGCTGGTCGGCGTACTTCGTGACGCCCTTGGCGACGTAGAAGGACATGAAGCCGTCGTCGCCGGCCTCGCCGGTCCAGGTGCCGAAGGCAGCGTCGTCGGCGAGCGTGCCGCCGTCGGTGGCGTCGACCACCTGGGTTGCGATCTCCTTGGTCTCCGAGATGACCATCCAGTCGCCGTCGACGACCCAGCCGCCGACCTCGCCCTCGGCGTCCTCGCCGCCGCCGCACGTGTCGACGAGCTTGCTCATGCCGTCCTCGGCCTTGCCGCTGTCGGTGACCTGGACGACGCCCACCGCGGCGGGCTCGTCCTCACCGAGGTCGACCGCCGCCATCGCGGCGCGGGACCCGAGCCACGGCTTGACGTCCTTGGCGTAGTCGAGGCCCTCGCAGGCGCCGGAGGAGGTGATCTCCTCGAAGAGCCGCTCGCGCAGGTCGTCGTCGGTCTGGAGGTCGACCTGGTCGGTGAACCCCGGGAACTTGCGGAGCGTCTTGATCGCCTCGATCTTCTGGCCGCCACTCGGGTCGAGGTCGACGCTGAAGTAGGCCACGGTCGAGTCCGGCAGCGCCTCCGCCGGCTGCGAGCCGGTCGCGAAGAAGCTGGTGGCCGCCCAGGCCCCGCCGGCGACCACCACGGCGGTGGCACCGAGCGCGCCGAGCGCGATGAGCCGCTTGCGGTTGTCGTTGCCCGGCTCGGCGTCGGCCGGGCCGGTGGTGTCCAGGTATTCCGGACCACCCGGTGTCGTGCTCATCTCGTCACAGTCCCCCGTTGCACGGGCCCCGACCTCGTCGGGACCTCCCCATACATATGTCGCGCGCCAGCCTACCCGCGCGAGCGCCTCCCCAACCGCTTGCTCCCCAAGAGGTACGTCCCGACCAGACCGGCCATCGCACCCGTCGGCAGCGCCACCAGCGCCGACGAGTGCCACGGCACGCGGCCGTGGTCGGGCGCGGTCAGGCCGAGGTGCCCCGGGATGTCGGTGGTGTAGTCGGGAGCGCCCGCCGCCAGGGGCTGCGGGTCGGGAGGGGACAGGCTGCTGCCGACGGCGTACATCACGACCCCGGCGAGGCTCGCCGCGACGAGCACCGTGAGCGCGGTCGCCACCTCGTCTCCACGCCGCAGGCCGGCGAGCACGCCGAGCAGGATGCCGAGCGGGAAGGCGATCACGACGAACAGCGCGATGCCCTGGAAGGACACGTCGGGGCCGGCGGGCTCGAGGAACCAGCGGCCCTGGTAGGTCACACCGGTGGGCACGTCCCAGAGCCTCTCCCACAGGACCCCGGCGAGCGCACCCGCGCCCAGGAAGACGACCACCACCACCGCCAGCCGCAGCAGGCGCGGCCTGGACGTCCCCGGCTCCGCGGTCGGGGTCACCCCGCCAGGCATCCCGGCCCCAGGAGCTGCTTGAGGTCGGCGAAGAGTGCCGGGCTCGGGCTCACCCGCAGGTTGTCGTCGAGCTTGAGCACCTTGGTCGAGCTGCGGGTGAGCAGCTTGAGCTGCACCTCGGTCATGCCCGGGTGGGTGCCGAGCACGTCGCGCAGCTGCGCCACCACCGGCGGCGTGCAGCGGGTGGACGGCAGGCTGATCACGACCGGCCCCGTCGGCCCCTGGGTGAGGTCGGGGGCCGTGACCTCCTGCGCGCGCAGCTCGGGCTGGTCCTTGTCGCGGGACAGCTGACCCTTGATCCGGACGATGTTGTCCTCGACGAGCAGGGTCGAGGCGAGGGTGTAGGAGCTCGGGAACAGCAGCACGTCGATCGCGCCGTCGAGGTCCTCGAGGGTGATGGTGGCCCACGGGTCGCCGCGCTTGGTGA
>JAYSEC010000006.1:0-23601 GCA_041914085.1 Nocardioides sp.
GACGACGACGAGGACGGCGAGGGCGGCAGCCGCCGCAACCGCCGCCGTCGCGGGCGCGACCGCACGACGACCCGGACCGGCGGGCGCAACGAGCCCGACACCACGATCCTCGAGGACGACGTCCTGGTGCCCGCCGCCGGCATCCTCGACGTCCTCGACAACTGCGCCTTCGTCCGCACCTCGGGCTACCTGCCGGGGCCCGAGGACGTCTACCTCTCCCTGTCGATGGTGCGGAAGTACCACCTGCGCCGCGGTGACGCCGTCGTCGGGCAGGTACGCCAGCCGCGCGAGGGCGAGCGCCGGGAGAAGTTCAACCCGATGGTGCGCATCGACAGCGTGAACGGCACCGAGGCCGAGGGCGCCAAGGAGCGCCCGGTCTTCGCCGACGCGGTGCCGGTCCACCCGCACCAGCGCCTGCGCCTGGCCACGGACGACGCCAACCTCACCGGCCGCGTCATCGACATCGCCGCGCCCGTCGGCAAGGGGCAGCGCGGGCTCGTGCTGACCCCGCCGCGCACCGGGGCCACGTCGCTGCTGCAGTCCGTGGCGCAGTCCGTCACGGCCAACAACCCCGAGTGCCACGTGATGGTGGTCCTGGTCGACACGCGCCCTGAGGAGGTCACCGACTTCCAGCGTGCGGTGAAGGGCGAGGTCGTCGCCTCGACGTTCGACCGGCAGCCGGCCGACCACACCCTGGTCGCCGAGCTCGCCATCGAGCGGGCCAAGCGGCTGGTGGAGCTCGGCCACGACGTGGTCGTGCTGCTCGACTCGCTGACCCGCCTCGGCCGGGCCTACAACCTCGCGGCCCCGGCCAACGGCCGGATCCTCGGCGGTGTCGTCGACGCCTCCGCGGTCCACCCGACCAAGGAGTTCTTCGGCGCGGCCCGCAAGATCGAGGACGGCGGCTCGCTCACCGTCCTGGCGACCGTGACGGTCGGCACCGGGTCGGCGACCGACGAGTTCTTCCTCGAGGAGCTCGCCGGGACGGCCAACCTGGAGCTCGTGCTGAGCGCCGAGAAGGCGGCCAAGGGCATCGTCCCGGCCGTCGACGTGGCCGCGTCGGGCACCCGGCACGAGGAGAAGCTCCTGGCCCCGGCCGAGGGCGCCGTCGTCGGCGACCTGCGCAAGCAGCTCGCCGCGGCGGACTCCCAGCAGGCCGTGGTCAAGGTGGTCGGCGGCCGCTGACCACATTCACCGATCCACCCGCCGATCCGCCCGTGACCGGCGGGAATCCACGGATTGGCGCCGTTGTTCAGACCGGTGGCACACTTGTGCGTCGGTTCCGGTTCACGTCACTACGCGATCCACGCGGGCGACCCGGAGCAATTCGAGAGGACACCCATGAAGAAGGACACCCACCCCGAGTACGTCGAGACCCAGGTCACCTGCACCTGTGGCGCGTCGTTCACCACCCGCAGCACCGCGACCTCCGGCTCGATCCACGCCGATGTCTGCTCGCAGTGCCACCCGTTCTACACCGGCAAGCAGAAGATCCTCGACACCGGCGGCCGCGTCGCCCGGTTCGAGGCCCGCTACGCCAAGAAGGCTGCTGACAAGAAGTAGTCCACGCCAGGCGCCGGTCGCCCGCACTCGCGGGTGGCCGGCGCCTTGTCGTCTGTCCGGGTCGTGTGATCTGCAGGAGGAGCGATGTTCGAGGCCGTCGAGGGCATGCGTGAGGAGCACGCCGAGCTCGAGCGACGCCTGGCGCTCCCCGAGACCCACGCCGACCAGCGCCTGGCCAAGCAGCTCAACCAGCGCTACTCCGAGCTGACCGCCGTCGTCACGACGTGGCAGGAGTGGCACCAGCTCGGCGACGACATCGAGGCCGCCCGGGAGCTGGCCGCCGACGACCCGGCCTTCGCCCAGGAGGCCGAGGACCTCGCCGCCCGCCGCGAGACCGCGGAGGAGCGGCTGCGCCGGCTGCTGGTGCCGCGCGACCCCGCCGACGGCAAGGACGCCCTGCTGGAGATCAAGTCGGGGGAGGGCGGCGAGGAGTCCGCGCTCTTCGCCGGCGACCTGCTGCGGATGTACTCCCGCTACGCCGAGCGCCGGGGCTGGAGCGTCGAGGTGCTCGACGCCACCGAGTCCGACCTCGGCGGCTACAAGTCGGTCACCGCGGCGGTCAAGGCGAAGGGCACCGTCGAGCCCGGGCAGGCGCCGTACGCCCTCCTGAAGTTCGAGGGCGGCGTGCACCGCGTGCAGCGCGTCCCGGTCACCGAGTCGCAGGGCCGCGTGCACACCTCCGCCGCCGGCGTGCTGGTGATGCCCGAGGCCGAGCAGGTCGACGTCTCGATCGACGACAACGACCTGCGCATCGACGTCTTCCGCTCCAGCGGTCCGGGCGGGCAGAGCGTCAACACCACCGATTCCGCCGTCCGGATCACGCACGTCCCCACGGGCATCGTGGTGAGCTGCCAGAACGAGAAGAGCCAGCTGCAGAACAAGGAGCAGGCCATGCGCATCCTGCGCGCGCGCCTGATGCAGGCCGCCCAGGACGCCGCCGACGCCGAGGCCAGCGAGGCCCGTCGCTCGCAGGTGCGCACCGTCGACCGCTCGGAGCGGATCCGCACCTACAACTTCCCGGAGAACCGGATCTCCGACCACCGCACCGGCTACAAGTCCTACAACCTCGACCAGGTGCTCGACGGCGACCTCCAGCCGGTCCTCGACTCGTGCGTCGAGGCCGACATGGCCGCCCGCCTGTCCGCGCTGGAGGGTTAGGTGACGGAGAGGGTGCGCGCGAGCACGGCCCGTCGCCAGGGTGCCGTCCGGCTGCGCGAGGCGGGCGTCGCCTCGCCCGAGCGCGACGCCGACCTGCTGCTCGCCCACGTCCTCGACGTGCCGCTGGGGCGCCTCCCGCTCGTCGACGACCTCGCCCCCGACGCCCGCGAGCAGTACGACGCCCTGCTGGCGCGCCGGGCCGCGCGCGAGCCGCTGCAGCACCTGACCGGAAGCGCCGCCTTCCGACACGTCGAGCTCGCCGTCGGTCCGGGGGTCTTCGTGCCGCGTCCGGAGACCGAGCTGCTCGCGGGCTGGGCGGTCGAGTCCGCGCTCGCCGTCGGCAGGCCGGCGGTCGTGGTCGACCTGTGCACCGGGTCGGGCGCCATCGCCAGGGCGGTCGCCGACGAGGTCCCCGACGCCGCGGTGCATGCCGTCGAGCTCGACGAGGGCGCGCTGGCGTGGGCCGAGCGCAACCTCTCCGGCACGGGCGTCGACCTGCGCCACGGCGACCTCGCCACCGCCTTCGAGGACCTCGCCGGGACCGTCGACGTCGTGGTGTGCAACCCGCCCTACATCCCGTTGGAGGCGTGGGAGTCGGTCGCCGCGGAGGCGCGCGACCACGACCCGCACCTCGCGCTGTTCTCCGGCCAGGACGGCCTCGACGCGATCCGAGTCCTGGAACGACGGGCCGCGGTGCTGCTGCGGCCCGGGGGAGTGGTCGGCGCGGAGCACGCCGACGTCCAGGGCGAGTCCGCACCCGGCGTCTTCGCCGCGTCCGGGCGCTGGGCCGACGTGGCTGACCACCTCGACCTCGCGGGTCGACCCCGCTATCTCACCGCGAGACTGGCACGATGAGCGCCGTGGACAGGCTTGCGACCTCGACCGAGGAGGAGCGGGAGGCGGCGGTGACCGCCGCGGCTGCCGCCGTACGACGCGGACAGCTGGTGGTCATCCCGACCGACACGGTCTACGGGATCGCCGCCGACGCCTTCTCCCACGACGCCGTCAAGGGCCTGCTCGAGGCCAAGGGCCGGGGCCGCGACATGCCGCCGCCGGTGCTGGTCTCCGCCGCGACCACCCTCGACGCGCTCGCCGACGGCGTGCCGCCGTGGGCCCGCACGCTGGTCGAGCAGTTCTGGCCCGGCCCGCTCACGCTCGTGTGCCGCCAGCAGGCGTCGCTGATGTGGGACCTCGGCGAGACCCGAGGCACCGTCGCGGTGCGGATGCCGGACGACGAGGTCGCGCTCGCCGTCCTTGAGCGCACCGGCCCGCTGGCGGTGAGCTCGGCGAACCTGACCGGCCGTCCGGCCGCCACCGACGCCGACCAGGCCGAGGAGATGCTCGGCGACGCGGTGGCCGTCATCGTCGACGGGGGCACCTCGCCCGGCGGCGAGGCGTCCACGATCATCGACGTCACGGTGCCCGAGGGGCGGGTGCTGCGGCTCGGCGCGCTGTCCCTCGACGTGCTCAACGCCGCGATCGAGGAGCACGGGGTCGTGCTCGCGGACGAGGGCTAGGGCGCGTGCGGGAGTACCTCCTCGTCTTCCTGGTCGCCCTCTCGGTGACCTACCTCCTCACCGTCATCGCCCGGGAGATCGCCCTGCGCACCGGCGCGGTGGCCGCGGTCCGCGACCGCGACGTGCACGCCGAGCCGATCCCCTACCTCGGCGGCCTCGCGATGATGGGCGGGCTCTCGGCGGCGTACCTCGTGGCGCGCGAGCTGCCGTTCCTCGGTGGCCGCAGCGAGGTCTTCGTCTTCAAGGACGCGGGCGTGGTGCTGCTCGCCGGCGCCCTGGTGTGCGCCGTGGGCGTCATCGACGACATCTACGACCTCGACGCGCTCACCAAGCTCGGCGGGCAGGTGCTCGCGGCCGGCTTCCTGTTCGCGATGGGGGTGCGGTTCTACTACTTCCCCAGCCCCGACGGGACCCTCTTCTCGCTCGACGACGCCCAGAGCGCGGTGCTGACCCTGGTCGTCGTGATCGGGACGATGAACGCCGTCAACTTCGTCGACGGCCTCGACGGGCTCGCCGCGGGCGTGGTCGGCATCGGTGCCGCGGCCTTCTTCCTCTACTGCTACTTCGCCTCGGCCCAGAGCAACCTCACGCTCGCCACGACGGGTGCCCTGCTGAGCGCGGCGTTGGCCGGCGCCTGCGCGGGCTTCCTGCCGCACAACTTCCACCCGGCGCGCCTGTTCATGGGCGACTCCGGGTCGATGCTGATCGGCCTCGTCATGTCGGCGAGCGCGCTGACGCTCACGGGCCAGTTCTTCGGGATGCCCAGCACGGCGGGCAACAGCCTGTTCGTCACGGTGCTGCCGCTGCTCCTGCCGATCGCGCTGCTGATGGTGCCGATGGCCGACATGGTGCTGGCCGTCGTGCGCCGCACCCGGGCCGGCCGGTCGCCGATGAGTGCCGACAAGCAGCACCTCCACCACCGGCTCCTGGAGATCGGCCACTCGCAGCGTCGTGCGGTCCTGATCATGTGGATGTGGGCGTTCACCATCGCGACCGGCGCGGTGCTGGTGAGCCTGTTCGACACCGTCCTGGTCTGGTGGAGCCTCGCCACGATGCTCGCGCTGACGATCCTCATGACGTTCGTGCTGCCGAAGATGCACCGGCCACCCAAGACGGGGCTCGGGAACACGGGGCTCCCGGAGAACGCGGTCGTGGAGGGGCGTGCCGAGCCGCCGGCGCCGGACGACGTCGAGGCTCGCGCGGACGACCCGGATGAGGCATCGTCGGCCCTGCAGCACGAGCGCCAGGAGCACCTCCCGGGGCCCTGATTGGAGCCGGTCCCGGACTTTGTGATAGTTTTCACGAGCAGTCAGAGACCGCCCCACAACGGACAGGCCGCCGCCATGACGACCGAGTCGACGCAGGACACCCGCACCGGGTTCTCCCCGCTCCTCGGCGCGTTGGCCGCAGGTGCCGCCGCGGTCCTGGTCCTCGTGGTCGTCGCGGCCCTGGTCGACGGGCGTGCCGCCGTGGTGGGGGCTGCCGGCGGGGGAGTGCTGACGCTCGCGGTCTTCGCCTGCGGCGTGGCCGTGGTGAGCGTCGTCGCCCGCATGATGCCCTCCGCTTCGCTGCTGGTCGCGCTCATGACGTACGCCCTGCAGCTCCTGGTCCTGGCGCTCTGCGTGGCGGCCATCGAGCGTGCCGGCGTCGGCGCCGAGGACCTGTCGCGCGGCTGGTTCGCCACCGCCGTGATCGTGGTGACGCTCCTGTGGGTCGTCGGCCAGCTGGTGGCGGCCACGCGGCAGCGGATCCCGGTCTACGACCTCGGTCAGGAGGCTGCCCCGCAGCCCGCTCGCGGGGCCACCGACAGCGACGATCTGGTCGACCACCCCGGGGGTGAGCGATGACCGAATCCGCTGCTAGTGTGCGGACCGCGATGGCTCGACAGCTTCCCCCGACGGCCGGACCCGACGAATCCCCCAAGGGCGACCCCTGGCACGCCTTCGGCTACATCGTCTCGGGTGTGGCTGTCTACGGGCTCGTCGGTTGGGCACTCGACCGGTGGCTCGGTACGGACTTCCTCGTGGCGATCGGCATCCTGGTCGGTGCCGGCTTCGGGATCTACATGACATACGCACGGTTCAACAAGGCAAGCCAGTAGGAGACTGACTCGATGATCGGCATCACGATGGCTGAGTCCGGAGGCGAGTTCGTCGCCCCGGGCCCCAACAGCTTCGACTTCTCCGACCAGGCGCTGGGTCACATCGGTGAAGTCGCGATCACCAAGCCCATGGTCCAGCTGGTCCTCGGTGCGGTCATCGTGTTCGCCTTCTTCTACGCCGCGTTCCGCCGCGCGAGCCTGGTGCCGGGTCGACTGCAGTTCGCCGGCGAGAGCGCCTACGGCATGGTCCGCAACTCGATCGGCCGCGACATCATCGGCAGCCACGACTTCATCAAGTTCGTCCCGTACCTCGTGACGCTCTTCTTCTTCATCCTGATCAACAACGCGTTCGCGTCGATCCCGCTCATCCAGTTCCCGACGTTCTCGCGCGCCTCGATGGCCTACGCCCTCGCCGGGCTGAGCTGGGTCATCTACAACGCGGTCGGCATCAAGAAGCACGGCTTCCTCGGCTACCTCAAGCTCCAGAGCGTGCCGAGCGGCGTGAGCCCGGTGATGTACCCGCTGCTGGTGCCGCTGGAGTTCTTCTCCAACATCCTGGTCCGCCCGGTCACGCTGGCGCTTCGTCTGTTCGCCAACATGTTCGCCGGCCACCTCCTGCTCATCCTGTTCTCCACCGGCGGCCTGTTCCTGATCGAGTACGGCGGCATCGGCTACGTCGCCGGCCCGCTCGCCTGGGTCCTCGCGATCGCGATCTCGTTCCTCGAGCTCCTGGTCCAGTTCCTGCAGGCCTACGTCTTCACCCTGCTCAACGCGATGTACATCTCCGGCGCCCTCGCCGACGAGCACTGAGCACCGCGCCCGAGCACGCACCCCCAGATTTCCACCCGGATTCCCACCCAGGTTTCCACCCAGATTCACACCGAAGCTCCACCCCGGGCTCAACCCAGAGCCCACGCTTCACCAACCGAAAGGAAAAAGCCGTGGAAGGCTCCCTCAACATGGTCGGTTACGGTCTCGCTGCGATCGGCCCCGGTGTCGGTATCGGCCTGATCTTCGCCGCCTACATCTCCGGCGTCGCCCGTCAGCCCGAGGCCCAGAGCCGCCTCCAGTCGATCGCCATCCTGGGCTTCGCCCTCGCCGAGGCGCTCGCCATCATCGGTATCGCGCTCGCGTTCGTCCTCTGACACGACCCGCTTGCACGACTGACGAAGGACTGCCATGCAGAATCTGATCTTCCTCGCGGAGGGGGCCGAGCCGACCGAGGGCGGCCACGCCCCGGAGAACCCGCTCGGCTTCGTTCCCGTCGAGGCTGCCCTGTCGCTGGTCGTCTTCGGCCTGCTGCTGTTCCTCATCTGGAAGTTCGTGGCTCCGCGCTTCGAGCAGACCTTCGCCGAGCGCACGCAGGCGATCGAGGGCGGCATCGCCGCGGCGGAGTCGAAGCAGGCCGAGGCCGACGCGAAGCTCGCCGAGCTGGAGAAGCAGCTCGCCGACGCGCGGCACGAGGCGGCGCGCATCCGTGAGGAGGCGCGTGAGCAGGGTGCCCAGATCGTGGCGGAGATGCGGGAGGCGGCCCAGGCCGAGGCCAACCGCATCGTCGAGCACGGCAAGACCCAGATCGAGGCCGAGCGCCAGCAGGCGGTCACCTCGCTCCGCGCCGAGGTCGGCACCCTCGCGACCGGTCTCGCCGGTCGCATCGTGGGGGAGAGCCTCGAGGACGAGGCCCGCCAGAGCCGCGTGGTCGAGCGCTTCCTCGCCGACCTGGAGGCCCAGAACGGCACCACGTCGGGGAGCGTCAACTGATGATGCGAGGTGCGTCCGCAGACGCCTACGCCGCGGCAGCCGGAGTGCTGCCCGGCACGGGTGACCTGCGCAAGGTGGGTCAGGACCTGTTCGGAGCGGCGGACCTGTTCCGCGCCGAGCCGGGCCTGCGCCGGGTCGCCACCGACGTGTCCGTCCCCGGCGAGGCCAAGGCCGGGCTGGTCCGCGACGTGCTGGCCGGCAAGGTGTCCGACGAGGCGCTCGAGGTGGTGACCACTGCGGTCGCCCAGCGGTGGACCGCGGGGCGCGACCTCGCCGACGCCCTCGAGCAGCTCGGTGTGGTCGCCGTCGTCCGGTCCTCGGCCGACCAGGCCGACCGGCTCGAGGACGAGCTGTTCGCCGTGGGCCGGCTGGTCCAGGGCAGCCCGGAGCTGCGCCAGGCGCTCTCCGACCCGGCCCGGAGCCGTGCGGACAAGTCCACGCTGGTGAGCGGGCTGCTGGCCGACAAGACGCTGCCGGCGACCGTCACCCTGGTGCAGCAGTCCCTCTCGGGCAGCCACCGCACCGTCGGGGTGGCCCTCGAGGAGTACCAGAAGGTCGCCGCGGAGGTCCGCGAGCAGCGGGTCGCCACGGTGCGCGTCGCCCGGCCGCTGGCCGAGACCGACCGCGAGCGGCTCCAGGCGGTGCTCTCGCGCACCTACGGCCGCACGGTCCACCTCAACGTCGTCGTCGACCCCGAGGTCATCGGCGGCATCCGCGTCGACATCGGTGACGACGTCATCGACGGGACCGTCGCGAGCCGCCTCGACGACGCCGGGCGCAAGCTCGCCGGCTGACCGCACCACCAGAGACACCCAGACCCAGCAAGAACTTTCGAGCAGACCCAGAGAAACAGGTGAGTGAAATGACGGAGCTGTCCATCCGTCCGGACGAGATCCGGGACGCGCTGCAGCGCTTCGTGTCGGACTACAAGCCCGAGTCGGCGACCACGGAAGAGGTCGGCACCGTCGCGGAGGCTGCTGACGGCATCGCCCGCGTGAGCGGACTGCCCTCGGTCATGGCCAACGAGCTGCTCGAGTTCGAGGACGGCACGCTGGGCATCGCCCTGAACCTCGACACCCGCGAGGTCGGTGTCGTGGTCCTCGGTGACTTCGACAAGATCGAGGAGGGCCAGGCGGTCCGCCGCACCGGCGAGATCCTGTCGGTGCCCGTGGGCGAGGGCTACCTCGGCCGCGTCGTCGACCCGCTGGGCCAGCCGATCGACGGCCTCGGCGACATCGAGACCAGCGGCCGCCGTGCGCTGGAGCTGCAGGCGCCCAGCGTGGTGCAGCGCAAGTCGGTGCACGAGCCGCTCGCCACCGGCATCAAGGCGATCGACGCGATGACCCCGATCGGCCGTGGCCAGCGCCAGCTGATCATCGGTGACCGCGCGACCGGCAAGACCACCATCGCGATCGACACGATCATCAACCAGAAGCAGAACTGGGAGTCCGGCGACCCGGACAAGCAGGTCCGCTGCATCTACGTCGCCATCGGCCAGAAGGGCTCGACCATCGCCTCCGTGCGTGGTGCCCTCGAGGAGGCCGGCGCGCTCGAGTACACGACCATCGTGGCCTCCCCGGCGTCCGACTCGGCCGGCTTCAAGTACCTCGCCCCCTACACCGGCTCGGCCATCGGCCAGCACTGGATGTACGAGGGCAAGCACGTCCTGATCGTGTTCGACGACCTCACCAAGCAGGCCGAGGCCTACCGCGCCGTGTCGCTGCTGCTGCGCCGGCCGCCGGGCCGCGAGGCCTACCCGGGTGACGTCTTCTACCTGCACAGCCGGCTGCTCGAGCGCTGCGCGAAGCTGTCCGACGAGATGGGCAAGGGCTCGATGACCGGCCTGCCGATCATCGAGACCAAGGCCAACGACGTCTCGGCGTTCATCCCGACCAACGTCATCTCGATCACCGACGGCCAGATCTTCCTGCAGTCCGACCTGTTCGCGGCCAACCAGCGCCCCGCCATCGACGTGGGTGTCTCGGTCTCGCGCGTGGGTGGCTCGGCGATGACGAAGGCGATGAAGGCCGTCACCGGCTCGCTCAAGGTCGACCTGGCGCAGTTCCGCGCCATGGAGGCCTTCGCGATGTTCGCCTCCGACCTCGACGCCGCCTCGCGCCAGCAGCTCGACCGCGGCCAGCGCCTGATGGCCCTGCTCAAGCAGCCGCAGTACTCGCCGTACCCGCTCGAGGAGATGACCGCGTCACTGTGGCTCGGCACCACCGGCCGCCTCGACAAGGTCCCGACCGACGACGTGCTGCGCTTCGAGTCGGAGTTCCTCGACTACCTCCGCCGCAGCCACGAGGGCATCCTCGCCGGCATCCGCGAGACGCAGAAGTTCGACGACGACGCCGAGGCCGAGCTCGCGAAGGCCTACGACTCCTTCCTCGACCAGTTCGAGACTTCCGACGGCCAGAGCATCAAGGCCGGCAAGGAAGAGCACGTCGCCCTCGAGGACGAGGACGTCGAGCAGGAGCAGATCGTCAAGCAGAAGCGGGGCTGACGCCATGGCTCTCTCCGTACGCGAGTACCGCGCGCGGATCAAGTCGACGGAGTCGATGAAGAAGATCACGCGAGCGATGGAGCTCATCGCCGCGTCGCGGATCATCAAGGCTCAGCAGCGGGCCCAGGCCGCAGCGCCGTACGCCCGTGAGCTGACCCGCGCGGTCTCGGCCGTGGCGACGTTCTCCAACGTCGACCACGCGCTGACCACCGAGCCCGAGGACCCCAAGCGGGCCGCGGTGCTCGTGGTCACCTCCGACCGTGGTCTGGCCGGTGCCTACTCCTCGAGCGTCATCAAGGAGGCCGAGCGCCTCGTCGAGAAGCTCAAGGAGGAGGGCAAGTCCGTCGACCTCTACACCAGCGGTCGCAAGGGCGAGGCCTACTTCAAGTTCCGCCAGCGCGCGATCGTGCAGGCGTGGACCGGCTTCTCCGACCAGCCGACCTACGACGTGGCCGCCGAGATCGGCGCGACGCTGATCTCGGCCTTCCTCGGCGAGACCGGCGAGGACGACCAGGCCGTCGACGAGGTGCACGTGGTCTACACGCGCTTCCGCTCGATGCTCAGCCAGGAGCCGACCGCCGTACGACTCCTCCCGCTGGAGGTCGTCGAGGGCACCGAGGCGCCGGCCAAGGACGACGTCCTGCCGCTCTACGAGTTCGAGCCGTCCCCCGCGGAGGTGCTCGACTCCCTGCTCCCGCGCTACGTCCAGAGCCGGATCTTCTTCGCCCTGCTGCAGGCGGCCGCCTCCGAGCTGGCCGCCCGCCAGAAGGCGATGAAGTCCGCCACGGACAACGCCGACGAGCTCATCAAGAAGTACACCCGAATCGCCAACCAGGCCCGTCAGGCCGGCATTACCCAAGAGATCAGCGAGATCGTCGGTGGCGTCAACGCCCTTGCCGACGCCAACGCCGGGAGTGAGTGAGAGAAATGACTGCCACTGTTGAAGAGACCCAGACCTCCGGCGCGGCCGGCTCGGTCGGTCGCATCACGCGCGTCATCGGCCCGGTCGTGGACATCGAGTTCCCGACCGACGCGATGCCGGCGATCTACAACGCCCTCAAGGTCGACCTGACCCTCAGCGGCGAGACCACCACGATCACGCTCGAGGTCGCCCAGCACATCGGTGACGGCATGGTCCGTGCGATCTCGATGAAGCCCACCGACGGCCTGGTCCGCGGCGCCCAGGTGACCGACACCGGTGAGTCCATCACCGTGCCGGTCGGCGACGCCACGCTCGGCAAGGTGTTCAACACAACCGGCGACGTGCTGAACCTCGAGGAGGGCGAGACCTTCGAGGTCAACGAGCGCTGGGGCATCCACCGCAAGGCGCCCGCCTTCGACCAGCTCGAGTCGAAGACCCAGATGTTCGAGACCGGCATCAAGGTCATCGACCTGCTCACCCCCTACGTCCAGGGCGGCAAGATCGGCCTGTTCGGTGGCGCCGGTGTCGGCAAGACGGTGCTCATCCAGGAGATGATCGCCCGTGTCGCCAAGGACCACGGTGGTGTGTCGGTGTTCGCCGGCGTGGGTGAGCGCACCCGCGAGGGCAACGACCTCATCGTCGAGATGGAGGAGGCCGGCGTCCTCGGGCAGACCGCCCTCGTCTTCGGCCAGATGGACGAGCCGCCGGGCACCCGCCTGCGCGTCGCCCTGTCCGCGCTGACCATGGCGGAGTACTTCCGCGACGTGCAGAAGCAGGACGTGCTGCTCTTCATCGACAACATCTTCCGCTTCACGCAGGCCGGCTCCGAGGTTTCCACGCTGCTCGGTCGCATGCCCTCCGCGGTGGGCTACCAGCCCAACCTCGCCGACGAGATGGGTCAGCTCCAGGAGCGGATCACCTCGACGCGTGGTCACTCGATCACCTCGATGCAGGCGATCTACGTCCCCGCCGACGACTACACCGACCCGGCCCCGGCCACGACCTTCGCGCACCTCGACGCGACCACCGAGCTCTCGCGAGAGATCGCCTCGCTGGGCATCTACCCGGCCGTGGACCCGCTGACGTCGACCTCGCGGATCCTCGACCCGCAGTACATCGGCGACGAGCACTACCGCTGCGCCGTGCGGATCAAGCAGATCCTGCAGCGCAACAAGGAGCTCCAGGACATCATCGCGATCCTCGGTGTCGACGAGCTCTCCGAGGAGGACAAGATCATCGTCTCCCGGGCCCGTCGCATCCAGCGGTTCCTGTCGCAGAACACCTACGTCGCCAAGCAGTTCACCGGCATCGAGGGCTCGACCGTCCCGGTGGCCGACACCATCGAGGCGTTCAACAAGATCGCCGACGGCGAGTACGACCACGTGGCCGAGCAGGCCTTCTTCATGTGCGGCGGTCTGGACGACGTCGAGCAGAAGTGGGCCGAGATCCAGAAGAGCCTCTGATGGCCGACCAGTCGACCGACAAGGTCCTCCAGGTCGAGCTGGTCGCTGCCGACCGGCTCGTCTGGTCGGGCCAGGCCACCATGGTCATCGCCCGCACGACCGAGGGTGACGTCGGCATCCTGCCCAACCACGCTCCGCTGCTGTCCTCGATCATCGAGGGCGTCGTGGACGTGCAGACCGTGGAGGGGGAGACGTGGGTCGCCGCGGTCGACGCCGGCTTCCTGTCGGTGGCCGACAACCGCGTCTCGATCCTCTCCGAGCGGGCCGAGATGTCGCACGAGATCGACCTCGAGCAGGCCCGTGCCGAGCTCGAGCGGTGCAAGCAGGCCGGCGAGAACGACGACGAGGCGCAGGAGAAGGTACGCCGCGCCGAGGCGCGCGTGCGTGCCGCGGAACGGGCCTCCTGAAGGGTCCTCCCACGCGACCGCTAGGGTGAGCGCACGAACCACACGGTTCGTGCGCTCACCTGTTTTCTGTCGGCGTGTGGAGGGTGTGGATGCCGGTCTGGGAGTGGATGCTCGACATCGTCGGGCTCGTCCTCCTGCTGGCCCTGCTCTACGGCATCTCGCTGATCGTGCGGCGCCGCTTCCTGGCCCGCAACGGTGGCACCTTCGAGCTCAGCTACCGCGCCCGCACCGAGCACCCGGGGCGCGGCTGGCTGCTCGGCATCGGCCGCTACTCCGGGCAGTCGCTGGAGTGGTTCCGGATCTTCTCGCTCTCCCCGCGCCCCAAGCGGGTCTGGGCGCGCGAGCACCTGGAGTACTCCGGCCGGCGCTCGCCTGCCGGGGCGGAGGAGCTGTCGCTCTACGACGGCCACGTCGTGGCCTCGTGCCACTACGCCGGCGAGCCGCTCGAGATCGCGATGAGCGAGGCGTCGCTGACCGGCTTCCAGGCCTGGCTCGAGTCCGGCCCACCCGGCACCGACTGGAACCGTCGCTGACCCTCCGCAGCGGGTTCAGGCCGGGCCGGTCGACTGACCGACCCGCAGCTCCACGGGGAGCAGCACGTCGTCGACGCGCTCGCCGGCGATGCGGCCCAGGACGGCGTGGGCGGCGGTGCGGCCCTTCTCCGCGATGGGCTGCACGACGGTGGTGAGCTCCAGGTCGAGCCACGGGGTCGGCACGCCGTCGAAGCCCGCGACGCTGAGGTCGGTGGGCACGGAGAGGCCCAGGCGCTGGGCCGCGAGGACGGCGCCCGCCGCCTGCACGTCGCTCTGGCAGACGATCGCCGTGACGTCCGGAGACGTGCGGAGGTAGTCCGACACCAGCGCCTGGGCGGCCGCGAGGTCGCTGGCGCACTCGCCGACGACCCGGGCGTCGGGGAACACCTCCCGCACCCCGGCCTCCCGCTCGCGCTGGGGGTGGGACTGCTCGAGGGTCACCAGCGCGACCCGGCGGTGGCCGAGGTCGTGGAGGTGCCGGGAGAGCGCGGCCGATCCGGCGCGGTGCTCGATGTCGATGAAGGTGGTGCCGGGCCACGACGGACCCTCGACGACGACCAGGGGCACGTCGCGCGCGACCAGCTCGTCGTACGGCGTCCAGCCGTCCTCGCGCCCGCACACGTCGTAGATGACCGCGTCGAGGGGGAGCCGGGCGTGGCCCTCGTCGTCGCCCATGAGCAGCAGCCCCAGCCCGGCCGTGCCCAGCACGTCCGAGACCGCGTCGAGCATGGGCAGCGCCGCCGGGTCGCGGAACGCGGTGCTGAGCCGGCCGACCGCGATCCCGACCACGCCGCTGCGACCCTGCCGCAGGTTGCGGGCGAGGGGGTTCGGGCCGGAGTAGCCGAGCTCGGCCGCGGCGGCCAGGACCCGGGCGCGGGTCGGCTCCGAGACGGGCTTGTTGCCCGAGAAGGCGAGCGAGGCGGTCGACAGCGAGACTCCCGCCGACGCTGCGACGTCGGCCAGCGTGGGCGTGCGAGACGCCGCGGGAGTTGGACCGGACACGGGGGAGAGGTTAGCATCGAAACGATTCGATCAACACGTCGCGCCGCGCTGCCGCGGCGACCCCCGCGAGGAGTGCCCGTGCCCACGCTGACCGCCGCCCGCAACGCCGTCGGGCTGTCGTTCTTCGTCAACGGCCTGGTGTTCTCCAGCTGGGTGTCGCGGATCCCCGAGGTCAGGTCCAGCTTCGACCTCTCCAACGGTGGGCTCGGCCTGGTGCTCCTGGCGATCGCGCTCGGCTCGGTGCTGGCGCTGCCGACGAGCGGTGCGCTGATCAACCGGTGGGGCACGGTGGTGATCGTGCGCTTCGGCGCGACGGCGGCCACGATCGGCATGCTCACCGCGGCCCTCGGCCTCGGCCACGTCCTCCCGGTGACGGTGCTCGGGCTCTTCGTCTACGGCCTGGGCATCGGCGTGTGGGACGTCGCGATGAACGTCGAGGGGGCCGAGGTCGAGCGCGGCCTGCGCCGCACGATCATGCCCCGCTTCCACGCAGGCTTCAGCGCCGGGACGGTCGTCGGCGCGCTGCTCGGCGCCCTCCTGATCGAGCTCTCCGTGCCCGGGGTGGTGCACCTCGTGGCGATCGTGCTCCTCTCGGTCGCCCTCGTCTTCCGCACCTCGCCGTCCTTCCTCCCGGTGGCCGAGTCCCACGACGAGCACCCCACCTCGGCCGCCCGGGCGTGGCTGGAGCCGCGCACCCTCCTCATCGGCGTCATGGTGCTGGCCCTCGCGATGACCGAGGGCACCGCGAACGACTGGCTGGCGGTCGCCCTCGTCGACGGCCACGACGTGTCCCACGCCGTGGGAGTGGCCGGGTTCGCCGTCTTCGTGCTGGCGATGACCGCGGGCCGCTTCGTCGGCACCGGCCTCATCGACCGCTTCGGACGGGTCGCGGTGCTCTGGGGCACGATGGTCCTCGCGGGCGCGGGCGTCCTGCTGATCGTCTTCGCCGACGACCCGGTCGTCGTGGTCACCGGCATCGTGCTGTGGGGCGTGGGCGCCTCGCTCGGCTTCCCGGTGGGCATGAGCGCGGCCGCCGACGACCCCGTGCGGGCGGCGTCGCGGGTGAGCGTGGTGTCCACCATCGGCTACGCCGCCTTCCTCGCCGGACCGCCGTTCCTCGGCTTCGTCGGAGACCAGGTCGGCACCCTCAAGGCGCTGCTCGTGGTCGCGGTGCTGCTGATGCCGGCGGCGCTCGTGGTGCCCTCGGCGCGCGAGCGGCGCAGCGAGGTGCCCGCCGGGCGCTGAGCGCCCGCCGAGGTCAGCGACGCGCGCGCTTGTCGGCGTACATCGCCGCGTCCGCGATCGCCTCGGTCTCGGCCATGGTGCCGACCTGGTCGAGGGTCGCCGACCCGATGCCGGCCGACAGCCCGGCGGCGGCGAGCTCGGCGCGCAGGCGGGCGACGACCGTGGCGACCTCGTCGGCCGTGGTCTGGGGGCAGAGCACGGCGAACTCGTCGCCGCCGAGCCGCGCCACGACGTCGGTGTGGCGGCAGCTCGACCTGATCACGTCGGCGGCCCGCTGGAGCATCGCGTCGCCCGCGGCGTGCCCGTCCGTGTCGTTGACCTGCTTGAGCCCGTCGAGGTCGAGCACGATGATGCCGGCGTGGTCGCCGAGGCGGTGGTGCCGTGCCTCCTCGACCTCGCAGGCGCGCTGCCACGCCCGGCGGTTGCGGAGGCCGGTGAGCGGGTCGGTCTCCGCGTCCTTCAGGGTCGCCTCGAGCTGCCGCGACAGCCACACCGCCTGCGTGTCGAGGTTGCGCACCACCGACAGCATCTGACCGAGCAGCTCGAGCTGCGGTGCGAGGTCGAGGAGGGCGTCGTCCTGCACCGACGTGTCGATCCCGCAGACCGTGCCGAACAGCGTGCTGTCCTCGTTGAAGAGCGGGATGCCGACGTAGCTGGCGACCGACAGGTCGCGGGCGGCGCGGTTGGAGGCGTACGCCGGGACGCGGGACACGTCGGGGGCGACGCGTGGGCCGCCCTCGTCCCACATCAGGTGGCACAGCGAGTCCTCCCACGAGGGCCCGTCGCCGACCGCCAGCTCGAGCTCGTTGGGGGTCACGTCGAGGTAGACCTGGCGTCCGTCGATCACGCGCGAGACGGTCCAGAAGTCCATCGGGACCTGCTTCTGGAGGTAGTCCAGCACCAGGCGGGTCGCCTCGTCGAAGGTGGACACCCCCGACAGGTGGGGCATCGCCCTCGGGGCATGGGTGGGCTCCGCGGACACGTGTCTCCTCCGAGCTGGGTGGGAGCGGGTCGGACCATTGTGGGCCACCGATGCCCGGTCCCGGGCGGGAATGGCCCCGTGCGCCACGGTCAGCGCTCGCCGCCGGGCACCCACAGCACGTCGCCGTTGTGGCGGTTGGCGTGGCGGGCGAGGATGAACAGCAGGTCGGAGAGGCGGTTGAGGTAGGTGATCGCGAGCGGGTTCATGGTCGCCTCGTGCTCGGCCCACGCCACCCAGCCCGCCCGCTCGGCACGACGCACGACGGTGCGCGCCACGTGCAGGTGGGCGGCGGCCACGGTGCCGCCGTTGAGGATGAAGGACCGCAGGGCGGGCAGCGACTCGTTGTAGTGATCGCACCACGCCTCGAGGCGGTCGACGTAGTCCTGCTCGACGCGCAGCGGCGGGTACTTCGGGTCGGGCACGACCGGCGTGGACAGGTCGGCGCCCACGTCGAAGAGGTCGTTCTGGATGGTGGTCAGCACCGTCACCACGTCGTCCTCGAGCCCGTGGTCGACGGCGGCGTGCGCCAGCGCGACCCCGATGTGGGCGTTGCCCTCGTCCACGCACGCGTAGGCCTCGAGCCGCGCGTCGGTCTTCGCCGTCTCGCTCATGTCGCCGAGCCGGGTGCGTCCGGCGTCGCCCGTGCGGGTGTAGATGCGCGTCAGGTTGACCATGTCACGACCCTAGCGGGGAGCGACCGGTCCGCTCGGCGACGCCCTGGCGACGAGGACTCGCCGAAAAGGTGAGGCATCGATGCAACCTGATCGGGTACACATGCGTCGTAGGAAGTGACAGCGGTCACGGGCCTGGCGTCGGGGGACGTCAGTGAGGAGCACCAGATGGACATCGTCTCGGACGGGAACATCCTGGTCCTGCACGGCGCGTTCGACGTGCGCAGCACGTGGGAGGTGCGCGACGCGATCTACCGCCACCTCGAGGGCCTCGACGACGACGTGGTCATCGACATGACCGAGGTGACGACCATCGACCTGACCGCGCTCCGGCTGCTCGCGGTCGCCACCCGGCACGCGTGGCTGAGCGGGCACCACCTCACGGTGCGCAACCCGGGCCCTGCCGTGCGCCGCATGGCCCACCTCGCCCGCCTCGCCCACGCGATCGAGGTCGAGCGGGTCGCCGCGACCGCCTGAGGCCGGCCGACCCTGACCGCCCCGGACCCTGAGGGATCCGTCACACCTCCAGCCCGGTGACTCCCGGGTAACCGCGTCCTACCCTGTCGCCATGAGCGACACCGATCGGCCTGCCAAGGACCGCCCCTGGGTGATGCGCACCTACGCCGGCCACTCCACGGCCGAGGCGTCCAACGCGCTCTACCGCACCAACCTGGCCAAGGGCCAGACCGGGCTCAGCGTGGCGTTCGACCTGCCCACGCAGACCGGCTACGACCCCGACAGCCCGCTGAGCCGCGGCGAGGTCGGCAAGGTCGGCGTACCCGTCCCGCACCTCGGCGAGATGCGCAAGCTGTTCGCCGACATCCCGCTCACCGAGATGAACACCTCGATGACGATCAACGCGACCGCGATGTGGCTGCTCGCGATGTACCAGGTCGTCGCCGAGGAGCAGAACCCCGACCTGTCCCCGGACGAGGTCGCCCACCAGCTCGCCGGCACCACGCAGAACGACATCATCAAGGAGTACCTCTCCCGGGGGACCTACGTCTTCGGCCCCGAGGCGTCGCTGCGCCTGATCGCGGACATGATCGCCTACACCGTCCACGAGATCCCGAAGTGGAACCCGATCAACATCTGCAGCTACCACCTGCAGGAGGCGGGCGCGACGCCCGTGCAGGAGCTGGCCTACGCGATGTGCACCGCGATCGCGGTGCTCGACCAGGTGAAGGGCTCCGGCCAGGTCTCCGAGGACGACTTCGAGAAGGTCGTCGGGCGGATCTCCTTCTTCGTCAACGCCGGCGTCCGCTTCGTCGAGGAGACCTGCAAGATGCGGGCCTTCGTGCAGCTGTGGGACGAGATCACCCGCGAGCGCTACGGCGTGACCGACCCGAAGATGCGCCGGTTCCGCTACGGCGTGCAGGTGAACTCGCTCGGCCTGACCGAGGCCCAGCCGGAGAACAACGTCCAGCGGATCGTGCTGGAGATGCTCGGGGTCACGCTGTCCAAGGACGCCCGCGCCCGGGCCGTGCAGCTGCCCGCCTGGAACGAGGCCCTCGGCCTGCCGCGTCCCTGGGACCAGCAGTGGTCGCTGCGCTTCCAGCAGGTGCTCGCCTTCGAGTCCGACCTGCTGGAGTACGACGACATCTTCGCCGGCAGCCACGTGATCGAGGCGAAGGTGGCCGAGCTCGTCGAGGGCGCCAAGGCCGAGATCGACCGGGTCCAGGCGATGGGCGGCGCGATCGCCGCTGTCGAGTCCGGCTACATGAAGCAGAACCTCGTCTCCGCGCACGCCGCGCGCCGCGCCCGCATCGAGTCCGGCGAGGAGGTCATCGTCGGGGTGAACCGGTTCGAGACGACCGAACCATCGCCGCTCACCGCCGACCTCGACTCCGCGATCCAGACCGCGGACCCCGAGGCCGAGCGCGCCGCGCTGGCGAGCCTCGAGGCGTGGAAGGCGCAGCGTGACGAGGCCGAGGTCACCGAGGCGCTGCGCGCGCTCGCCGAGGCCGCGAAGACCGACGCGAACCTCATGCGACCCACCCTGGCCGCGGCCCGCGCCGGCGCGACCACGGGGGAGTGGGCCGGCACGCTGCGCGAGGTCTTCGGCGAGTTCCGCGCGCCCACCGGGGTGTCGGGTGCTGTCGGCGTCGCCGAGGCCGGTGCCGAGCTGAGCGCCGTGCGCGAGCGGGTGCGGGCGACGGGTGAGGAGCTCGGCGGCCGCCTGCGCGTCCTCGTCGGCAAGCCCGGGCTCGACGGGCACTCCAACGGTGCCGAGCAGGTCGCCGTCCGGGCCCGCGACGCCGGCTTCGAGGTCATCTACCAGGGCATCCGCCTGACGCCCGAGCAGATCGTCGCCGCGGCCGTCGCGGAGGACGTGCACCTCGTGGGCCTGTCGATCCTGTCCGGGTCGCACATGGAGCTGGTGCCCGACGTCCTCGACGGGCTCGAGGCGGCCGGCCTCGGCGACCTCCCGGTCATCGTCGGCGGCATCATCCCGAGCTCGGACGCCAAGGCGCTCGTCGCGCGCGGTGTCGCCGCGGTCTACACGCCCAAGGACTTCGGCCTCACCGAGATCATGGGCGGTTTCGTCGACGTGATCCGCGCGGCCAACGGGCTGGACTGACCCCGACCGGCCCGGCTGGCACACTGCAGGTCATGCAACGCGTGATCGTGGTCGGGGCCGGCGTGGTCGGGCTGACGTGCGCCGTACGCCTGCTGGAGGCGGGCCACCGCGTCGACGTCGTCGCCCGGGACCTCCCGCTCGAGACCACCTCGGCGGTCGCGGCAGCGCTCTGGTACCCGTTCCGTGCGACCGCGCAGGACCGCGTCACGGCGTGGTGCACGACGTCGTACGCCGAGCTCGAGGCGCTGGCCTCCGACGAGCGGAGCGGGGTCCGGATGCTCACCGGCACCGAGGTGCTGCGCGAGCACCGGCCCGACCCGTGGTGGCGCGCGGCCGTGCCGGCGCTGGACCGCGAGACCGCGCTGCCCCCGGGCTACGCCGACGGCTGGACCTTCGTCAGCCCCGTCGTCGACATGCCGGTGCACCTGCGCTGGCTGGTCGCCAGGATCGACGAGCTCGGCGGCACCCTGACCCGGATGAACCTCTCCGCCCTCCCCGACGACGGCGCGCTGGTGGTCAACGCGACCGGTCTCGGCGCCCGGCACTTCGGCGCCGACCCCTCGGTCCACCCGGTCCGTGGGCAGGTGGTCGTCGTCGAGCAGGTCGGGCTGGACCGCTGGACCCTCGACGGCGACGGGCTGACGTACGTCGTCCCGCGCGCGGCGGAGGTCGTGGTCGGAGGGACCGACGTCGAGGGCGAGTGGAGCCGTACGCCGGACCCGGCCGTCGCCGAGCAGGTCCTGCACCGGGCCACGGCGCTCGTCCCGGAGCTCGAGAGGGCGCGCGTGCTGCGCCACAAGGTCGGGCTGCGACCGGCCCGGCCGGAGGTCCGGCTCGAACGAGTCGGCGACGTGGTCCACTGCTACGGCCACGGCGGCGCCGGGGTGACCCTGGCGTGGGGGTGCGCCGCTGACGTGGTGGGGTTGGCCGGTGACTGACCTCCAGTGCCCCGCGAGGGTGTTCGTCGCCCGGCACGGCGAGGCGCTCTACGAGAGCGAGCTGCTCAGTGACTCCGGGGGCTGGCTCAGCCCGCTGGGTCGCGTCCAGTCGCGCGACCTCGGGTCCCGGCTGGCGGCGGAGCGGGTCGCCGCGGTCTGGTCGAGCCCGATGGCCCGCGCCGTGCAGACCGCGGAGCTCGCCGCCGGCGTGCTCGGCGTGGACGTCGTGGTGCGCGAGGGCCTGCGCGAGTTCGGCGTGGGCGACCACGCCGGGGGGACGGGGGACCCCGACCCCTTCCGGGACACCTTCGCGGCGTGGCTGGCGGGCGACCTCGACGTCCGGGTGCCCGGCGCCGAGAGCGGTGCCGAGGTCGTCGCCCGGGTGTCCGCGGTGCTCGAGGAGATCGCCGACACGCACCGGGGCGAGGCGGTCCTGGTGGTCAGCCACGGGGGCGCGATCTGCACGGCGGTCCCGGTCCTCGCCGCGAACCTGCGGGCCGACCACGGCCACGAGCGGCCGCTGCGCAACTGCGACGTGGTGGCGCTCGAGGCGGACGCCGAGGGGTGGCGGGCGCGGTCGTGGGCGGGGGACACCCTGGGCTGATGCCGGGTCGACACTGGGCAAGACGCTAGGTAAGGCTGTCCTAACTGTCCTGTAGGGTGCGGGCGTGGGCAAGTCGAAGGACACGTCGAAGAAGGCAGGCAAGGCCAAGGTCGCCAAGCTGCCGAAGAAGAAGTGCTGCGTGTCCTCGACCAAGTGCGGGCGCTGCCCGCTGCGGATGCTCAAGGAGGGCACCCTCCCGGCCGGCTACACGGTCAAGAAGCGCAAGCTCGTGAAGGTCGACGTCGTCACGGCCAAGGGCGGCAAGAAGGGCAAGAAGGCCGCCTGAGCCTCACGCCATCCGCTGGGCGAGCAGCACCCCTGCGGCCACCAGCGCCATCACCAGCAGGGCGATCCCCATCCGGCGGGCCATCTCCTTGACCCACAGCGTGGTCACCGTCTCGGACGCGCCCCTCCGGCTCAGCGGCGCGACGTCGACCACGGCCCGTCGGTCGATCGGCCCGTACACGTGCGGGTAGGTGTCGGTGCCGACAGGCTCCACCCGCACCTCGGACGAGAGCCGGGCCGTGTCGATGGTGAGCAGCACCAGGTCCTCGCCCAGCGACCGGTAGTACCGGTCGAACACCCCCTGGACCTGGTCGCGACGGCTGGCGTGGATGAAGCCCTCCTCCGCCAGGCTCACGCCCACCGTGGAGGTGGTGTAGCTCCCGGTCTCCAGCGCCCGGCGCCAGTCCGCAGCCGTCGCGATGTGGAAGATGCGCTCGGGCGCCGGATCGCTCACCGTGCGAGGGTAACGATGCCGTGCTCAGAACAGGCGGTGCTCCGCGTCGTCCATGCCGCGCAGGGCGTCGTAGTCGACGAGGGCGCAGGCGATGCCCCGGTCGGTCGCCAGCACGCGCGCCTGGGGCTTGATCTCCTGCGCCGCGAAGATGCCGCGGACGGGGCCCTTGGCGCTCAGCAGCGGGTCGCGGTTCAGCAGGTCGAGGTAGCGGGTGAGCTGCTCGACGCCGTCGATCTCACCGCGGCGCTTGATCTCCACGGCGACCGAGAGGCCGTCGGCGTCGCGGCACATCAGGTCGACCGGGCCGATCGCGGTCATGTACTCGCGGCGCACGAGGGTGAGGCCGTCGGCCAGGGTCGCCGGGTGCTCGGCGAGCAGCTCCTGCAGGTGCTTCTCGACGCCGTCCTTCTGCAGGCCGGGGTCCACGCCGAGGTCGTGCGAGCTGTCGTGGAGGACCTCGTCGATGAGGATGCGCAGGGTGTCGTCGGACTTCGTCGCGGTCACCAGCCACTCGGCCCGGCCGTCCTCCGCCACGCCCTCGCGCACCGTGCAGGGGGGTGACATCCAGTTCAGCGGCTTGTAGGAGCCGCCGTCGGAGTGGATCAGCACGGAGCCGTCCGACTTCAGCATCAGGACGCGGGTGGCGAGCGGCAGGTGGGCCGAGAGCCGTCCGGCGTAGTCCACCTGGCAGCGTGCGACGACGATCCTCACGACGGGCGAATCTACAGTGACCCCGTGACCGACCACGCAGTACGCCCCGCGCGCCAGCGAGACATCGCGCAGCTCGGCCTCGACCCGGCGCCCGAGCATCCGGGCTTCGTCCTGGTCGCGGGCGACCCGCCGGTCGGCCACGTGCGCGTCGACCTGCTCGACGGGCACGCCCACCTGCACGAGGTCGTCGTCGGGGTGGA
>JAYSEC010000006.1:23701-37715 GCA_041914085.1 Nocardioides sp.
CGACGACCTGGCCGCCTTCCTCCCGGACGTGGACCGCTCCCCGCGCGACGTCGGCGTGCTCCGCGCCGTGGTCCGACGACCCGGCCCCGGGCAGCGCGAGGTGCTGGAGGTCGGGCACCTCGACGTCACCGAGGGCCTGGTCGGCGACACCTGGGCCGTGCGGGGCAGCCGTCGCACGCCGGACGGCTCGGCGCACCCCGACATGCAGCTCAACCTGATGAACCACCGGCTCGTGGAGTTCCTGGCGCAGGACCCCGAGCGCGAGGCGCTCGCGGGCGACCAGATGTTCCTCGACCTCGACCTCTCCCACGCCAACCTGCCCGCGTGGAGCGAGCTCCACATCGGTGGGCCCGACGGCGCGGTGATCGTGGTGACCGACCAGCCCCACACCGGCTGCGGCAAGTTCATCGCGCGCTTCGGCAAGGACGCGCTGGCCTTCGTCAACGGTCCCGAGGGCAAGCCACGACGACTCCGTGGGCTGTGCGCGAAGGTGGTGCGCCCCGGCCCGGTGCGCCCGGGGGACGAGGTCGTCGTCGTACGCCCTCCGGAGCCGTCCGGGACGTGACGGTTGCCACACCCGCGGGGGCGAGGAGGCGTGGGAGCATGCGTCCATGACTGAGGAGACTTCCCGCGAGTTCACCACCGTCGGCGTGATCGGCCTGGGCACCATGGGCGCCGGCATCGCCGAGGTCTTCGCCCGCAACGGCTACGACGTGATCGGCGTCGAGGTCAACGAGGCGGCGCTCGAGCGGGGACGCCAGCACCTCGAGCACTCCACCGGCCGTGCGGTGAAGCGCGAGAAGATGACCGAGGAGCAGCAGGCCGAGCTCCTCGGCCGGATCACCCTCACCACCGCGATGGAGGACCTGGCGAAGGCCGACCTCGTCGTCGAGGCCGTCGTCGAGTCGCTCGAGGTCAAGAAGGCGATCTTCCGGACGCTGGACGACATCGTCCGCCCGGACGCCGTCCTGGCCACGAACACCTCGTCGTTGAGCGTCACCGAGATCTCCACCGCCAACGCCAAGCCCGGGCGCGTGGTCGGCGTCCACTTCTTCAACCCGGCGCCGGTGCAGAACCTCGTCGAGATCGTGCGCACGGTCGTGACCGAGCCGGAGGTCCTCGCCCGGGTGCAGGGCCTGCTGCGCGACCTCGGGAAGAACCCGGTCGTCTGCGGCGACAAGGCCGGGTTCATCGCCAACACGCTGCTGTTCGGCTACCTCAACCACGCCGTGTCGATGTACGAGGGCAAGTACGCCTCCCGCGAGGACATCGACGCCGCCATGCGGTTCGGCTGCGGCTACCCGATGGGCCCGCTGGCCCTGCTCGACCTGATCGGGCTCGACACCGCCTACGAGATCCTCGACACGATGTACAAGCAGGGACGCGACCGGCTCCACGCGCCGGCCCCCATCCTCAAGCAGTACGTCACCGCCGGCCTCCTGGGGCGCAAGTCGGGGCGCGGCTTCTACACCTACGAGGCCCCGGACTCGCCGGTCGTGGTGGCCGACGCGCACACCCCGAGCGAGGACGACAAGCCGCAGCTGCACCACGACATCTCGCTCGTCGGCGTCGTCGGCACCGGGACCATGGCGTGCGGCATCGTCGAGGTCTTCGCCAAGGCGGGCTACGACGTGCTGTTCACCGGTCGCGGCCAGGACAAGGTCGACGGCGTGGTCGCGACGATCACGAAGAACTTCGACAAGCAGATCCAGCGCGGCCGGGCGACCGAGGAGCAGAAGGCCGAGGTGCTCGGCCGGGTGCGCGGCACGACGTCGCTCGACGACCTCAGGGACGTCGACATCGTCGTGGAGGCGATCGCCGAGGACCTGGCGATCAAGACGACCCTGTTCGAGAACCTCGACGAGATCTGCAAGCCGGGGGCGATCCTGGCGACCACCACGTCCTCGCTGCCCATCATCGCGATGGCCAAGGTGACCAAGCGTCCGCAGGACGTCATCGGCATGCACTTCTTCAACCCGGCGGCGATCATGAAGCTCGTCGAGGTGGTCTCCACCGTCGCCACCGACGAGTCGGTGACCGAGAGCGTCCTGGCGCTGTGCGACCGGGTCGGCAAGGTGGCGGTGAGGTGCGGCGACCGGTCCGGCTTCATCGTCAACGCCCTGCTGTTCCCCTACCTCAACGACGCCGTGAAGATGCTCGAGGCGCACTACGCGACGGCCGACGACATCGACACCGCGATGAAGCAGGGCTGCGCGCTGCCGATGGGACCCTTCGAGCTGCTCGACGTGGTGGGCAACGACGTCTCGCTGGCGATCCAGCGCGAGCTCTACCTCGAGTTCCGCGAGCCCGGCTTCGCACCGGCCCCGCTGCTCGAGCACCTGGTGACCGCGGGCTACCTCGGTCGCAAGACCGGGCGGGGCTTCCGGGACTACAGCACGCGCTGAGGCCGGGCAGGCTGCCGAGATCCCACCTGGCGGCGGCGGTCAGACACCCGTCGTGATCGTGCGGCTCACCGGGGTCGCCTGCGGTGACGTGGCCGAGGCGGTGAGGGTGACGCTCGTCGTGGCCACGCTGGTGCGCTTGACGTGGAAGAGCAGCTCCGAGGTCGACTGGGTGGTGTTGTCGAGCCGGCCGGTCCAGGTGAACGCGTAGGTGTACGCACCGTTGGCGGGGCCGCCCACCGGTCCGGCGGCCCAGCCGGTGCCGGAGACGGAGACGGCCTTGCCGCCCGCGGCGACGGCCGTGGGGAACGGCACCGTCACGGTGATGCTGGTGACGGCGGGAGCGGACGCCGTCCACTCGCGCCGGACCTGGACCTTGGTCTCGATCCGGGAGGGCGTGCCGGCGCCGGTGTAGGCGGCACCGTAGGACGTGAAGGTGTCGATGGCGAGCCTCGCCGCGGCGGAGGCGGCATAGGCCGGGGCGGTGCCGACCGCGACGACCACCGGCGCCGTCCACGCGGCGCCGAGCAGGGCCCGACGCGACGGCGCGGGCACGCGGGACTCCGGGGGCTCGTGGGGGGCGACGTCTGTCATCCGGTGCGGGTCCTTCTCGGGCGGCGAGCGCTCGACGGCTCGCCTCGAGTAAAGCACGGTCGCCGGCGCCCGTGAGCGGACCAGGTCGCGCTCAGTCCAGGCAGAACTCGTTGCCCTCGGGGTCGGCCATCACGAGGTGTCCTGCCGTCATCGGCGGGGCGGGCTCGTGCCGCTCGACCCGGGTGGCGCCGAGGGCGACCAGGCGCTCCGCCTCCGCCTCGAGCGCCGCCATCCGCTCCTCGCCCTGCAGCCCCGGGGCGGCCCGCAGGTCGAGGTGCACGCGGTTCTTGGCGGTCTTGCCCTCCGGCACCCGCTGGAAGAACAAGCGCGGGCCGTCGCCGTCGGGGTCCTCGGCCGCGGAGGCGGAGTTCCACTCCGACTCCGGGACCCCGATCTCGCCGAGGAAGGCGTGCCAGGCGTCGAAGGGATCCTGGCCCGGCTCGAGCTCGCGCCCGGGCGGTGGTGGGTTGACGTAGCCCATCGCGTCGGCCCAGAAGCGGGAGAGCGACTGCGGGTCGTGGGCGTCGAAGGTGACCTGGATCGTCCGGCTCATGCCCTCATCATGCGCACGGCCCACCGACAGTGGGCCGCTGAGCCGTCAGAGCCGCTGCGACTGCTCCATCACCAGCGCCGCCAGCCGCGCCCGCGTGTTGATGTCGAGCTTGCGGTAGATGTGCGTGAGGTGCGCGTCGACGGTCCGGGGGGAGACGAAGAGCTCCTCGGCGATCTTGCGGCTGGTCAGGCCGTGGGCCACCCGCTCCGCGACCTGCCGCTCCGCTGCGGTCAGGGCGTCCAGCACGGAGGGCGGTGCCGTCGCGGGCCGGTTGAACACCGCGGTGATCAGCGGCACCGCCGCGGCGGACAGGTCGTCGCCGTCGAGCCAGTCCGCCGGCGCGCTCCCGGCCGGTGCGACGTCGTAGTCGGCGGAGTAGCCCCAGCGGACCGCCATCCGCGGCGTGCGGAGGGCGAAGGCCGCCGCGGCCAGTGCCCTCGCCTCGGGCAGCTCGCGCGCGCGGGCCACGCCGGCGAGGCCGTCGAGCACGTCGGCCGCCCGCAACGGCAGGCGCATCGTGCGGCACTGGTCGAGCGCGGTGAGGTACGTCGTCGTGGCCTGGTCGAGGTCGCCCAGCTCGACCAGCGCGCGGCCGAGGAGCAGCCGCGCCTCGACACCGTCGCGACCCAGCCGGGCGGAGTCGGCGAGGGCCACGACGTCGGCGGCCAGGCCCGCGGCCTGCCGGGCCTCGCCCCGGGTCAGCAGGTCGCGACCGTCCTGGGCCAGCACGGGGAGCCGGACGGCCCAGGGGAGGGTCTCGCGGACGACCTCCGTGGGCTGCCAGGACGGGTCGAGCGCGCGCAGCAGGGTCTCGGCGAGCAGGCCGACACGGTCCTCGGCCAGCTCGCGCGCCTCCGCCACCACGGCTTTGGTGGCCGCGACCGCCTCGGCGATGCGCCCCTGCTCCAGCGCGATGCGGGCCAGGAGGGTGCGTGCGGAGAGGTCGATCCAGCGCTCGTCCCGGCTCGTCCGGGCGGTCATCGCCTCGCCCGCGGCCTTCGTCGCCTCGGCGAAGCGGCCCTGCGAGGTGTAGAGGTCGGCGAGCGTGCGGGTGGCCTGGCGGCGCATCGAGCCCTCGGGGTCGAGCTCGATGGCGCGGAGCGCCTCGCTCTCGGCGCGCTCGAGGTCACCCGCGTCGAGGTGCATCTCGGCGCGGATCGACGCGGTCTTGGCCAGCTGCTCCTCGGGCCGCGGCGCCGAGGACGCGTGCTGGTCGGCCCGGTCGAGCAGCCAGAGGCCCTCGTAGGTGCCGCGCATCTCCGAGGCGGCGATCCCGGCGCGCCGCGCCATCTGCGCACCGATGCCCGGCGGGCCGTCGCCGCTGGCGAGGACACCTTCCATGATCTCCACCGCCTCGCGGGTGCGCATCGAGGTGTAGAGGGAGGAGTAGATCCGGTTGGCCACGTGGTAGCCGTCGTCGCGCGTCTCCGGCCGGGAGCACGCCGTCAGCACCGCGTGCCGCATGGCCGGGAGGTCGCGCAACCACTCGGCGTCGGCGGCGCCGAAGTTGTCGTGCTCGGGCGCGTTGCGCTGCGCCCACCGCAGCAGGCCGCCCTCGACGGCCTCGGCGTCGCCGGGGTGCGCGAGCACCCGGGCGCGGCCCCGGATCGGGGAGAGCATGTCGAAGCGCCCCTGGTGGTCGACCTCCAGGAGGCTCCGGCGGACCAGCCCGCCGGCCAGATCGGCGGTCTCGGAGACGGGGAGGTCGAGCACCTCGGCGAGCACGCCGAGCCCGACCGGGAAGTCGAGCAGGCCGATGCGGCGCAGCGCGGTCGCGCTGGCGTCGTCGAGGAGGTCGTGCGCCGAGTCGACCGCCTGGTCAAGGCTCACGGTCGACATGGCGTTGCTCAGCCCGACCAGGGCCGACTGCACCGCGACCTGCTCGATCAGCAGCGGGAGGCCGCCCGTGGCGCTGAGGAGGCGGCGTACCTCGTGGGCCTGGGCGGCGAGGTCGACCTGCTGGCCACCCGCGGCGCGGATGCGGCGCAGGAACAGCTCGACGGCCGGTCCCTCGAGGGGCGAGCGCGGGGTGGGCACCGGGAGCGGCCCGACGCGTACGACGGACTCGTAGGGCTCGCCCGCCGTGGTCCGGGCCGTCACCACGACGCGGGCGTCGCTCGTGCTCTCCAGCACCGCCTGCAGCACCGGGCCGGCGCCCGTCGCGTCGAGGTCGAGGCCGTCGAGGACCAGGAGCGTGTCGTGACCGTCGACCGCGCGCCCCAGCGCGCCCGCCAGCGAGTCACCCGGCGCCGTCTCCGACTCCAGGCTCTCCAGGGCCGCGACCAGCACGTCGTCGATCGTGTGCAGGTTGCGCGCGTCGACCCACGACGCCGGCGTGGCCTCGGCGACGTGGCGCACGAGCAGGGTCTTCCCGCTGCCGGGCGGCCCGACCACGGTGACCCAGCGGGACTCCTCGATCGCCTCGCTCAACGCGCGCTGGACGTCGTCACGACCGAGGCACGGGGACAGCACGAGGCTGAATCTATCGGCTTACGTAGGAGAGATACGTACTACTACGGATGCCGGTCCCTGCCGTTTCGCGGGAATCTTCTCTCACGCCGGGAGCGGCGGGACCGCACAGGGGAGGGTCCCGCTGCCCGGCCGCTTCTCGAGAGCAGGTCGCACGTCGTCGGGGGTCGGCGCGCGACCTGCTCTTCGCGTGCCGCGGTGGTTGTCGGCGCTGCGTAGGCTGTCGGCATGGAAATCGTCCTCCTGCTGGTCGTCCTCGGCGGTCTCACCGCGGTCGCGGTGGCGGCCGGGAGGTCGGGCAAGAAGAAGGAGCTGGCACGCGCCGAGGCCGAGGTGGCGCCGGTCAAGAAGCTCGCCGAGGAGGACGTGACCGCGCTCGGCGTGGAGCTCCAGGACCTCGACATCGACCTCGCCGGCCAGCAGCTCGACCCCGGCGCCAACGCCGACTACCAGCGCGCGCTCGACGCCTACGAGTCGGCCAAGGTCGCGGCCGCCGGCCTCACCCGGGCCGAGGACGTCAAGCACGTCACCGAGATCCTCGAGGACGGCCGCTACGCGATGGCGTGCGTGCGCGCCCGGGTGGCGGGCGAGCCGCTGCCGCAGCGGCGACCGCCGTGCTTCTTCGACCCGCGCCACGGACTGTCGGTCGCCGACGTCCCGTGGACGCCGCCCGGCGGCACGTCGCGCGACGTGCCCGCCTGCGCCCTCGACGTCGAGCGAGTCCGCGCCGGCGCCGAGCCCGACATCCGCAAGGTGATGGTCGGGTCCCGGCGGGTGCCCTACTGGCAGGGCGGCCGCGCCTACCAGCCCTACGCCGCGGGCTACTTCGGCGCCTTCAGCCCGATGGACTGGATGTTCATGGGCATGCTCTTCGGCGGCGGCTTCGACGGCCTCGGTGAAGGCATCGGTGCCATCGGCGAGGGCCTCGGCGACATGTTCGGTGGCATCGGCGACGGCATCGGCGGCATGTTCGACGGCTTCGACGGCTTCGACTTCTGACCGTGCGCGCGGGCCTGCGCCCAGGCACTGCGAGGATGGTGCCGTGAGCCTGCACACCACGGTCCTCGGCGACGACGGCCCGACCGTCGCCTTCTGCCACGGTCTCTTCGGCCAGGGCAAGAACTGGACGCAGATCGCCAAGGCGCTCAGTGCGGACCACCGCGTGGTCCTCGTCGACATGCCCAACCACGGTCGTTCCCCCTGGACGGAGACCTTCCACTACCTCGACCTGGCCGACCAGGTCGCCGAGACGTTGCGTCCGGAGGGTCCGCTCGCGCTCGTCGGTCACTCGATGGGCGGGAAGATCGCCATGTGCCTCGCGCTCAGGCACCCCGAGCTCGTCGAGCGGCTCGCCGTCGTCGACATCGCCCCCGTCGCCTACGACAGCGGCCGCGAGTTCGTCGGCTACATCGAGACCATGCGGGCGCTGGACCTGACGACCATCGAGCGACGCGACGAGGCCGAGGAGGCGCTGCGCGAGGCGGTGCCCAACAGCGTGGTGCGCAGCTTCCTGCTGCAGAACCTGCGGCGCACCGACGACGGGTGGCACTGGCAGGTCAACCTCGAGCTGCTGGGCGAGGAGATGGCGGGGCTCACCGGTTGGCCGTCCGAGGAGCTCGGTGAGGCGACGTACGACGGACCGGTGCTGTGGGTCGGCGGGGCGGACTCCGACTACATCACCGACGAGTCCGCGATCGAGATGGACCGGCGGTTCCCGCGCAACCGGCGGGTGCTGGTCAAGGGCGCGGGGCACTGGGTGCACTCCGAGCAGCCGCAGGTCTTCCTCGAGGTGATGCGGCGCTTCCTGCCCTGAGCCCCGTGGCGGCTCAGGAGCGCTGGCGGGCGCGGTAGGCCGCGACGGCCTCGCGGTTGCCGCAGGTGGTCGAGCAGTAGCGGCGCGACCGGTTGCGCGACAGGTCCAGCACGACGTCCTCGCAGTCGTCGGCCGCGCACGTCGCGAGCCGCGACATCTCGTCCGCGCGGATGACGTCGACCATCGCCATCGCGGTCTCCACCACGACGCGCTCCTCCAGGGGCCGGTCCGGGTCGACGGCGTGCAGGTGCCAGTCCCAGTGGTCGTGGCGCTGGAGCTGGGGGAGCGCCCGGGCCCGCGCCAGCATGCGGTTCACGATCTCGGCGGCCTCGTCCCGCTCCGCCAGCAGCAGGCTCCGCAGCGCGGGTCGCAGACGTCGTACGGCATCGAGCTCGGCCGGCGTCGCGTCGTGACGACCGGTGTAGGACCACCCCACGAGGAAGGCCGTCAGGTCGTCCACCGACCCCAGCGGCTGCCCCGGCTCGTCCGTGGAGTTCGCCAGTGCCACGGCGGCCTGCAGCGCCGCGTCGGTGTCATCCGTGAAAAGCACGTTGACACATTACACCAGCGCGTCCTAGTGTCATGACCGTGAGCGCTATGACCCATGACACCTCGTCCCGCACCGCCGCCGGGCTGGGCCTGGCGGTCGCCTCCGCGACGTCCTTCGGGCTGTCGGGGGCGCTGGCACGCGGTCTGCTCGACACCGGGTGGAGCGCCGGGGCGACGGTGGGTCTGCGGATCGCGATCGCCGCGCTGGTCCTCGTCGTCCCGGGCGCGCTCGCGCTACGGGGCCGCTGGCACCTGGTGCGCGACAACGCCGGGCTCGTCGTGGTCTACGGCCTCGCGGCGGTGGCCGGTGCGCAGCTGTGCTACTTCTACGCCGTCACCTACATGCAGGTCAGCGTGGCCCTGCTGCTGGAGTACACCGCCCCGGTCGCGGTCGTGGTGTGGCTCTGGCTGCGCCACGGGCACCGTCCCTCGGCGCTCACCCTGCTCGGGGCGGCGATCGCCGCGGCCGGCCTGGTGCTCGTGCTCGACGTGGTCTCTGGTGCGGAGCTGAGCACGGCCGGCGTGCTGTGGGCGCTCGGGGCGATGGTCGGCGCGGCGACGTACTTCGTCATCTCCGCCGACGAGGACAACGGGCTGCCAGGCATCTCCCTGGCCGCCGGCGGCCTGGTGGTCGGCGGTGCGGTCCTGCTGGTGGCGGGTGCGACCGGGCTCCTGCCCTTCCACGCCTCCACGGCGGACGCGGTCTACGACGGCCGTGCGGTGGTGTGGTGGGTGCCCGTCATCGCGCTGGGCCTGGTCACCGCGGCGTTCTCCTACGTCACCGGGATCGCGGCCGGCCGCCGCCTCGGCAGCCGGCTGGCGTCGTTCGTCGCCCTCGGCGAGGTCCTGGCGGCGGTCGTCTGGGCCTGGCTGCTCCTCGGTGAGCTGCCGCGCCCGGTGCAGCTGGCCGGTGGCCTGCTGGTGCTCGCCGGCGTCGTCGTGGTCAAGCTGGGGGAGGGACGCGCCGGGCTCGTCGTCGAGCCGCTGCCCGAGGGCCGTGGTGCGGACGAGGGCAGCTCGCCGAGCCTCAGCGGGCGTCCTGGCGCTTGAGGAACACCTCGCGGTGCAGCAGCAGGAGCGCGGCCGCGGTCGGCACGGCCAGCAGCGCGCCGATGACGCCCATCAGCGAGCCGCCCACGAGCGCCGCCACCACGGTCACCGAGCCCGGCAGGTCGACCGACTTCTTCATGATCCTGGGGTAGATCACGTAGGACTCGAACTGCTGGTAGGCGAGGTAGTAGACCAGGGCGACCAGGGCGACCGTCGGTGAGACGGTCAGCCCGAGCAACGTCATGATCGCGCCGGACACGAAGGCGCCGACGATCGGGATGAGCGAGAACAGGCCGACCACGAAGGCCAGCGCGAAGGCGTACTCACCCAGCCCCACGACGAACGAGAAGAGCAGCGTGCTGATCCCGGCGCAGGAGGCGACGAGGAAGGCTCCGGCGACGTAGGCGCCCGTCGACCGGATGATGCGGTCACCGAGGTCGCTCACGCGGGGCCGCCGCGAGGCGGGCGCCAGCGAGTAGGCGGCGTGCTTGATGCTGGGCAGCGACGCGAGGAAGTAGATCATCAGCACGAGCACGATGAGGCTGTTGGTGACGACGCTGAGCACCTTCAGGCCGAACCCCAGCGCACCGCCGAAGATGCGCTGCCCGAAGTCGCCGTTCTGGATGTAGTCGCGGATCTTCGCGATGACGTCGTACTTGTCGTCGAGCTTCTGCACCTGGCTGTTGGCCTGGAGGTCGTCGAGCCACCCGGGGGCGTTGCGGGTGATCTGCGCGATCTGGTCGCTGATCACCGGTGCCACGGCGACGACGAAGAGCGCCAGGACGCTGATCACCACGACGAGCACCAGCAGCACGGACAGGCCGCGCCGGATGCCGCGGCGCATGAAGAACTCCACCACCGGGTTGAGCCCGATCGCGAGGAACATCGACATCACCAGCAGCACCAGGACCGAGGAGATGCTCAGCAGCTGCTGGGACAGGAAGACCGCGACGAGCGCACCCAGCGCCCCGAAGAAGCCGATGTTGAAGGGGGAGTGCCGCAGCAGCTGCGACGGCTGCGTCGCGGGCTCCACGGGGACGTAGGGCGCGGGCGTCTCCTCGTCGACGACGAGGTCGGTCGAGTCGTCGATCTTCTCCGCGATGTCGGCGGCCGAGCGCGCGGACTCCTCGGCCGACTCGGCCGCCGCCTCCGCCCGGTCGGCGTGGTCGCTGGCCTGCTCGACGACCTCCTGAGCCGCCCCGCGCACGGCGCCGGGCGAGGCCGCGCCGCCGGCGTCCGCGCGCGCCTGGGCGGCGGCGGCCACCTCGGGCTCGGCGTCGCGAGGCGCCAGGGCCTCCCGCAGCCGGGACCGCCAGCTCAGGACTCGTCCTCGCCGAAGCCGGCGACCACGTCGCGCAGCGCGCCGAGCTGGGCCGTGATGGCGTCGCGGCGCTTGGCCACCCGCTCGACCTCGGCCTGGATGTTGGCGAGCTCACGCTCGGCCTCGGCCTGCCGGGTCGCGTTGATGGAGTCGGCCTGGGTGCGCGCGGACGCGACGATCTGCTCGGCCTCGCGCCGGGCCCGGCTGAGCAGGCCCTCGGCCTCGCTCTGCGCCTGGGAGCGGTGCGTGTTGGCCTGGGCGGTCGCCTCGCGGGCCCGCTGCTCCGCGGCGCTGGCGCGGGCCTCGGCCTCGGCGACGAGGCGCTGCGTCTCGGCGGTGGCGTTGCTGTGGTGCTCGGCCGCCTCCCGGGCCAGGCGCTCCTTCTCCACCGCGAGCGTGCGGCGGGCCTCCTGGACCTCACGGTCCGCGGCGGCGCGCGCCTGCTCGGCCTCGCGGGTGGCCGTGGTGCGCATCTCGTTGGTCTCCTGCTGCGCGGCGAGGCGCAGCTGGTCGGCCTCACGCTTGGCGGCGGCGAGGAGGTCGGCCGCCTCCGCCTTGGCCAGGGAGCGCTCCGTCTCCGCGTCGGCGGTGAGCCGCGCGCGCATCTCCTCGAGCTCCTTGAGCTGGACCATCCGCATGTCGTCGGCCTCGCGTGCGGCGTCGGCACGGATGCTCTCGGCGTCGCGGCTGGCCGCCCGGCGGATCTCGTCGGCGTCGCGCCGTGCGGCCGTGCGCACGTCGTTGGCCTCGTCCTCGGCGAGCTTGAGCATCGAGGTGGCACGCCCGCCGAGGCCGGCGTAGGTCGGGTTCGCGTTCTCCTCGAGCTCGGCGCGCAGGCGGGCGAGCTCGGACTCGAGCTCGATCACCCGCTCCTCGCTGCTGGCGAGGCTGGTGGCGAGCCCCGACTTCTCCGACATCAGCTGGTGCACGCGCTGGTCGACCGCGGCCTTGTCGTAGCCACCGCGCCGCACCTGCGGCAGGGGGGCCGCGGCAGGGGCCGGCGGGGGCACCACGGGTCGCGCGGAGACAGGGGTCGGGGTCGGCTCCCGGCGCTGGGTGGCTGCGGGAGCGGCGGCCGGAGCCGTGGTCGGAGCCGGCGGGGGGATGACCGGCGTGCGCCGGGTCGCCTCCAGGTCGGGGTCCGGGGTCGCGGCCGGCGCGGCCGGTGCGGCCGGCACCTGGACGGTCGTCGTTGCATCGGGCCCGGCGGAGGTCCCAGCGGGCTTCTCGGCAGGCTCCTCGGCGGACGTCGTCGCAGCCGCTTCCGGGGCCTTCGCCGGGGCCTTGGTCGGAGCCTTCGCGGGAGCCTTCGCCGGAGTCTTCGGAGTCGCGTCGGTCGACCCCGCCGCCCGCTTGCCCGCGGCCGCGGGTTCGTCCTTCGGCGTCACCGGGAGCACCTGCGTCTCCTCGGCCGAGTCGTCGGACGACTCCGGCTCGTCGAAGATGGACAGGCCCTGGTCGGAGCTCATGCTGCGACACCCACTCTCACGTCGTACGGACTGCGTCGGTGCCAGTCTCTCCGATGCCGCGGGACAAACACACCCCGGCTCGCGGGTGACCCGCGAACCAGGGTGTGAGCAGTCCCGCAAGGGCCCCGTAGGGGTGGGTCAGACGCCGCGGAACCGGTTGATCGCGGTCTCGTGCTTCGCGCGCATCTCGTGGTCGAGGACGCCGAGCCCCTCCTCCGGGGCGAGGCACAGCACGCCGACCTTGCCCTGGTGGGCGTTCTGGTGCACGTCGAGCGAGGCCTGCCCGACCTCGTCGAGCGTGTAGGTCCTCGACAGCGTCGGGTGGATCTTGCCCTTGGCGATGAGGCGGTTGGCCTCCCACGACTCGCGGTAGTTGGCGAAGTGGCTGGAGATGATCCGCTTGAGGTTCATCCACAGGTAGCGGTTGTCGTACTCGTGCATGTAGCCCGAGGTGGACGCGCAGGTGGTGATGGTGCCGCCCTTGCGGGTCACGAACACCGACGCGCCGAACGTCTCACGGCCGGGGTGCTCGAAGACGATGTCGATGTCCTCACCACCGGTGAGCTCACGGATGCGGGCGCCGAACCTCTTCCACTCGCGCGGGTCCTGCTCGGTGCCCTCGTCGTTCCAGAACTTGTAGCCCTCCTCCGAGCGGTTGATGATCAGCTCGGCGCCCATGCTGCGGGCGATCTGGGCCTTCTCCTCGTTGGAGACCACGCACACCGGGGTCGCGCCGCCGTTGAGGGCGTACTGGGTCGCGAAGCCGCCGAGGCCGCCGGAGGCGCCCCAGATGAGGACGTTGTCGCCCTGCTTCATGTTGCCGCCGTTGGTGCTCACCAGCTGGCGGTACGCCGTGCAGTTCACGAGGCCGGGGGACGCGGCCTCCTCCCAGGTGAGGTGCTCGGGCTTGGGCATCAGCTGGTTGGCCTTGACCATCGCCACGTCGGCCAGGCCGCCGAAGTTCGTCTCGAAGCCCCAGATCCGCTGCTCGGTGTCGAGCATCGTGTCGTTGTGGCCGTCGGGGCCCTCGAGCTCGACGGAGAGGCAGTGCGCGACGACCCGGTCGCCCGGCTTCCAGCGGGTCACGCCGGCGCCGACCTTGAGCACCACGCCGGACAGGTCGGAGCCGACCACGTGGTAGGGCAGGTCGTGCCGCTTGGTCAGCTCGGAGCTGCGGCCGTAGCGCTCGAGGAAGCCGAAGGTGGAGACGGGCTCGAAGATCGAGGTCCACACGGTGTTGTAGTTGATGGCGCTGGCCATCACGGCGATGAAGGCCTCGCCGGGTCCGAGCTCGGGGAGCGGGACCTCGTCGACGTGGAGGGACTTGCGCGGGTCCTTCTCCTTCGAGGTCAGGCCCTCGAACATGTCGACCTCGTCCTTCTTCACGAAGGCGGCGCGGTAGGACTCAGGCAGCTCGAGGCTGGCGAAGTCCTCCGAGGTGGCGTTCCCGGACTGGATGGCTTCGAGGATGTTCTGCACGGGTGTCTCCTGGGATCAGGTGAGGCATCGGTGGCACGATCGGGGTGGAAGATACCGGCGAGTAACCTCGCGCGGGTGGAGGTGTGAGATACCTCGCGCTCAGTGCGGGTCCGCGGCGGGCTCGACCAGCTCGACGAGCACCCCGCCGGCGTCCTTGGGGTGGATGAAGTTCACCCGGCTGTTCGAGGTGCCGCGCCTCGGGGCGTCGTACAGCAGGCGCAGCCCGCGCTCGCGCAGCACGCCAGCGACGTGCTCGACGTCCTCGACGCGGAAGGCGAGCTGCTGGATGCCCTGGCCGTTGCGCTCGAGGAACTT
>JAYSEC010000007.1:0-35900 GCA_041914085.1 Nocardioides sp.
ACCTCTTCCACGACCAGGGCATCCCGGCCGGCACCAAGGGCCGCGTCGTCGACCCCGCCCCGGTGGAGAAGAAGGAGCGGGCTCCTCGCGAGCGCCGGTCCTCCGACCGCTCGGGCTCCGACCGCTCCGGCTCCGACCGCTCCGGCGCGTCGGAGAAGTCCGGTGACGCCCCGCGCCGCCGCAACCGCAACCGTCGCCGCACCCGCGGCGGCCAGTCCGTCGAGGCGCCGAAGGCGTGAGTCAGCGCTTCTTCGGGGCCTTCTTCGCGGTCTTCTTCGGCTTCGGCCGTGACGCCCGCTCGACGAGGTTCTCGGCGACCTCGCGATAGGCCTTCGCGCCCTTGCTGCTGCGGCTGGTCGCCAGGATCGAGCGGCCGGCCGCCGGGGCCTCGGCGAACTTGATCGTCTTGGGGATCGGCGGCTCGACGACCTCGAGGTCGTAGGTCTCGCTGATCGTCTCCAGCACGGTGCGGGCGTGGTTGGTGCGGCCGTCGTAGAGCGTCGGCAGCACGCCCCACACCTCCAGGCCGCGGTTGGTGAAGCGTCGTACGTCGTGGACGGTGTCGAGCAGCTGCCCGACGCCGCGGTGCGAGAGCGTCTCGCACTGGAGGGGGACGAGCACGCCGTCGGCGGCAGTGAGTGCCGCGACCGTGAGCACGCCGAGCGAGGGCGGGCAGTCCAGCAGGACCCAGTCGTAGGCCTCGTCGCCGAGGTCGTCGGCCAGCTGCTCGAGCGTGCCCCGGATGACGTGCTCGCGGCCGGTGCGGGTGAGCAGGTCGGCCTCCGCGCGGGCCAGCTCGATCGTGGCGGGCAGGACGTCGACCCCGTCCTCGGTCTCGATGATGATCTCGGTGGGGTCCACGCCCTGCGTCAGCACGTGGTGGATCGAGGTCTCGAGGTCCTCGGGGTCGATGCCGAGGGAGAAGGTCAGGCACGCCTGCGGGTCGAGGTCGACGAGCAGCACGCGCTGCCCCAGCTCGGCCAGCGCGGCCCCGATCGAGGCCACGGAGGTGGTCTTGGCGACCCCGCCCTTCTGGTTGGCGACGGCCAGCGTGACGGGGGCCGCTCCCCGGCTCTTGGTGCTCATTGCCCGCCATTGTGCCGGACCGGGTCGCGGCGCGACCGGTCGTCCTGAAATGCTGGGGCCATGAGCACCTCCTTGATCACCGGCGCGACCGCCGGCATCGGCCTCGAGTTCGCCCACCAGCTCGCCGGCCGCGGTGACGACCTCGTCCTCGTCGCCCGCGACGCGCAGCGCCTCGCATCGGTCGCCGAGGAGCTGCGCCGTGCCCACCAGGTCGACGTCGAGGTGCTGGTCGCCGACCTCGTCGACCGCGACCAGCTCGCCACCGTCGAGGCCCGGCTCGCTGATCGCGAGCGACCGGTCGACCTGCTGGTCAACAACGCCGGCTTCGGGCTCAAGCAGCGCTTCCTCGACAACTCCGCCGACGACGAGACCGCGATGCTCGAGGTGCTCGTCACCGCGGTGCTGCGGCTGAGCCACGCCGCGCTCGGCGCGATGGCCGAGCGCGGGCACGGCGGCATCATCAACGTCTCGAGCGTCGCGGCCTTCCTCCCCCGCGGCAGCTACTCCGCGGCCAAGGCGTGGGTGAACAGCTTCAGCGAGTGGGCGCACCTGGAGTACCGCTCGCGCGGCGTGCAGGTCATGGCGCTGTGCCCCGGCTTCACCAAGACCGAGTTCCACCAGCGCATGCAGGTCAGGCGCGGCGACGGGTTCATGTGGCTCGAGCCGGACTTCCTGGTGCGCAAGGCCCTCGAGGACTTCGCCAGGGGCCGCGCCTACTCCATCCCGGGCGCGCAGTACAAGACGATCATCGCGCTCACCAAGGCCATCCCCAACCGGGCCCTGCGGCTGACGCAGGGCATGGGCCGCCGGTGACAGTGCGGGTCGCGACCGCCTAGGTGCACACCGCGGCGTCGAGCTGGGGCCCGGCGATGCCGTTCAGGCGCGCCACGAGGTCGGCGAGGCGGAACGGCTTCCTCAGCACCTCGTCGGCCCCGGCCTCACGGCACTCTTCGTCGTGGGCGATCCCGGAGTGTCCGCTCGCGACCATGACCGAGCCGCGGAAGCCGTCACCGCGCACGCGCCGGACCAGCTCCAGGCCGTCGCCGTCGGGGAGGCCCCGGTCGACGACCATGACGTCGATGTCCTGGCCGGCGAGCACCGCCACGGCCTCCTCACCGGTGCCACAGCTGACCACGTCGAAGCCGGCCCGCGTGAGGGACAGGCTCATCACGTGGACCAGGTCGGGCTCGTCCTCGACGAGGAGCACAGACAGGGGCACACGCGAAACGTACACGTCGAAGCAACACCTCGGGACCAGAACGGTAACGAAAGGATCCGGCACAACGATTCGGTGACGTCCGTTGTGCCGGCGGGTCCGCCCGGCCACCCTCGGGGCATGTCGACCGGGAGAGCGCTGGCTGCAGCCACCCTGGCCCTGCTGCTCGCCGCCTGCAGCGACAGCGCCACCCCGGACACCGCGGCGCTCGGCGACGCCACGGCGCCCGTCCCGGCCGGGCTGGAGGACGGGTGCCCACCCGACGACACGCCCCTGCGCCTGGCCACCGGCGACCTGCCCACCGGGGCGGTCGGGGTGCGCCTGTGCCCCGGCCCACCGACCGTCGGGTACGACGGCACGCGCCACGGACCGTTCGTCCAGCCCGTCACCGACGAGCTCACCACCGGCATCGAGCCACTGGTGGACCTGGTGAACGGCCTGCCTGAGCACGAGCCCGGCGCCTGCCCGATGGACGGCGGCGCCCACATCGTCTACTGGTTCCGCTATCCCGACGGGGATGCTCGCGCCGTGGCCTACGGCGAACGCGGCTGCCACACCCTGACGACCGGTGAGAACCTCATGCGCGAGCGCGGCGACGACCTCGCCACCGCGTTCGCCGACGCCCTCCGAGCCCAGCGCGCCACGGCACGCCCACCCGCCAAGCCCCCGGCACCGACGCGCCCACCCGAGTGCCCCCTCCCGACGAAGGAGAGCGCCCTCAGCGTGCTCCCGCAGGTCCCGCTGGACCTCATCCGGGCCACCTGGTGCCAGGGCGGACCTCGCCGTACGCGGTCGGCGACGGTGCCGCCGACCCTCCTGCGCCGGCTCGACGAGGGGCTGCTGGGCAAGCGTGCGCGAGGTCGCGACGCCTGCGAGCCCGTGGGGTACGTCCAGTCGATCGAGGGCACCACCAGCTGGGGCGACCGGGTCTCGTACTGGGTGCTGTCCGACTGCCGCATCCATGTCCGCGTCGGCTACGGACGCGACACGAACATGGCCACCTTCGAGGCCGCGCCCGACCTCATCCGCGCACTTCGGGCGCTCCGACCGACCAGCGTCCTGCGACACCCCTGAGCCCTACGGCGTGCCGAGCGAGGCCAGCCAGGCGTCGAGCTCACGCGGATGCCGGAACAGCAGCACCTCCGGTCCGTCCGGCGCGTCCGCCCACGCGCGCATCCGGTCGCGCTTGCGCGCGAAGGACTGGAAGTGCCAGCGGACGATCGAGGACCGGTCGACCATCTTGCGGAAGCTCTCGACGTTGCCGTTGCAGCGCGGTTGCTTGGTGATCGCGCCCGACACCGTGCGCCGCACGAGCCGTCCGAGCGACAGCCAGCGCGGGTAGTCGAGCCCGATGACGAGCTGGGTGCGCGGCAGGACGAAGTCGAGCCAGTCGCCGTACGACGAGTCGAGCAGCCACCGCTCCCCCGCGACGATCTCGCCGATGACCTCCCGCTGCCGCGCCGCCTCGACCGGCACCCAGCCCGGCAGCCAGGTGAGCTCGTCGACCAGCGTCACCGGGTGCCCGGTGCGGGCACCGATGGCCAGGGCGGCCGTGCTCTTGCCGCTCCCCGTGACGCCGTAGACCAGGACGCGGTCGGGAAGGGGATTCGAGGCTCGCTGCGCCCGCACCTCAACCGCCGAGGGGGCGACGCGCCAGGGAGAGCAACCGTTCGTACTGCTCGGGCTCGGTCGTGTTCACCCCGAGGTCGTGGTCGACCTTGCCGAGGCCGTGGTGGTCGCTGCTGCCGGTGACGACCAGGTCGAGGTCGGCGGCGATGCCACGCAGCCGGGTGCGGACCTCGGGCGGGTGGTCCTGGTGGTCGACCTCGATGCCGGCGAGCCCGATGGCACGGAGGGACGCGAGGACGTCCTCGGTGAGCACCGTGCCACCACGCCTGCCCCACGGGTGGGCGATCACGGGCACGCCGCCGGCGGCGACGACGATCCGCACCATCTCCTCCAGCGCGGGTGCGTAGCGGTTGACGTACCCGGGCTGCCCGGGGCTCAGCAGCGTCGCGAACGCCTCCGTGCGGTCGCCGACCACGCCGAGCCGGACGAGCGCGTCGGCGACGTGCGGGCGCCCGGCGGCCACCGACTCCCCGGCCTCCCGGTGCACGTCGTCCTCGGTGATGTCGATGCCGTGGCCGCGCAGTGCCGAGACGATCGCGGGGGTGCGCTCGGTGCGCCCGGCGAGGATCCGGTCGAGCACCTCCACCAGCGGTCCGTGGGTCGGGTCCGGCAGGTACGCCAGGAGGTGGACCCCGCGGTGGTGGAGCTTGGTGCTGATCTCCAGGCCCGGCAGCAGGGTGATGCCGATCTCGTCGGCCGCGCGCTGCGCCTCGGCCCAGCCGGACGTCGCATCGTGGTCGGTCAGCGCGACGACGTCGAGCCCGGCCGCCTTCGCCTCGCGCACGAGCGCGGCGGGGGTGTCCGTGCCGTCACTCGCGGACGAGTGGGTGTGGAGGTCGATCCGCACGTCAGCTGTTCCACTTCAGCAGGACGGGCGTCTCCCGCTCGAAGCCGAGCACCGACACCGTCGAGGTGTCGAGGCGGAAGAAGCGGCCCTCGGCGGCCGGCTGCTCGAGCCAGCGCGCGGTCAGCACCCGCAGGGAGTGGCCGTGGGCGAAGACCAGCGTCCGGTCGTGCTCGCGCGCGCGGTCGATGACCCGGTCGAGCCGCGCGGACACCTGGTCGGCGGTCTCGCCGCCCGGCACGGGGTGCGTCCACACCGACCAGTCGGGGACGGTCTCCCGGATCTCGGCGGTGGTGACGCCCTCGTAGTCGCCGTAGGCCCACTCGACGAGGTCCTCGTCCACGACGACGTCGGCGAAGCCCGCCAGCTCGGCCGTACGACGCGCGCGCTGGCGCGGGCTGGTGAGCACCAGGTCGAAGTCGACGTCGTACAGGCGCGGGCCCAGCAGGATGGCCGCCTCCTCGCCGTCCGCGGTCAGCGGCAGGTCGGTCGTCGAGGTGTGCTTGCCGTCGCGGCTCCACTCGGTCTCGCCGTGACGGACCAACCAGAGCTCGGGACCGGCGGTGGAGGACATGCCCGCGAGTCTGCCACGGGGCCGCGGGTCTCCTGCCACGATGCTCGCCATGAGAGGACCCACCCCCGCTGCCGTCGACCTCGGCCGCGCCCGGCTCGCGATCGCCGCAGCGTTCGGCACCCAGGGGTTGGTCTTCATCAGCCTGACGACCCGCCTCCCCCGCATCCAGGACCGCTGGGACCTCGGCGAGCTCGCCCTGTCCGGCGTGCTGCTCATGATGGTCCTGCTCGCCGGCGCGGGCTCCCTGCTCGCGGAGCGGCTCGCGCCCCGCCTCGACAGCGCGGTGGTCCTGCGCGCCGGCCTGCTCGTCGTCGCCGCCTCGGTCGCGGTGGTCGTCCTCGCCCCGGCGAAGGTGGTCTTCGTGCTCGCGCTGGCGGCGTACGGCGTGGGGCTGGGGCTGGTCGACGCCACGGGCAACATGCAGGCCGTCGCGCTCGAGCACCGGCTCGGGCGCGTGGTGCTCCCCTCCTGCCACGGAGCGTGGACCCTCGGCGGCGTGGTCGGCGCGGTGCTGACCCTCGCCACGACCGACGTGCCGTGGTCGGCGATCGCACTGCTGGCCGTGCTGCCGGTGGTCGCCGCGACCGCGCCCTACCTCCCGCGCGACCACGGCGAGGCGGCCACGTCGACGCACACCGACGTGCCGTGGCGCGCGATCGTGCTGGTCGGGCTGGCGCTGGTCGTGTTCTACACGGTCGACACCGCCGCGGCGACGTGGGGACCGGTCTACCTCGACGACGTCTTCGGCGCCCCGGAGGCGCTGGTCGCCCTGGCCACGCTTCCCTACCTGCTGGCCAGCGGCCTGGTCCGGCTGGCCGGCGACCGGCTGACCGAGCAGGTCGGCGCGGTCCGTCTGCTTCGGACGGGAGCAGCGCTGGCCCTCGTCGCGCTCGTGGTCGTCGTGACGGCCCCGGCCTGGGAGGTGGCCGTCGTCGGGTTCACGCTGCTCGGGTGCGGGGTCGCGGTCGTCGCCCCGCTGAGCTTCTCCGCGGCGGCGGCGCTCGCCGGCCGCGACGCCGACCCCGCCACGCGGCAGGCGCGGGTGGACGCGGTCGTGGCGCGCTTCAACCAGTTCAACTACGCCGGGGCCCTGCTCGGTGCGGTGATGACGGGCGCTGTCGGCGCCGGGTCGCTCCGCGTGGGCTTCGCCGTGCCGCTCGTCCTGGTGGTCGCGCTGTTCTGGCTGGCGAAGGCGTTCGCGCCGGCGGACGCCCCTGCTGGGCACGCGCCCGCCGACGCCTGAACACCTGGCGGTGGGGGCTCAGACCCCGCCGCCACCGGCCTTGCGCCGGTGCATCGGCTTGGCGACGTTGGCGTTCGAGACCTCCGAGCCGTGCGCCTTCTCGCGCGAGCCCGCACTGTCGTCGGGGTGGTCGTGGCCCCTCTTGCGATCGAGGGCCTCCCGCATCTTCGCCTTGAGGTCGGCGTTGGGGTCCTGATCAGCCATGGGTCCTCCTGGATCCGAGGTGGGTCGGGTGGTGCCACCCTGCCAAACGCATCGAGCGGGGTCGAGGGGTTATCCCCGCGCGGGTCGACGCAGCACGTCGACCCGGCCGGCGAGCTTGCCCTCCATCCGGTGGACGTGCCACCGGCAGTCGGCCAGCATCAGCTCGTAGGCCTCGTCACCGAACTCGGCCCGGTAGCGCTCCGGTCGGCGCAGCAGCCGCGCGAGGTGCAGCAGCGCCCGGGAGGCGCGCCCGTCGTGCTCCTCCGACCACTCGCCCCACTCGCTCGCGAGGTCGATGGTGTCGACGACCTCGAGGCCGGCGCCCGCGATCGCCCGGTCGAGCACCGCCGGGTCGGCCGCCGCGGGCACCACCCCCATGACGGCGAAGAGCCACTCCGCCTCCTCCCGCGGGAGCAGGTCGGTGGCGACGACCTGGTAGCCGACGACGTACCCGCCCGGGCGCAGCACCCGGGCGAGCTCGGCGTACGCGTCCTCGGGGTGCGCCACGTGGAGCATCACGTCGCGGCACCAGACCAGGTCCAGCGAGGAGTCGGCAGCGGGGACGTGCGTCGCGGCGCCCCGCTCGAAGGACACCCGCGAGGCGATGTCGGGGGCGAGGTCGCGGCGGGCCTCGCGGGCGAGGTCGAGGTGGCGCTGGACCGGGTCGATGCCGAGCACCCGGAAGCCGAAGTGGGTGGCGAGCCGGAAGGCATGGGCGCCCTCGCCGCACCCGACGTCGACCACCCGGCTGTCCGGGGGCAGGCCCAGCTCGCGCACGACCTGGAGGAGGAGCGACGGGTCGCGCGGCGCCAGGCTCTCGTCCAGGCGCGCGGCGAAGGCAGCCTCACGCGGGTGGGCGTCGTAGAAGAGCTCCCGGTCCCAGGCCACGGGCCGAGTCTGCCCCACCGGGCCGGTCGCTCCCGGGAGGCGCAGTAGGGTCACCGCCATGGCTCGCCGTGTGTTCCTCCACGTCGGGACCGCGAAGTCGGGGACCTCGTTCCTCCAGGACCTGTGGTGGCAGCAGCACGACGCCCTCCGCGACCGCGGGCTGCTGCTGCCGGGCTCGGGACGCCGCCACCACTTCGCGGCCGCCGCCGTCGTCAAGGGGATGACCGACGTGGTGGCGACCTTCGGCGACCGGGAGCTCGACGCCTGGGGTCGGCTCGTGGACGAGACCCGCGCGTGGAGCGGGGACGCGCTCATCACCAACGAGCACTTCTCCGACACGCCGCCCGAGGCGGTCGCCGCGGCCCTCGCCGACCTGTCCGGCGCCGCCGAGGAGGTGCACGTCGTGCTGACCGCGCGCGACCTCGGGCGGGTGCTCCCCTCGGCATGGCAGCAGCGGGTCAAGATGGGCGCGCGCCAGCCCTACCGCCGCTTCCTCGCCACCGTGCGCCGCGGCGAGGACGACCAGAAGTTCTGGCGCTACCAGGACGTCCCGGCGATCCTCGACCTCTGGTCCGCCGGCCTGCCGCCGGCGCGCGCCCACCTCGTCGTCGTACCTGCGCCGGGGGCGCCGCGCGAGGAGCTCTGGCTGCGCACCAGCGCCGTCCTCGGCCTCGACCCGGCCGGCCTGGAGACCGAGGCCCGGCGACCCAACGACTCGCTGTCCCTGGTGGAGGCCGAGCTGCTGCGCCGCGTCAACGAGCGCGTCCCGCGCCCCCGCCGCTCCCCCGCCCTGACCCGGCACGTGAAGGGCACCTTCGTCCCGCAGGCGCTCGCCGGCGCCGCCCGCCGTGAGGGCTTCGCCGTGCCCGAGCGGCACCACGACTGGATCCGCGACCGCTCCGAGCAGGCCGTCGCGGCGCTGCGCGCGAGCTCGTACGACGTCGTGGGCGACCCCGCCGACCTGCTCCCGGCGCTGCGCGGGGAGGGGCGCACCCCCGACCAGGTGACCGACGAGGAGCTGCTCGCCGCCGCCAGGGTGGTGCTCGAGCGGCTCGGGGCCGGTCCCCCCGACACCCTCGACGGCGCTCTCGACGCCGTCGCGGCCGACCTGATGGCGCGGTTCAGCGCGGGATGAGCACCCAGTGGTCGAGGTCGAGCAGCACGCCGTCGGCATGCTTCCCGTCCTCGCCACGCAGGGTCATCGACTCGTCCCGGCCCTTGGTGGCCACCAGGCGCAGCCGCAGCGCACCGACGCCGGGGGCGTCGAGCGTCGCCTTGTCGAGCACCTCGGACCAGGCGTAGACGGTGTCGCCTGCGAAGGCGGGCGCGACGTGCGCGCCGGCGTTGATCGCCGCGACGAGCTGGGCGTTGGCCAGGCCGTTGAACGACAGCGCGCGGGCCAGCGAGATCACGTGGCCGCCGTAGACCAGCCGGTTGCCGTCGGGCCGGGCCTCGGCATTGAAGTGCACCTTGGCCGTGTTCTGCCACAGCCGGGTCGCCATCATGTGCTCGGCGTCGGTCAGGGTGACGCCGTCGACGTGGTCGATCCGCTCCCCCACCTCGTAGTCGTCGAACCGGTGCGGCTCTCCGGCGGCAGCGACGTCGTACGCGCTGAAGTCGAGACCGGCCGGCACCACGAGGTCCTCCGGCGCGACGACGTCCGCCAGCACGGGGACGACGGTCTCGGGGGCGGGCGAGTCCGCGGACCGCTTGTGGACCATCACCCAGCGGGCCCAGTCGATCGCGACCTCGCCGCGCTGGTTGGTGGCCGTCGAGCGCACCCAGACCACACCGGTCCGGCCGTTGGAGTTCTCCTTGAGGCCGATGACCTCCGAGCGGGTGCGCAGCGTGTCGCCGGGGACGACCGGGACGTGGAAGCGGCACTCGGCGTAGCCGAGGTTGGCGACCGCGTTGAGCGAGACGTCCGGGACGGTCTTGCCGAAGGCGACGTGGAAGCCGATGAGCTCCTCGACCGGGTGCGGGTCGAGGCCGACGGACGCGGCGAACTCCGCCGACGACGGCACCGCGAACCGGGTCGGGTAGATCGCGCCGTAGAGCGCCCGGTCGCCCTCGGTGACCGTCCGCGGCGTCGCGTGCTCGATCACCTGACCGACGGTGAAGTCCTCGAAGAAGTTGCCGGCGTTCGTCTTCATGCCGCACATCGTGCCGCAGCCAGGACCACGGGAGCGGCCGCGGTCGCGTGGGATGTGTCACCCTCCGTACGGGTAGCTCCGGATGACCTCGCCGGCGAGCGTGGTCTTGAGGTAGCCGGTCTCGTCGAAGGTGTTGCCGATGTAGATGTTGACCGTCGGCTCCCCGCTCCAGCTGTTGACCAGCACGTGGGTGAGCCTGCCGCGCTCGACGTCGAGCGTCCGCCTCGCGGTGGCGATGTTGTCGAAGAGCCGGGGCACGTCGAGCCGGCCCAGGTCGATGGCGTCGCCGGGGCCGGTCACTGCCGAGGCCTCGGTGTCCTGGCGCCAGGAGCCGTCCCAGGTCCAGCGCTCGTAGCGCGGCCGCGAGCCGCGCACCGGCACCTGCACGCCGACGCGCGTCGGGTAGAGGCCGGCCTCGAAGGCGTCGCGGGTGCCGAACTCGCGCTCGTAGGCCCGCAGGAACGCGCGCACCTGCGGAGCCCTCATGGCGAAGGACGCGGGCACTGCCGTGGGCCGGACGGACGCCACCGGGTCGGGCGCGATCGCGACCCCCTCGGACGTCGCGGTGTCCTGCTCGCCGCCGGACGCGAGGAGGACCAGCGCGCCGATCGCGCCGAGGACGAGGAACACGACGAACCCGGCCAGCAGCAACGCCACCGCCGGGCCCGATCCTCGCGCCCGGGACGGTCCGGGGCGGTCCGCCGCCGGGACGAAGCCGGCCGGCCGCTGCAGGTCGCGGGTGAGGGTCTCGAGCTCGTCGACGGTCTCCGCCGACAGCGCCCGGCCGACGCGGAGCTCGCGGTCGGCGTCGCCGAGCTGACCGTCGACGTAGGCCGCCTCGATCAGCTCGACGTACCGGTCGCGGTCGGCGTCCTTGGCCCGGAATCCCCTCATGCGCGGGAGTCTAGGGGCTCGCTCAGCCCTCCGACTGCTTGCTGAACGCCGCGTCGAACGACTGCGCCGGGGGGTCGAAGTCGAGCGCGCGCAGCCGCTCGAGCGCCTCCGGCGCCCCCCGCAGCCGGTCCATCCCGGCGTCCTCCCACTCCACCGAGATCGGACCGTCGTAGCCGATGGCGGTGAGGGTGCGGAAGCAGTCCTCCCACGGGATGTCGCCGTGCCCGGTCGACACGAAGGTCCAGCCCCGGCGCGGGTCGTCCCACGGCAGGTGCGAGGAGAGGATGCCGTTGCGGCCGCCGCCCATCCGCATCCGGGTGTCCTTGCAGTCCACGTGGTAGATCCGGTCGGCGAAGTCGGTGATGAACGCGACCGGGTCGATGCCCTGCCACACCATGTGGCTGGGGTCCCAGTTGATGCCGAACGCCGGACGGTTGCCGACGGCGTCGAGCGCCCGGCGGGTCGTCCAGTAGTCGTAGGCGATCTCGGAGGGGTGCACCTCGTGCGCGAACCGCACGCCGCACTCGTCGAAGACGTCGAGGATCGGGTTCCAGCGGTCGGCGAAGTCCTGGTAGCCCGCCTCGATCCGCTCCGGGGGCACGGGCGGGAACATCGCGACGTACTGCCAGATCGAGGAGCCGGTGAAGCCGACGACGGTCTTCACGCCGAGCTTCTGCGCGAGCCGGGCGGTCAGCTTCATCTCCTCCGCCGCGCGCTGGCGCACGCCCTCCGGGTCGCCGTCGCCCCACACGCGCTCGCGCACGATGGCCTGGTGGCGGAAGTCGATCGGGTCGTCGCAGATCGCCTGCCCGGTGAGGTGGTTGGAGATCGCGAAGAGCTGCAGCCCGTGCCGGTCGAGGATGCCGAGCCGCTCGGCGATGTAGTCGTCGTCGTCCCAGCGCCAGGCGTCGAGGTGCTCGCCCGAGACGGCGACCTCCAGGCCGTCGTAGCCCCAGCCGGCCGCCAGCTCGGCGACCTCCTCCAGCGGCAGGTCGGCCCACTGCCCGGTGAACAGGGTGAACGGTCGGGTCATCGGTCCTCCACTCCTTCGGTCGTCACGCCTGCTGCCTCCACGTGCACGGTACGACCCTCGGCCGCCGCGCTCTCCTCGATCGCCGCGAGCACCCGCTGCACGGCCAGCCCGTCCTCGAACGAGGGCGTCGGCTCCTCCCCCGTGGCGAGGGCAGCGAGGAAGTCGGCCGCCTGGTGGGTGAACGTGGCGTCCCACCCGAGCACGTGGCCCGGTGGCCACCAGCCGTCGAGGTAGGGGTGGTCGGGCTCGGTGACGAGCACGCGGCTGAAGCTGTCGGCGCCGTCGAGCGCGACGTCGAGGTGGTTCAGGGACTCCAGGTCGAAGCGCAGCGCGCCCGAGCTGCCGTAGACCTCGATGCCGAAGGCGTTCTTGCGGGCGCTCGCCATGCGCGACACCTCGAGGCTGACCACGGCCCCGCCGTCGGTGCGCAGCGTGCTCCACGCCGCGTCGTCGACGGTCACCTCCTCCGGGCCGTCGGCGCCCGCGCGGCGGCGGACGAAGGTCTCCGTCAGCGCGTTGACCCCGGTCACCTCCTGGCCGAGGAGGTGGCGGACCTGGTCGACCGCGTGGGAGGCGAGGTCGCCGAGGGCACCGGAGCCGGCGAGCTCGCGCCTCAGCCGCCACGTCATCGGGGCGTTCTCGTCGGCCAGCCAGTCCTGGAGGTAGGCGATGCGCACCTGGCGCACCTTCCCGATCCGGCCGGCGGCGACGTGCTGCCGCGCCAGCGCCAGGGCGGGGACGCGGCGGTAGTTGAAGCCGACCATCGACTGCACGCCGTGGGCGCGGGCCGCACGGGCCGCCGCCACCATCTTCTCCGCCTCCGCCAGGCTGTTCGCCAACGGCTTCTCGGCAATCACGTGCTTGCCCGCCTCGAGGGCGGCGATGGCGACCTCGGCGTGCAGGTGGCCGGGAACGCAGACGTCGACCACGTCGATGTCGTCGCGCTCGAGGACCGCGCGCCAGTCGGTCGCCGACTCCGCCCAGCCGTACTGGGCCGCCGCCACGGCGACGGCGTCGGCGTCCCGCCCGACGAGCACCTGACGACGTACGCCGGGGGCGCCGGGACGCAGGGCCGCGACGTTGCGCCAGGCGTGGGAGTGCGCCTTGCCCATGAAGGCGTAGCCGATGACGGCGACGCCCGGGGCGGTGGGGGCGGCGCTCGGTGGGGTGGTCACGTCGATCTCCTGACTGTGGTCGCTCAGCCGAGCGAGCGGAGGAAGGCCAGCCCGTCGCGGGCCAGGTCGTCCTGGGTGGGTGCCAGCGGCCGCCAGATGGAGGCGGCGGTGGCGATGGAGGCGTTGTCGGCGGTGAAGCTCTCGATGACGAGCGGGCCGTCGTGGCCCACCTCGTCGAGGGCCGCGACGAGCGCGGGCCAGTCGGTCTGGTCGCCGCCGGGGGCGCCGCGGTCGCTGCCGCACACCTGGACGTGCGCGAGGTGCGTCCCGGCCGTGCGGATCGCATCGGCGCTGGAGCGCTCCTCGATGTTGAGGTGGTAGGTGTCCAGCGCCAGCCCGAGTCCCTCGCCGAGCAGCGGCTCCAGCGCGGTCAGGGCCTGCTCGACGGTGTTGACCAGCGAGGTCTCGTAGCGGTTGAGCGGCTCGATGCCCAGGCGTACGCCGCTCGCCACGGCGTCGTCGACGAGGGGCGCGAGGTGCCGGCGCAGGTCGGCGTAGGCCGCCGCCCGCTCGTCGGCGTCCATCCGCCACACCCGGCCGGTGGCGGCGTAGAACGGGCCGCACACCGCGGTGGCACCGATGCCGGCCGCGAACTCGATGCAGGCACGGAGGTAGTCCTGGGTGTCGGCGACGGCCGACGCGTCCACGAGGTCGCGTCCGGGTGCCATCGCGCCGACGACGCACGGCCTCAGCCCCGTCTCGGCGAGCACCTCGGAGACGACCGGGACCGTGAGGTCGCCGGGGTTCTCGAGCGGCAGCTCGACGGCGTCGAACCCCATGCCGGCGATGCGGCCCAGCATCCCGCCCACGTCGGCATCGGTGAGGGGGGAGGTCCAGACCCACGTGTTGACGCCTATCGCGCGCATGCGGTGGCCGTCCTTCCGGGCGGGAGGTGGAACGAGCGGATGGAACGAGCGGATGGAACGAGCGGGTGGAGTGTCGGGGGGGGGGGGGGGGGGGGCCGCCCCCCCCCGCGCGGGGGGGGGGGGGGGGGCGGGCGGGGGGGGGGGGGGGGTGGCCCACCCCGGGGGGGGGGGGGGGGGGGGGGGCGCGGCCGGACCGGGGGTTGGACCGGGGGGTTGGCACCGGGGGGGGGTTGGGTGGGGGGGCGGGGCGGGGCCCCCGCCCCCCCGACAGTCAGGGGTGGTGCGGGCCGATCAGGGGATCTGGCGCTCCTGCCACACCTCGGGGTAGCCCGGCAGGTCCTCGCCGCCGAACTTGGCGTAGTGGCCGTCGGGCATGCCCTCGTTGGCCTCGAGGTAGTCCGCGCGCTCGTCCTCGGTGATCGGGACCTGCGGCAGGACCCACTCCTTCGGGACCTCCTCGCCGGCCCAGATCTTCTGGAGCGCGAGGAGCGGGGTGCGCCACTGGAAGTTGCTGTAGACGGGGGCGAGGCCGGTCAGGCCGGTCTCCTCCCACTTGCGCAGGAAGCTCATCTCGTCCTCACCGGTCATGACCGGCAGGTCGGCGCCGAAGTCCTCGAAGGCCTCGATCGCGGCGACGGCGCCGTCACCGGCGTCCATCCAGACGCCCTGGACCTCACCCTTGTTGAGCTCGTCGGTGATGAAGGTCTTGATCTCCGTCGGGTCGGCGCCGGTGAAGAAGTCGACCGCCTCGATGCCGTTCTCCTCGAAGAGCTTCTCGGCCGCGGCCCAGCGCTGCTCGAGCACGTCGACGCCGGGCAGGATGCGCAGCGCGACGACCTTGTCGCCCTCCTCGAGGTTGTCGATGAGGAACTCCGCGGTGTCGATGCCCCACGCGAAGCCACCGATCGGGTGGATGAAGGTGGTGGCGCAGTCGGTCTGCACGCCGCGGTCGAAGACGATGACGGGCTTGCCGGTCTCGCAGGCACGCTCGACCGCGTCGGTCATGGCGGCGGTGGAGTTGGGCGAGATGATGAAGGCGTCGCAGTTGCCCTCGGAGATGAAGTAGTCGATGTCGGCGATCTGCGTGTTGTCGTCGTCACCGGCGTCGCGCGTCTCCATCTCGGAGATGACGCCCTCCTCCTGCAGGGCCTCGAGCTGCTGGTTCATGGTGATCCAGCCGGTCTGGCGCCACGGGTTGGAGATCGAGGCGTTGGCGAAGCACGCCTTGCCGGCCTTGTCGGACTTGTACTCGGACGTGTCGGTCATCTCCCCGTCGATGTACTGCAGCCACGGCGTCTCCGGGTCGCCCTCGAAGGTCGCCGAGCGCTGCTCGTACTGCTCGTCGTAGACGGCCTGGTCGAACCACTCCTGCTCGCCACCCTCCTCGGCGCTCTCGGAGGCGTCGGGGGACTCCGAGGTCTCCGACGTGTCGTCGGTCCCGGAACCGGCGTCCGTCGGGTCCTCGGTGCTGCAGGACGTGGCGAACACCCCGAGCAGCAGTGCCGAGGCCACGGCCATCGGCGCGCGGTGCATCTTTCGGCGCATCAGATTTCTCCTGTTTCAGTGCCCGGGCGGGCAGTGGTGGGTGATGGTGCGGGTGCAGCGGGTGGAGCGGGTCGAGACGTACGGGCGGGGCGCCGGCCCACGGACCAGGCGCGGCCGGCAGCGGCGACGGCGAGGATGATGATCACGCCCTGCACCGTCGGCCTCCAGGTGGACTCGACCTCCTGGAAGTTGAGGAACGAGAAGAGCAGCTCGAGCGCGAAGGCACCCGCGGCGGCCGAGAGCAGCCACCCCCGGCCGCCGCCGAGGACGACACCGCCGAGGACCACCGCGGTGATGGCCTGGAACTCGTAGCCGGCGCCCACCGACGGGTGCACACCGGCGTACCCCACGAGCAGGATGCCGGCGACCGTGGCCGAGAGCGAGGACAGGATGAAGGCCCGGGTCTTGACCCACCACACGTGCGCGCCGGCGAGGGCCGCGGCGTCCGGGTTGTCGCCGGTGGCGATGATCGTGCGCCCGAACGGCGAGCGCATCAGCCACACGCCGGCGGCCATGATGACCGCGAGGATGATCACCGGGTAGGGCAGCACCTCGACGACCGGGACGTCCTGGATGCCGCCGCGGCCGATCTCGCGGAACGTGTCCACGGGGTTGCCGGTGGCCGCGCCTCCGGTCAGGAACCGGACGAGCCCGCCCAGGGCCAGCATGGTGCCGAGGGTGACGATGAAGCTCGGGACCTTCAGCAGCGTGGTCGCGAGGCCGTTGACCAGGCCGACGGCGACGCCGATCAGCAGCATCAGCGCGATGGCCGGCAGCACGCGTCCCTCGTCGTCACCGATGTAGTTGCCGGCGATCACGACCTGGGTGGCGATGACGGCTCCCATGGAGAGGTCGAACTCCCCCGAGACGATCACGTAGTACTGCCCCATCGCGGCGATCGCGATCGGCGCGGTGCGACCGATGAAGCGGATCAGCTGCGGCGGGTCGCCGAAGGAGGGGTTCGCCCAGACCACTGCGACGAAGAGGACGGCGGCGAGGATGAAGACCGCCCCTCCCGGGGTGACGGCGCCGCGCACCAGCCGCTGGACGATCGAGCCCTCGCTCAGCGGCAGCGTGCGACCCGCGGTGCCGCCGGAGCCGGTGGCGGAGGTGGTGGCGCTCATGCCTGCTCCCCTGGTGTGGACGTGCCCTTCGCGGACGGGACTGGGAGGAGCGGCCTCGACGCACCGAAGCGCGGAGGGCGGCGTACGACGCTGCGACGCGCGTAGACGGCGACCGCCAGCACGATCACGAGCCCGCGGACGAAGTCCTTGAGGAACGGGTTGACCTCCATGACGCCCATGACGTTGTCGAGCACCGCGAAGATGGCGACGCCGCCCATCGTGCCGACGACGCTGCCCTTGCCGCCGGCGAGCAGGGTGCCGCCGAGCACCACGGCGGCGATGGACAGCAGGTCGTAGCGTCCCTGCGACCCGATCGTCGGCGACCCGACGCCGGTGCGGGACAGGAGGAGCAGCGCGGCGAGTCCGGCCAGCACCGAGCAGAGGACGTGGGCGGAGACCACGGGAAGGGCGGTCCGCACCCCCGACATCCGGGCGACCTCGCGGTTGCCGCCGATCGCGTAGAGGTGGTGGCCGAGCCGGGTGTAGCGCAGCAGCAGGGTCACCAGCGCCGCGCAGACCAGGAGCACGATGAACGCGGTGGGGATCCACCCCGCGATGCCGCTGCGCCCCAGGAGCCGCAGGTCGGGGGCGGCGGAGCCGTGGCTGCCCTGGTAGTTGGTGCCGAGGTAGCCGCTCACGACGAGACCGATGCCGAGGCTGGCGATGAAGCCGTGGACGTGCAGGAGGCTCACCAGCAGCCCCATCACGAGGCCGATCACGGCGCACAGCCCCAGCGTGTTGACCACCGCGGCAGGGATGTTGCCGTCGAGGCCCTTCATGCCGCCGGCCGCGACCACGGTCGCGAGGCTGACGACGTAGGGCACCGACAGGTCCAGGCTGCCCACGAGGATCACCAGCGTCTGGCCGATGGCGATCAGGCCGAGGACGCTCATCGCGGTGAGGACGGCCCACACGTTGCCCTGGCTGAAGAAGTTGCGGCCCTCGACGCCGGTGAGCACGGCCGAGACCGCGACGACGCAGACCAGCACGAGGTAGATCAGGCCGGTCGAGTCGAGGCGGCGGCGCTCGGTCCGCGGGCGCGCGGCGCGCCGGCGGCGTACGGACTCCTGGGGCTCCGCGGCGGGCTCCGGGGTCCCGGTGCCGTGGTCGGTCGTCGCGCTCATGCCGCCTCGCCGTCCGTGGCTGCGCCCGTGGCCATGGCCAGCACGGCCTCCTCGCTCGCACCGGCCGGGAGCTCGCCGGCGAGCCTGCCGTCGCGCATCACCAGGATGCGGTCGGACATCCCGATCACCTCGGGCAGCTCGCTGGAGACCATCAGCACGGCCACGCCCTTCCGGGTCAGCTCGCGCATCAGCTCGTAGACCCGGTGCTTGGCCCCGACGTCGATGCCGCGTGTGGGCTCGTCCATGAGCACGACCAGCGGGTCGATGCTGAGCCAGCGGGCCAGCACGACCTTCTGCTGGTTGCCGCCCGAGAGGAACTGCACCTCCTGGCCCAGGCTCGCCGCGGCGACGTCGAGACCGGACAGCACGCCCGGCATCTCCCGGCGAGCCGCGCCGGTGCGGCGCGGGAAGACCGAGCGGACGACGCCGAGCGCGTTGTCGAGGATGGACTGGTTGAGCGCGAGGCCCTTGGCCTTGCGGTCCTCGGTGATGAAGGCGAGCCGGGCGCGCACGCCCTGGCGGGGGCTGGCGACCTCGAGCGGCGCGCCGTCGAGGGTGACCTGGCCGCGGGCCACGCGGTGCACCCCGAAGATCGTCTCCAGCAGCTCGGTGCGGCCGGAGCCCTGGAGGCCGGCGATGCCGACGATCTCTCCCGCGCGCACCTCCAGCGAGACGTCGTCGACGTAGCCGTTGCCCACCCCGTCGAGTGCCAGGCGCACCTCACCCACAACGGCGTCCTCGGGCTTCTCCGGGAAGTACGTCGTCAGCGGGCGGCCGACCATGAGGCGGACCAGCTCGGCCTCGGACAGCTCGGCGGCCGGGCGGGTGGCGACGTGCTGGCCGTCCTTGAGGATCGTGATCGTCTGGCAGAGGTCGAAGATCTCCTTGAGCCGGTGCGAGACGTAGACGATGGCGACTCCGCGGTCGGTCAGGCGGCGGATGATCGTGTAGAGCAGCTCGACCTCGTGGTCGGCGAGGGCGGCCGTGGGCTCGTCCATCTGGATCACCTTGGCGTCGAAGCTCACCGCCTTGGCGATCTCGACGATCTGCTGCTCGGCGACCGACAGGCTGCGCACGAGCGTGCCGGCCCGCAGCCCGGCGACCCCGAGTCCCGACAGGAGCTCGTCGGTGTCGCGACGCATGCGAGCGGTGTCGACCGGGCCCACCTGGCCGAAGCGGCGCGGCTCGCGGCCGAGCCAGATGTTCTCGGCGATGGTGCGCTCGAGCAGCAGGTTGAACTCCTGGAAGACCGTCGACACGCCGGCACGCTGGGCCTGCACGGGGTGGGTGAACGAGACCTGCTCGCCGCCGACCTCGATGGTGCCCCGGTCGGGCGTGTGGACCCCGGCCAGCATCTTCATCAGCGTCGACTTGCCCGCGCCGTTCTCCCCCACCAGCCCGTGCACGACGCCCGGCTCGAGGGCCAGGTCGAGGTCGGCCAGCACGGTGTTGCCGAAGAAGCTCTTGGTCATGCCGGAGGCGACCAGGACCGGAGCGGGCGGAGCGGTAGCGGGCACGGCGTCACTGTGGCATGCGTCACCGGCTTTTGTCGAGAACCTTTCAAAAGTCTTGGGTCTGGTGTTCAAAGTCCCGTCTGTGCTTGACTCCGGCCGTGCGCACGGGTGAACTCTTCGACCTCCTCCGCGACGGGAGGCCGTGGACCCGCGCCCAGCTGGCCGAGGCGACCGGCCTCGCCCGGTCCACCGTCGCCACCCGGATCGACACCCTGACCCGGCTCGGGCTGATCGCCCCGTTCGGCGGGGCACGCTCCACCGGCGGGCGCCCGCCTGCCCTGTTCGCGCTCAACCGGAGCGCGCGGCTGGTGGTGGGCGTCGACATCGGGGCCACCCACGTCCGCGCCGCCCTGACCGACCTCGACGGCGCCATCCTGGGCGAGGTCGACGCGCGGATCGCGGTCACCGAGGGCCCCGAGGTCGTGCTCGGGTGGGTGGTGGAGTCCGTCCGCGACCTGGTGGCCCGCACCGACCGCCCGTTGAGCGACCTCGGCGCGATCGGCATCGGCCTGCCCGGGCCCGTCGAGCACTCGACCGGGCGCCCGATCAACCCGCCGATCATGCCCGGCTGGGACCGCTACGACGTGCCGGGGCACCTCCAGGAGGTCTACCCCGTGCCGGTGCTGGTCGACAACGACGTGAACATCATGGCGCTGGGCGAGCGCCGCCAGCACCTGCGCGACGTCGACGACCTCGTGCTGATCAAGGTCGCCACCGGCATCGGTGCCGGCATCGTGACGGGCGGCGTGCTCCAGCGCGGCGCGCAGGGCACCGCGGGCGACCTCGGGCACGTGCGCGTGCCGGGGGCCGACGAGGTGGTCTGCCGCTGCGGCAACACCGGGTGCCTCGAGGCGGTCGCCGCGGGGCCTGCGCTGGCCGCAGCGGTCCGCCAGCTGGGCGAGGAGGCCGAGACCGGGGGCGACGTCGTGGAGCTGGTGCGCGCGGGCAGCCAGCCGGCCATGGCCGTCGTACGCCAGGCGGGTCGCGACATCGGGGAGGTCGTGGCGACGATGGTCAACCTCATCAACCCGTCGGTCGTGGTGATCGGCGGGCAGGTCGCGGGCGCGGGCGAGCACCTGCTCGCCGGGATCCGCGAGTCGGTCTACCAGCGGTCGCTGCCGCTGGCGACCGAGCACCTGCGCATCGTCACCTCACGGGCGGGCGGCGAGGCCGCCGTGCTCGGGGCGTCGGCGCTCGCCATCGAGCACGTCCTGTCCCCCGACGTCGTCGAGGCGGCCAGCGAGGCGCTGGCCGCGGCCGACGCGGCCGACGGCGCCTAGCGGAGCTGGTAGTCCTTGAGCAGGCTGCGGCCGATGATCATCTTCTGGATGTCGGAGGTGCCCTCGCCGATGAGCATGAACTTGACCTCGCGCATGAGGCGCTCGATCTCGTACTCCTTGGAGTAGCCGTAGCCGCCGTGGATGCGGAACGAGTCCTCCACGACCTCGTTGGCGTACTCGCTGGCGACCATCTTGGCCATGCCGGCCTCGACGTCCATGCGCTGGCCGGTGTCCTTGAGGCGCGCGGCCTTGACCATCATGGTGTGCGCGACCTCGACCTTGGTGGCCATCTCCGCGAGCCGGAACAGCACCGCCTGGTGCTCGGCGATCGGCTTGCCGAAGGTCTTGCGCTGCTGGGCGTAGGCGATGGCGAGCTCGAAGCCGCGCCAGGCCAGGCCGCAGGCGCGGGCCGCGACGTTGACGCGGCCGACCTCCACGCCGTCCATCATCTGGAAGAAGCCCTTGCCGGGCTCGCCGCCGAGGATCTGCTCGGCGCCGATCTGGTGGCCCTCGAGGATGAGCTCGGTGGTCTCGACGCCCTTGTAGCCCATCTTCTCGATCTTGCCGGGCACGGTGACGCCCTGGGCGGTCTCGCCGAAGCCGGGCTCCTTCTCGACCAGGAACGTCGTCATGTTCTTGTAGACGCTCTCGGCGCCCTCGTCGGTCTTGGTCAGCACCGCCACCAGCGTCGAGGTGGCGCCGTTGGTCAGCCACATCTTCTGCCCGGTGATGGAGTACGACCCGTCCTCGGCCCGCGTGGCCTTCGTCGACACCGCCGACACGTCACTGCCGAGCCCGGGCTCGGACATCGAGAACGCGCCGCGGACCTCGCCGGTCGCCATCCGCGGGAGGTACTTCTCCTTCTGCTCCTGCGTGCCGTGCTGGATCAGCATGTAGGCCACGATGAAGTGGGTGTTGATCACCCCCGAGACGCTCATCCACCCGCGCGCGATCTCCTCGACCACCAGCGCGTAGGTCAGCAGCGACTCCCCCAGGCCGCCGAACTCCTCGGGGATCGTCAGCCCGAACACGCCGAGCTCCTTGAGCCCGTCGATGATCTCCTGCGGGTACTCGTCCGCGTGCTCGAGGTCCTGGGCCACCGGGATGATCTGCTCGTCCACGAACTGGCGCACCGCCTTCAGGATCTCGCTCTGGTCCTCGGAGAGGCCGTCGGTCTGGCAGAGGCGGGGCATGCGGTGGCTCCTGTGCGCTCGTGGGCGGAACGCTGGGGAGTCTAGTTATCACCCGTTCACCTGGGCAGGCCTGCGAGCCGAGAGAGAGGTCACACGGCTCGTGAGACCATGGGGCGCATGCGACTGACACTGAGCTCCGGAGCCGCCCTCGCCGCATCGCTCGCCCTCGTGACCAGCGCCTGCAGCGACGGGAACGACACCGCCGAGGACCCGGAGGTGGGCACGTCGGCGAGCCCGAGCTCCAGCGCGGAACCGTCCACGGAGCCCTCCGAGGAGCCCACCGAGGTCACGTTCGTCGACTTCGGCGAGGAGCCGGCGGTCAAGCCGCGCTACCGCAAGGCCGCGCTGCAGGCGGTGGGCGACGACCTGATCACGATGGTCCCGACCGTGCTGCCCGACGGGTGGACCACCGTCGGCGGCGGCTACGTCGCCGACCCGCAGTGGTGGCGCATGGAGTTCACCAGCCCCACCGGCGAGGTGGTCCTCGACCAGCTCCCCGGCACCGCCGAGGACGCCCTCGCCGACGCCACGGGCCTGACGCCCGCCGACGAGGTCGACCTCTCCGACTACGGCACCGGCACCTGGTCGGCCTGGCAGGCCGACGACGGCCTCGACGTGCTCGCGCTCGACCTCAAGGGCAGCACCGTCGTGCTGCAGGGCGCCTCCCCCGACGAGGTCCGCGCGCTCGCCGAGTCGCTGCTGCCCGCCGAGGACGCCGCGTTCCAGGAGTGACCTCCCGGACCGCGGCCCGCCCTCGGGTCAGTCGTCCTCCCACGTGGGTCCGCCGGCCTTGAGCCCGTCGGGCTCGATCGTGGTCACCGGCTGCGTGCCGACGCGACGGCCGTTGACCATCTTCCACTCGGAGTACGTCGTGGTGTAGGCGTCGCGGCTGTAGGGCTTCTGCCACATCAGGTTGAAGTTCTTCAGGTAGTCGCGCACCATCTGGCGCCCGTGCATCGCGAACAGGATCTCGTCCTGCGGGGTGCCGAGGCTCGACCAGTTGGTCGACCCCGTCCACACGATGTTGCTGTCGACGTTGCCGCGGTAGGAGCCACGCAGCACGAAGTACTTCTGGTGGGTGTAGCGCTCGATGTTCTCCGGCTCCTCCTCGTCGACAGTGGTGGTGGACACCGGGTCGTCGACGAGGTTGAAGCCGGTCGAGCGCAGCGGGACGCGACCGCGGGCGGTCGGGGCACCGATGTGCTGCTTGGTGTAGAAGCCCATCAGGCCGTAGTTGACGCGCAGGTTGCAGCCGTTGGCGTACAGCTCGCGGAGCTTGTCGGCGATGTAGTTGCCGCGGTTGCCGCGCATGGTGTGCATCGACAGGCGCAGCAGGGTGCGCTTCTGCGCCCCGGCGGCGTCGGTGTAGACGCACTGCACGTTGTTGAGGATGTCGATGATGATGTCGGTCTGCGGCGTGGTGTAGCGCGGGAAGACCGTGTTGAAGTACTTCTGCTGGTCGCCCGCGGGGCAGTTCAGCCCGTCCTCGCAGAACGAGTACGTCGCGCGGCGGCGGTCCCAGTCGGGGCGCATGTCGTTGAACAGGGTCACGAACTGGTCGTAGAGCTGCTTCTTGCCGACCGTGGTCCAGAGGTCGTTCCACTGCCAGCGCACCGCGTTGAGCGTCATGTTCTGCGAGCCGAGCATGACCACGTTGCGGTTCCGGCCGGTGCGGCTGAACAGGTAGAACTTGCTGTGCAGGTTGTTGTACTCGTTCTCGTCCGCGCGGCAGCCCGAGACGCAGCGCTTGAGGAAGCTCGACTTCTTCGTCTTGTGGCCCAGCACCCGCTGGATGCGCACCTGGGCGTTGGGGACGAGGTGGTCGTTGAGCAGCACCTGCACCTTGACCCCGCGCTTGTGCGCGCGGATCAGCTCGTCGGCGAAGACCTGCCGGTCGAGCGAGTAGGCCGAGATGATGATCTTCTCGCCCTTGGGCGTGTTGCGGATGGCCCGCAGGATGTGGCGCTCGATGACGAACCGGTCCTTGGGGATCATCGGGTTGTTGAACTTCGGCCCGACGGGGACCTTCCACTTCTTGTTCGGCTTGCCCGGCTTGCGCGCGGCCGGCGCCGCGGGCTGGGCGGCGGGCTGGGCCGCTGCCGGTGCAGCGGCGCTCGCGCCCGCGGTCAGCGCACCGGCGGCGACGGCCGGGACGATGAGGCTGGCGGCGAGGCCCCAGACGGTGAACAGGGACAGGATCTTGTGACGCACGTCGAATTACTCCTACATGGCACGGTCGTGTGCCCGAGTCAGAGGTTCCCGCGGAACCGTGGCGGCACATCACCTGTGCTCGCGCGAACGTCGGCCACGATAGCAGCGACGAGACGGCCCGCCGATTCGAGAAGCTCCTCCGGCGAGACGCTCTCGGGCACCCGCGCGGCGCCCGTCGCCCCGTGCTGCGAGGCGGTGAGACGGGCGAGGTCGCCCCTGACGTCGAACCCCCGGTCGGTGATCAGCGAGACCGCTGCCCGGTCCAGCTCGGCGACCCGGTCGAGGTACTGGGCGGGCAGCCGGCCCCGCTCGCGCTCCTGGCCGGCGAGCAGGTCCTCGGCGAGGTAGCCGCGGATCCAGACCCCGCGGTCGCGCGCCGAGTAGCCGGTCAGGTGCTTGTTGACCTGTCGCAGCAGCTCGATCTGGACGATCCCCAGCGCCGGGTTCAGGGACTCGGCAGGGGCGTCGTACCCGGCCGGGTCGACACCGAGGACGTCGGCGAAGTGCCGCCAGTGGGCGTCGCGCGGCTCGTCGGGGCCGGGCATGACCAGCACGTGCACCCGCTCGGGCGGCAGGTCGGGGGTCCACCGCTCCAGCACCCCCGCGAGGTCCCAGGTGCGCATGCTGAACTCGGGCCCACCGGCGGACTTCCCGGCCATCACGGCGTCGAGGTCGACGGTGCTGCCGTTCTTGACCGACTCCTGCCATCCGGCCGACACGACGTCGGCGGACGGGCGGGCGGTGACCACCAGGTGGACCTCGGCGTCACCGAAGGACGTGATCGCCCGGGCCGCCTGCTCGGCGCTCGCGCCGCACAGGAACTCGTGGGTCAGCAGCACGTCCTGGTCGCTGCCCAGCGCCTGGTCGACCAGGCGCTGCCAGCTGCCCGGCGCCTTCGCGTGGCGCTTGGCCAGGCGGGGCCGCTCCTGCAGGTCGAGGGCCGCCCAGAGGTGCTCGCGGTGCCCGAAGCCGGGCAGCAGCACGCCGTCCTTGCGCAACCGGTCGCGGTTGCCCCACAGGACGTGCTGGAGGTAGGTCGTGCCGGTCTTCGGCAGACCGATGTGGAGGAAGGCCCGACGGGGAACGTGTCGGGCGCGGCTCAAGAGAAGTCCCCGCGGTACTTCGCCAGGATCTCCTCGAGCCTCTCCTCGTCGCGGGCCGCGACGGGCAGCAGCAGCTCGGTGACCACGTCGGTCAGCTCGGCCAGCCGCACGTTGAGGGCACGGTTCTCCTGCACGGCCGCCTCCAGCGCGGCGACCCTCGCCTCGAGGTCACCGCCACCGGCGCGACGCGACTTCACCCGTCCGAACATCACAACTCCCACTTCTCGAGCACCACGTCAGGAGCTCCAGTCGATGACCATGCGGCAGACCCGGGAGCTGTCCGAGCCACCCGAGACGTGCTCCTCGACGCATTCCAGCACCCGGCCCCCGGACTCCGCGACCTCGGCGCGCACCACGTCGACCGCGAGGGCCTGGCGTACGCCGGTCCGGCGGGCGTAGCCGTCGCGGCCGCGCTCGCTCAGGAACTGGAGGTAGAGCGAGCCCGTCGTGCCGGCCAGCATCATCCGCGCGGACCGGAGCATGTTGAGGCGACCTCGCCGGCCGAGGCGCTCGACGACGTGCACGCAGCCCACCGCGCGCGGGCCGGGCATCCGGGCCACCCATGCCGACACGGCGAGCACGTGGCGCAGCTCGAGGAGGTTGAACAGCTGGAACACGACGCGGTCGTCGCCGGCGCGGCGCTCCGCCTCCGGGCCGTAGGCGTAGGGCTGGAAGTCCAGGCCCACGGCCCGGGTGCCCCGGTCGGCGAACCAGGCCACGTCGGCACCGCGGCCGCAGCCGATGTCGACGTACGTCGCCAGGTCGGGCTGCCGCTCGGCGACGAGGTGGGCGACCGCGGACTCGCGCACGGCCTGCCCGGCGGTGCGCTTGAAGTAGCCGTGCCAGCCCGCGCGACCGGTGCGCATCCCGCGGAACCAGCCGTTGAACAGCTCGATCGTGCTGGCCGGGGTGGTGAACTTGTAGGCCGGGTCGGGCACCCGCCAGCCGGGGCCGTAGGTGACCGTCAGGAACTTGTCGGTGTCGGCGGGGACCGGGAACGTGCGGCCCTCGAGGGTGGCCGAGCCGAGCGGGTAGATCCAGGACCGCTCGAAGGGCACCGCGATCTCGCCCATGAGGTAGAGGATGCCGTCGCGCATGAAGCCGCCGAACACGTCGAGCCCGCGGTCGAGGCCGTCGCTCTCCTCGACGTGGACCTTGAACGCGATCGCGGAGTAGCGGGTGACCCGGTAGCCCATGTCGGTCAGCGTGCGCTGCAGCCGGAAGGACTCGCGGATCACGTCGACGGGGTGGTCCCGGTCGCTGACGTAGCCGAGGTCGGCGTCGCTGTCGTGCCCGATCAGGCCGCCGTCGCGGACGGCGCCCAGCGCCGTGCCGTAGGCGAGGAACGGCTGCACGCCGGCCTCCCGGAGGGCGCCCAGCACCTCCTCGATCGCGTCGAGCAGCGGCTCGACCTGCGCCGCGTCGCGGGTGTCGAAGGTCTCGACGAGCTTGAGGGACTTGTCGATCGCGAGGGGTCGTCCGGCGGCGTTGACGACCTCGATGGGGCTGCTGCCGGTGCCGAAGCGGACGTCGCCGGAGAAGATCTCCTCCCCCGACGCGGCGTCGGTCAGGGTGAGGTCGGCGACGCCGTCGAGGAAGGGCCGCAGCGGCTTGGGCCAGCGCACCACACGGCCGCCGTCCTCCTCCTCGCCGTCGCGCTGGAGCCAGAACGACCAGATGCGCCGGTCGCCGAAGGAGACGTCGACGAGCCGCTCGCGACGGCCGGCGAGGTGCACGCCGTCGACGTCGATGCCCCGGACCTCCGGCGCGCCACGAAGGCGCAACGCGGTCAGGGGTCTCACAGCGCGGAGTATATCGACGGGGTGCCGGGTGGCTGACCCGGTCACCCGCCGGGGAGCAGCGTCGCTCCCGAGCTCACCAGGTTGTGGTCGGACGCCTGGCCGACGCCCGTGACGGCGTAGCCGTCGAACTCCACCCCGGTCGAGCCGAAGATCCAGTCGACCTGCATGCCGCTGGGGGGTGCACAGCCACCTGCGCTGCTGCCGCCGGCCGCCGCGGAGAAGACCCCACCCGCGGTGAACCGGCAGAAGATCTCCTCGCGCTCGTTGTAGTCGCCGGTCGCGATGACCGGGATGCCCTGCTCCTGGTGGAGTGCGGTCAGGTGGGAGATCTCGATGGAGGCCGCCTCGGAGCGCCAGCGGGCGTTGTTGCCGAGCCGGGGGGTGTCGGCGGGGTTGTGGAAGTTGGCGAACCACGCCTGGCGGCCGGTGGAGGTCGACTCCAGCAGGACCACGGGCATCTCGATGCGGCTGCCGCCGGCGTACGGGATGGAGAGGGTGTGCGCGTCGACCAGCTGCCACATGCTCGAGCGCCAGGCGATGTTGAAGCGCACCGACTTGTCGCCCATCGCCAGGCCCGGGTAGAGGGAGTACTCCCCGGCCCGGGAGCTGAACATGGAGTACTGGGAGGACTCCATCTCCTGGAAGCCGACCACGTCGACGGCGCTGCGGCGCAGCGCGGAGATCGCCATGTCCATCCGGGGACCTGCGTCGGGGAAGCCCGGCTTGTTGCCGCCGGGACCCGTGTGCGAGTCACCGAGCAGGTTGAAGGTCGCGACGCGGAACGAGAACGGTGCCGTACGCCGCTCCAGCTGCTGGTTGACCTGCTCGGCGAGCCGGCGCTGGGCCTGCTCGAAGCGGCGCACCGAGCGCTCGAGGGCCGGCGAGGTGGTGGCGGAGGTGGGCTCGGCGGCCGGCGGCTCGGTGCCGCGCCCGGCCTTGTCCCCGTCGCCGTCAGCGTCGTCGGCCTCGTCGGTCCCGTCGGCCTCACCGCGGTCGAGGTCGTCGGTGTCGGCGTGGTCTCCGGCGCGGTCGCCCGAGCCGGTGGACTGGGCACCCAGCCCGATCGAGCCCTGCGGACCATCGGGGCCGGTGCCGAACGAGAACCACAGCAGGCCCGCGAGGACCACCACGACCAGGCCGGGGACCAGCCACTCAGGGGGCGTCCGGAGCGCGCTCGGGAGCGCGGGGAGCTTCCTGCGGGTCACGGTCACCTTCTGGCTCAGGAGCCGACTGAGGCAGGCACGGCGCCATCCCCGCCCGAGGCTCGAGGCATCAGCGTAACGGGAAGTGTCCTACCACGCCCAGCGAACGAGGAAGTCGGCAGGTGACGACGGTCTCGCGAGGTCAGGCCCCCGGGAGGCTGAGCGGGTCGAAGATCTGGAACCGCTGGTCGGTGTCCATCGTCGAGCCCGGGACCGGCGGCAGCCGCAGCACGCGGGTGACCAGGTTGGCCACGCCGCCGGTGCGGATCGGCTGGATCCCGGAGTAGTTGGGCTGGTCGCTCGACGGCGAGGACAGCGACGGGTTCAGGCCGTAGAGGTCGTCGTTGGCCGGCACGCCGGGACCGGTCACCCACATCGGCACCCGGTAGCCCTCGGGCCACGACTTGGCTCCCTTGCCGGACTTCTGGGCACCCGAGGTGCCGACGACGACGAGGAGCGTGGTGCCGTTCATCTCCGGCTGCGCCGCGATGCCGCGGCGGATCGAGGCGACCTTCTGGGAGACCTTGCGCACGGCGCGCTGGTAGGCGTCGCCGGTGTAGCCGCTGCGCTGGCCCTCCTTGTAGGCACCCGACAGCTCGACGACGCTCAGGTCGAAGGGACGGCGCGCGATCTTGGACTTCCACCACGCCACGGCCTTGGAGTCGTCGCGCAGCACGGTGGCCTTGTCGAACTTGGCCGTGCCGTCGTCGACGCCGTAGGGGTCCTTGCCCCCCGACTTCTTGTTCCAGCTCGTCCGCACGAGCTGCGCCTCGGGCCGGGCGGCCACGAAGCTGGTGCGGAGGGAGTTGTTGTGGGCGAGGTCGAAGATGCTGGAGACGTACTGCCCGGCAGCGCCGTGCACGGTGCCCGGCTTCTTGCCCTTGGCACCCACGCCGTGCCCACCGCCCTTCGGGAAGACCCGGCGACCCGTCAGCAGGGAGACCAGGTTGGCGTCGGGGCTGGTGCTCTCGACCACGGTGCGCGCGTTCATCGTCGAGGCGCCATTGGCGACCATGCGCTCGAGCTCGGCGGCCTTGGAGCCGAGGCCGCGGACGACCGTGGAGGTCAGGCCGGGCACCGCGACGACGACCACGTGCTGGGCCGTCACCGGCGCGGAGGCGGGGACGACCACGTTCGTCGTGTAGAGCGGGTGGTCGCTGGTCTTGGCGACGAAGTCGTTCCAGACCCGGGTGTAGCTGTTGAAGAAGACGTCCTTGGTGCCCATGATCCAGTCGATCGCTCCCCCGCCCGGCGGCGAGCAGGTGGTGCCCTCGACGTAGCCGCCGCTCGCGGACCAGAGGTTGGCGCCCGGCGCGACCGCGCAGTAGTACTCGTCGCGCTCGTTCTTGTCGCCGAAGGAGATGAACGGGGCGTCGGGGTAGGCGGTGCGCAGCTCGTTGGCGAGCGCGACCTCCATCGCGAAGCCGGCGTCGCGCCACTGCTGGGCGTTGCCACGGGTGTCCGCGGGGTTGTGGGTGTTGAAGAACCAGGCACGGCGGCCGGTGTCGAGGTTCTGGAGCAGCACGGCCGGCATCCGGCTCGGCGCGCCGGAGAAGTACGGGATCGGCAGGGTGCGGGCCTCGAGGAGCTGCCAGGTGTCGGTGCGCCAGCCGATGGAGTTCACCGACGGGGCCCCGGTGCTGGTGTCGAGGCCGGGGTAGGTCTGCCAGGAGGTGCCCATCAGCTCCTGGAAGCGCGCCGCCTGCGGCGGCTGGAACTCCTGGAACCCGACGACGTCGAGGTCGTGCTCGCCGAGCAGCGTCACCACGCGGTCCATCCGCACCACGCCGGAGTCCCAGCCCTTGCGGTTGCCGCCCGGGGCGGTGTGGTCGGCGCCGAGCACGTTGAAGGTGGCGGCGCGGAAGAACGTCGCGGGGGTGGTCTGCACGGCGGTCGACGCGGACGAGCGTGCCTGCTCGTCGGCGACCTGCTGCGCGGTGACCTCGTCGGCGACCGTGCGGACGGACGCGTGCGGACCGCTCGCGGTGCCGGCGAGGGTGCCGGCTGCCGCGACCGCGATCACGGCGGGCACCACCACACCGAGGGCTCGGAGGGAGAAGGACGTGGCGAACATGGCGTTGCTGGCCTCACAGTGTCGTCGGGGAAGTGGCGTCGCTCGAGGTGGCCGACCGAACCACCCGGCGCACGCGCCCGGCCCCCGATCGATGTGACAGGAGTGACTCCTGCGTCTGGAAGGGTAACATCCCGACCCGGTCTCGCCCCGGTTGTCGGGTGACGGCCGTGGCGACTCACGCACGCTAACGTTGCGGCCGTGAGCACCACCCCGACCCGCGTCTTCGTGGCCCGGCTCGTCGGGCTGCCGATCTTCGACCCCCAGGGCGACCAGGTGGCCAAGGTGCGCGACCTCGTGGTCGCGCTCCGCACGGAGACGAGCCAGCCGCGGGTGCTCGGCATGGTCGCCGAGGTGTTCGGGCGGCGGCGGATCTTCGTGCCGATGACGCGGATCACGGCCATCGACAGCGGCCAGGTGCACACGACGGGCCTGCTCAACATGCGCCGCTTCGAGCAGCGCTCGACCGAGACGCTCGTGATGGGCCAGATGCTCGACCGCACGGTGACCATCAAGGACTCCGCGAAGGAGGGCGGCGTCACCGGTGTCGTCTACGACGTCGCGATGGAGCAGGCGCGCAACCGCGACTGGGTGCTGTCGCGCGTCGCGGTGCAGGAGCCCAGCAAGGGCTTCCGCCGGCGGGGCCAGACCCACGTCGTCGAGTGGCGCGACGTCACCGGCCTGACCCGGCACGAGCCGACCCAGGGCGCCACGCACCTGATCGCCGCGCTCAACGACATGCGTCCCGCCGACGCGGCCAACATGATCCACGACCTCCCGCCCGAGCGCCGTACGGCGGTCGTCGCGGCCCTCGACGACGAGCGGCTGGCCGACGTCCTGGAGGAGCTGCCCGAGGAGGACCAGGTCGAGATCCTCGAGCACCTCGACTCCGAGCGCGCCGCCGACGTCCTGGAGGAGATGTCGGCCGACGACGCCGCCGACCTCATCGCGGACCTGAACCCCGAGACGGCGGCGACGCTGCTCGGGCTGATGGAGCCCGAGGAGGCCGAGGACGTGCGGCGGCTGATGTCGTACGACGACAACACCGCCGGCGCGATGATGACGCCCGAGCCGGTGATCCTCTCCCCCGACGCCACGATCGCCGACGCCCTCGCCCACGTGCGCAACCCCGAGCTGACCCCGGCGCTCGCGGCGCTGGTCTACGTCTGCCGCCAGCCGCTGGAGACACCCACCGGCAAGCTGCTGGGCGCGGCGCACATCCAGCGGCTGCTGCGCGAGCCGCCCTCCACGCTGGTCGCGGCCGCGCTCGACGACTCGATGGACCCGCTGCGCCCCGACGCCTCGATGGACGAGGTCGCCGCCCACCTCGCGACCTACAACCTCGTCGCCGCGCCGGTCGTGGACGACGAGGGCCGACTGCTCGGCGCGGTCACCGTCGACGACCTGCTCGACCACATGCTCCCCGAGGGCTGGCGCGACCGCGCTCCCCGCCCCGGCCCGATCACCGGCCGCTCCGGGGGTGCGCGATGAGCGAGAGCCGGCGTCCCCGCCTCGACACCCCGCGCGAGACCCGCCGCCACCTCGTGCGGCGTCCCGCGGTCGACGCCGACGCCTTCGGGGTCTTCGCCGAGTCGTTCGCCCGCTACATGGGCACCGCGAAGTTCCTGCTGTGGATGACCGGCTTCGTTGCGGCGTGGATCGCCTGGAACACCCTCGCCCCCGCCGACCTGCGCTTCGACGAGTTCCCGTTCATCTTCCTGACGCTGATGCTCAGCCTGCAGGCGTCGTACGCCGCTCCCCTCATCCTGCTCGCGCAGAACCGCCAGGAGCAGCGCGACAAGGTGGTCGCCGAGCAGGACCGGCAGGCCAACGCCCGCGCCCACGCCGACATGGAGTTCCTCGCCCGCGAGGTGGCCTCGCTCCGCATGGCGGTCGGCGAGGTCGCCACCCGCGACTTCCTCCGCTCCGAGCTGCGCGGCCTGCTCGGCGACATCGAGGAGCTGTCGCGCCCCGAGGTCGCCAGCGACCACCAGCCGCCGCCCGACCAGGTTTCCCGGCCGGGGCCGTGACGCTGCGGGGCGGCTCGTAGACTCGACCATCATGAGCACCCCCACGCAGCAGCAGGTGATGGACGCCCTCGCGACCGTCAACGACCCGGAGATCAAGCGTCCGATCACGGACCTGGGGATGGTGGACTCCGTCGCGGTGGCCGAGGACGGCTCCGTCGCGGTCCACGTGCTGCTCACGGTGGCCGGCTGCCCGCTGAAGGACACCATCAACCGCGACGTCACCGCCGCGGTCACCGCCGTGCCCGGCGTGGCGTCGGTCGACCTCACCCTCGGCGTGATGACCGCCGAGCAGCGCGCCGGCCTCAAGGAGGTCCTCTCCGACGGCCGCGCCCAGCGCGAGATCCCCTTCGCCCAGCCCGGTTCGCTGACCAAGGTCTACGCGATCGCCAGCGGCAAGGGCGGCGTCGGCAAGTCGTCGGTGACGGTCAACCTCGCCCTCGCCCTCGCCGGCCAGGGCCTCAAGGTCGGCATCGTCGACGCCGACATCTACGGGCACTCCGTGCCCGCCATGCTGGGCGTCGCCGACACCCGGCCCACCCAGGTCGACGACCTGATCATGCCCGTCCCGACGCCGAGCGGCGTCTCGGTGATCTCCATCGGCATGCTCAAGCCCCGCCGCGACCAGGTCGTGGCGTGGCGCGGCCCGATGCTCGACCGGGCCCTCGTGCAGATGCTCGCCGACGTCTACTGGGGCGACCTCGACGCCCTCCTGCTCGACCTGCCCCCCGGCACCGGCGACGTCGCCATCTCGCTGGGCCAGCACCTCCCCAGCGCCGAGGTCGTCGTGGTGACGACCCCGCAGGAGGCAGCCGCCGAGGTGGCCGAGCGCGCCGGCACGATGGCCTCGATGATGCACCAGCGCGTGGTCGGCGTCGTGGAGAACATGAGCTACCTCCCCTGCCCCCACTGCCCGCCCGAGGACGACCACCGGCTCGAGGTCTTCGGCACGGGCGGCGGCGACCGGGTCGCAGCCACCCTGTCCGAGCGCTTCGGCTACGACGTCCCGGTGCTGGCCCGCATCCCCCTCGACGTCTCGCTCCGCGAGGGCGGCGACGTCGGCAAGCCGATCGTCGAGGCCGACCCCACGGCCCCCGCGGCCCGCGAGCTCGCGCAGGTCGCCGAGCGGCTGTCCGGTCGTGGCCGCGGACTGGCCGGCATGCAGCTCGGACTCACGCCCTCCAACAGGTTCTGACCTGTAGGTTCGGGGCATGTTCGACGTCGGGCTGCTGGAGCTGGCCGTGATCGCCCTGGTGGCGGTCGTCGTGCTCGGTCCCGACAAGCTCCCGGACCTCGCCCGCCAGGCGGCCCAGCTGCTCCATCGCGCCCGCACGCTCGCGCACAGCGCGCGCGACGAGCTGCGCACCGAGCTCGGTCCGGAGTACGCCGACCTGCAGCTGCGCGACCTCGACCCCCGCGCGATCGTGCGCAAGCACATCAGCGAGGCCATGGCCGACTTCGACCGCGAGCAGGCCGCGAGCCGCGCGAACACGCTGGCGGCGGGCGAGGTCCCGCCGTACGACGTCGAGGCGACCTGACGCGCTAGCCCTCGCGTCGTTGCACGGCCACCAGCGCGGCATAGGACAGGAGCAGTCGCTCGCCGCGGGGACCGCGGGCCTCGAGGAAGTCGGCGCCGACCCGGTGGACGTGGGCCTCGTGCCGGGTGCCGTCGATGAGGTGGACGTGGCACCGCGCGTCGGCATCGGCCAGCCTGCGCAGGGCTGAGCGCAGACCGAGCCGGTCGACGGCCGACCACGCCACCTCGGGCACCGAGCGGCCGCTCGCGCCGTGGACGGCGGTGACCGACCGGAGCGGGACGATCCAGTCCTGGCCGCTGCCACTGAGGAGGCACCACCCGTCGCCCACCCGGTCCAGGCTGCCGTCGATGCGACCGACGTGCGGGAGGTCGAGGGCGACCTGCCTCCCCCGCGAGGCCATCAGCCGGCTGGCGAGCGTGACCGAGGCGTATTCCGCCCGGGCCCGGTCGGCGAGCTCCGCCTCGCGGTCGGCCTCCCACGCCGCAGCCGCCTGCCCCTCGAGGTCGTCGAACAGCGCGAACAGCTCGTGCTCCCAGGACATGGGCGCGAGCCTAGCCAGACCTTCTCGGAGCCGGCGCAGGCCTGTGGAAGACGCGTTGACAGCCCGATCAAACCTTCGTTGAATGAGGCAAACGCAAGCAAACGAAGGGTTTGAGTCGTGTCTCGGGCGATTCACACAGTCCTCCGGCCCGCCGCGGTCTGGGCCGCGGTCTCGGCCGCGTCAGCGCTCGGTGCCGTCGCCGTGCCGGGCGCGTGGCGCGCGACCGGGCCCCGCGCGGACGTCGCGGACCTGTTGGTGGCCGTCTGTGCCACCGCGCTGGCCGGGTCGCTGTGCTGGCTGTGGGTGATCACCACCGCCACCGTCGCGGCACTCCTGGTCGGGCACCGCCCCTCGTGGCCCGAGGGCGCCACCCGGCGCCTGGTGCTGGTCGCCTGCGGCGCGGCCGTCGTCGCCGGCCCGGCCCTCCCGGCGCACGCCGTCGGCGGGGAGGGGGCCGACCTGCTGGCGGGGCTCCCGCTCCCGGACCGCGCCACGGCACCGACCGCCCGCCGGGAGCCGCGACCCCCGACCGCCCCACGGGAGGCGCCGGGCGCCTACGTCGTGCAGCCCGGTGACTCACTGTGGTCGATCGCCCGGGCACACCCCACGCCCGACGTGACGGTCGACGAGGGCTGGCGCTCGATCTGGCGCGCCAACCGCGACGTGGTCGGCGACGACCCGGACCTGATCCTGCCCGGGCAGGCGCTGCGCCTGCCCGCCGACCCCACCCCACCGACGGACGGAGACCGATGATGAGCACCAGCGACGCCGACCAGTCCTCCCACGCCGAGGTCATCGCCCTCCGGGTGACCGGGCCGGCCCCGATGGCCAGCGTCCAGGGCGCGCTCGCGCTCGACCTCACCCCGCGCACGGCGCCTCCGCGGCCCCGCCTGCGCAGCGCGCACGCCAACGACCTCGTGGCCGTCGAGCTCGTCGCGCGTGGCCGGGTGGACGCCTTCGTCGGGCGCTACCTGCAGGCGGTCGTCGAGATCGCCGTCGGTGACCGGCCGGTCTCGCAGGTGCTGCGCCACAGCCTCCCGGAGGTGTACGACGACCTGACGGAGCGTGCCCGGACCGTCACCGCGGCGGCCGGGCTCACGCCGGGCCGGGCGCGGGGCGGCAACCCGGCGCGACCGGTCGTGGTCGGCGTACGCACCGCGCTGATCCGCCCCGACGCGGTCGAGGCGAGCGCGCACGTGCGCTACGGCAGGCGCTCACGCGCGGTCGCCGCACGCTTCGAGGTCGTGCGGGACCGCTGGCAGTGCGTGGCGCTCACCTGGGGGTGAGCCGGCTGCCTCAGCCGATGACCGCGCGGCCGGTGGCGCCACCCGGTGCGCCGTGGCAGCGCTTGAACTTCTGCCCCGACCCGCAGGGGCACAGCGCGTTGCGGCCGACGCCCGCGAACGGGTCGTCGCTCGCCGCCTGCTCGGCGTGCACCTCGGCCTCGCCGTCCTCGCTCGGGGCGCTGTAGGAGAGGTTCTGCGGGCGCGACGGCTTCTCCAGGCCCTTGGCCCGGATCTGCGGCGCGTGCGCCTGCGCCTGCGCGAAGTCGATCTGCGGCGTCGCGGCGGAGACCTGCGGCGCGGCGACCCCGACCTGCTCGGGCTCGCCCTCGGCACCGGCGTCCGCCTCGTCCTCGACCTCCACCTGGAGGTTGAAGAGGAAGCCGACGGACTCCTCCTTGATGCCGTCCATCATGGCGGCGAACATGTCGAAGCCCTCGCGCTGGTACTCGACGAGCGGGTCGCGCTGGGAGTAGGCGCGGAGGTAGATGCCCTCGCGGAGGTAGTCCATCTCGTAGAGGTGCTCGCGCCACTTGC